>CAZDLW010000045.1:0-26120 GCA_964505975.1 uncultured Bifidobacteriaceae bacterium | reverse complement strand
AACGACCACTGGTTCTTCATGCACAAGGTCCAGATTCCCACGGTGCTGTCGCTGCTCACCGAGGAGTACCAGACTCGGGCCGTGCAGCAGCACTACCATGCGGGCCAGAACCATACGATATGGCCGGCGACGTTCTGCTGGCCCGAAGGCTTCATGCGGCGGTGGCACTGGCCATCCACCCGCGACCACGTCATCATCGTCGCGCCCTCGATCGTGCAGATTACCGCGGCCCTCGCGGACAACTACGTCACCGACATCCACATCGGGCGCGAGTTCAACCTGGAGGGCGCGGTGCCGCGGCTCGGCGCCGACGTCCCGCGCTGGTACGGCGAGACGGTCGGCTTCTGGGACCAGGATGCCCTCATCACCTGGACGTCGAACATTCAGGCGTGGACCACGCACGGCGCCTTCGAGACTTCGAACCGCCTGCAGTCGATCGAGATCTATACGCCGAACCGCGGCGCGAACGGGAACTTCGAAGGACTGCTGCACGAGGCGATCCTCTACGACCCCGAGGCGTTCGTGGAGCCGCTCCGGATCGTGCGAAACCTGCGCAAGCTGAGCGGACTCGAGCAGGGGGATCCCAATCCGTACGTCCGGTGCATACCGGCGATTTTCCCTGTCAACGGCGTGGCACGACCCGTGAGCCCAGGGACCGTCTTCGAATATCAGGTTCCAGACATGTACGGGCGTCCGTGGGCGCAAATCTGGGAGCAGTATCACGAGCAGGGCATGGAGCGGCCGCGCAACGACGATTTCTTCGACTTCAGTCGTTAACCAGCCAACGAGCTCTGCCCCTTGATATCCCCGCAGAGCCCCTCGGCTGGTAACCAGTATCTTCTGCCGCGCTCGGCGCGGCTAGGACCGCTACGCGGTTGGGAGAACGGGTACAGAATCCGCGCTACGGGTCGCATAGCGGTCCAACTCCTGGTACCACGCAGAGGGTGTCCGCGTGGTCGTGCCCCAATGTGCGCTGCATCGCTCGCTCCCGACGACAGCGGGACCCCGACGCGCCTACGCGTCGGGGTGGCGTCACGCGGTCACACTCATCCTCCCCGGAGATTTGGATTGCACGTGACGCCGTCGCCGGTAGGATTGCGGCACCCTGCGAGGGCAGATGGTGGCGCCATCGTTCCCCATCCTTCGGTACAGGCGGTCACGTTCCGCGGAACGGCGCTCACACATTCCATTCACGCTGCTGACTCGCTCGTGGCCTCGACCCGCCACGCTCGCCGGAGGCCTGCCCTGGGCCGAGGAAGTCCGCCTACCCCCCAATCCGGAAATCGAGGTGCAGCCATGACCACGCGATGCTGGTGCAGCCTTCTGGTCGCCGCCTTGGTCCTCACTTGTCCGATGGCCGTCGAGGTTTCGGCTCAGGTGACAACCGGCGACATCACGGGACGTGTTCTCGACACGAGATAGTCGGGCCCGATGTCGTAGAGCTGGCAGATGTGCGGATAGTTGCGCGCAGCCAGCGCGCGCTTCTCGTGTGATCGCCACACGAGCGGGGTCCAGATCGCCACACGAGCGGGGTCAGATCTTGTTTCTTGCAGGCTTGTCCGCAAGTTGAGGACATGATCAAGCCATGGCGCTCTCCGCTGGGCGGTCGCAGCAACGAAGCGCCTGCCGAAGGACACTGGTGCAAGGATCAAGATCTGACCCCCCTGATGTGACCCCCCTGATGTGATGTGTGATGTGATGGTCGCTTGTCTCGTCGTCGATATCGGCGGATGGCCCAAGTACGGTGCTCGGCATCCAGCCGCTCATCAGGCAGCGATGAAAATGCCAGGAACTGCGAGAAGCGAGTCCGGCGCCGCCCTATCACTCCAGCCCGTGGCACTCGAATCGGGAGCGAGACTCGGACCGTACGAGATCCTGGAGCGGCTCGGCGCCGGCGGAACGGGTGAAGTCTATCGCACGCGCGACACGCGATTGGACCGCCACGTCGCTATCAAGGCGCTTCCGGACACGGTGGCAGCCGATCCGGACCGCCAGCGACGATTCGAGCAGGAAGCGCGCGCGGTTGCCGCACTGAGCCATCCCCATATCTCCAGTTGTACGATGTCGGGCCGGGCTACCTGGTGCTCGAGTACCTGGACGGTGCGCCGCTGCGAGGCGCGATGCGCGCCGACGAGGCCGTGCGGCTCGGCGTCCAGATCGCCAACGCCCTCGAGGCAGCCCATCGTCGCGGCATCCTGCACCGCGACTTGAAGCCAGCCAACATCATCGTCACTCGCGATGGCTCGGCGAAGCTGCTCGACTTCGGTCTCGCGAAACTGCTGGCGCCGGACAGCGGGGCACCGGACGACCAAACGCGCACCACCGACGGGGTCGCATTGGGGACGGTCGCTTACATGTCGCGGGAACAGGCGCAGGGACGGCCGCGCGACGTACGCTCCGCCGCCGCTCCCCGGTTGGCGTCCTCGACCGCATCGTTCGCCAGTGTCTTCACAAGGATCCGGCGTGGCGATACCAGACGTTGGCGGAAGTCCGGATTGCGCTGCAGCGTCAGGCCGGCACACCGCAAGAGGAGGCGTCGTCAATCGGTGCTGCCGTTCGAACATGAGCGGCGACAAGGACAACGAGTACTTCAGCGATGGGCTGGCCGAGGATATCCTCAACGCGCTCGGCCAGATTCCTTGCCTGAAGGTGATCGCGCGCACTTCGGCATTCGCCTTCAAGGGCAGGCACGACGTCCGGCACATCGCCGAGGCGCTCGGCGTCACCACGGTGCTCGAGGGAAGCGTCCGGCGCGCGGGGACGCAGATTCGCGTCACAGCGCAGTTGATTGCGGCGACTGACCGCAGTCATCTGTGGTCCCGCGACGACCGGGAGATGACCGACCTGGCGGGCGTCCTCGTCAGCCACCTCGCACACGCGGAGCGTACGACCGCGCCGTTGCCGAGGCCCTGGCGGCGCTCGATATCGACCAGCACTGGGTCCCGTACACGACCCTCGCCGAGTTACTGGTCTCGGCAGGACGCTTCGCCGAGGCGGTCGTTGCGGTCGAACGCGCGCACCAGCTTGCTCCATGGCACACGATGCCGGCCGGATTCCTTGCTGGGGCGCTGTTCCATATCGGCGAGCACGCACGCGCGGAAGCTTTGCTCCCTGTGCCGAACGATCCCGATCGGCCGGTCGGCGCAGCGCTGTAACACCTGTTGCGGGGCGACATGGAGGCAACGGCGACCTGGTACGCATGCCTGATCGAGCAGCGCGATCCGTTCGCGGTCATCGACACCGCGACGCCTGTGGTTCGACCCCTCCGCCAGAGTCCCGAGTGGCCGGGCCTGGCCCGGATGATGAACCTCCCTGCCTGCTGCCGCGTGATGCGGTTTACACGGGGGTCAACCGGCTCAATTCTGCCATCAACTCGCGGCCTCGATGATATCCGCGCTCGGCGATCAGCGCGAGCGCATCACGGGCACGCTGTCGCTCCTCGGTGGACGCCACGCGCAGGAGCGCCCGCAGATCCACGAGGTCCTGAGGACGCTGGACGTCGTCTCGCGACAGGACTTTCAGCGCGATCAAGTGCCCTGTCCGGGCCACCGGCATGTGGAGACCGGGTAGCAAATCGACGGGCTCGGCGGCCGCGACGATCTCGGGTTCGATGCCTGATGACGCGAACAGCAGATCGACGACCGGCGCGCTCGGGTTGCTGGACAGCGCGAGTCTGACGGTCGCGAGCCGGCCCACGGCCTCCTGCTCGATCGCGGTGCTGACGCGATAGCCGACGCCACGCAGCGTGAAGATCAGTACCTCCGCGTCCGCATCGCTCGCGACGGCGACCGCCAGGTCGGCATCACGCGTGAAACGCGGCTCCGTGCGGACCGACACGGCCATCCCACCGACCAGTGCGAACGCCACGTCAGCGGTGAAGAGGTCGTGGCGAATCCGGCGTACCGTCGCCTCGAGTGAGGTCACCGCGGCCCGACATCCAGGTTCACCACGCGGCCCGGGCAGTCGCCATGTTCCGCCCCCGGTCGCTCGTGGAGCCACGCGATCAGGCGATCGTCGATCTCCTCTTCTGTGGCGTCGGGATGTGCGCGGCGCAGGCTCTGGCGCATCAGCGCCACGCCCGTCTCGAACAAGTCGATGGTCGTGCGGAAGGCGTCGGCCGCCGTCGAAGCACGCGAGGGCATTCCACATTGTAGCCTCGCCCAACGAACCGCGGGCGGGCGGCGACTGGCCAGCCGTGACCACATAGCGCGCGAGGCCGTCAGCTCTCGCCCGGTCAACACGGTAGCTCCCGTATAATCGCGGCCACTCGGTTAATCGGGGCCACTCGGTCGACCATCGATGCCACTTACCCCCGGTGCGCAGCTCGGGCATGAGGCCCAGCTGCTCGCCTCGCTCAACCATCCGAACATCGCGAACATCCACGGCATCGAGGAAGGTCACTCGGACTCG
Organism: uncultured Bifidobacteriaceae bacterium; assembly: GCA_964505975.1. Lineage (GTDB taxonomy): Bacteria > Acidobacteriota > Vicinamibacteria > Vicinamibacterales > UBA2999 > Gp6-AA40. The sequence continues at coordinate 21,710 of CAZDLW010000045.1, read as the reverse complement.
ACGGCTGGCGTACGCAACCCGCGCGCGCTGGTGCTCGAGCTCGTCGAGGGACCGACCCTGGCTGAACACCTCGCACAGGGCCGCTGACCGTACTCGAGGCGCTGCCGATCGCACGGCAGATTGCCGACGCCGTCGATGCCGCACATCAGTAGGGTGTGGTGCGACCGCGATCTCAAGCCCGGCAACGTCAAGGTGCGGCCAGACGGCACGGTCAAGCCGCCGTCAACACAAAAGCCACTCTGACCTTTGAGCGGACCATCCGGTATCGCTAGAAGAGTGAGATACGGTTGTGCTGTGTCAGAATTGGTTGTATCATTCAGTCACATGGGGACGGCGGAGGAGAAAGCCGAGCGTCTCAATCATGCGAGGCAGATGCTGGCCCAGGGCGAGGCGCTCCCGGAAGCGGTCGAGCGCATGGTGAGGGATTGTGGCATCTCGCGGCGGCAAGCCTATCGAGACTTGCAGCAGGCGCGGCGCTTGCGAGGGCCTGTGCCGGTCCCCGAGGCGACGGTCGCCTTCACGGTGAAGCTGTCGCGGGGGTTAGTGCAGGCGCTGCGGGCGCATGCCCAGGCCACCGACCTGTCGTTGAGCGAGATCGTGAGTCGTGCGGTCTCGCGGCTGCTGGCGCGAAGGGGCGGGCGTGGGTGATCCCTTCTCGGCGCCGCGCCGGGTGGCCTGAGAATATCACGTTGATCGCTTGCAGGCCCCGATTACTCGCGCACGTCTATCAGCTGTTGGTCCCGGATCAGCGCTGGTCGGTCGGGGTGCCGGCCGCGAAGCAGGTTCATGAGTACGCCCGCTGCGATGTACGCCCGCGTGTCGTCCGACCATCAACGGGACCAGGAGACGATCGCGAGTCAGACGGCCGCGCTGCGGGCGTTTGCCGCCGCTCATGATTATGTGGTGCCGCCCGAGTGGTGTTTGAGGATGACGGCTACAGCGGGGCGCATTTGGTGCGCCCTGGGTTGGAAGGCCTACGCGATCTCGCGGCAAGCGGACAGATCGCGGCGGTGCTGGTGTACGCCCCCGATCGACTCAGTCGCACGTATGCGTATCAGATCGTGCTCACGGAGGAATTCGCCCGCTGCGGCGTGGCGGTGGTGTTTCTGAAGGCGCCGGCGAGCGACACCCCCGAGGATCGGTTGCTGGTGCAAGTGCAGGGCATGATCGCGGAGTACGAGCGGGCGCAGATTGCGGAACGGACGCGGCGGGGCAAGCGCCACAAAGCGCAGGGGGCGTCGTGAACGCCTTGTCGGGCGCCCCGTATGGGTATCGCTATGTGACGAAGAGTGAGCACGCGAACGCCGCGTATGCGGTGGACAGAGCGGAAGCGGCGGTGGTGCGGCAGGTGTTTGCGTGGTATACGCACGAGGGCGCGAGTGTGCGGGGGATCGCGCAGCGGCTCAACGCGACGCAAGTCCCCACGCGCAAACGCTCACGCGGGGATCCGTCCACGATCGCCAAGCTGCTGCGCAATCCGGCGTATTGCGGTCGCGCCTGTTTTGGCAAAACGGCGGTCGGCCCGCGACAGCGGATCACGCGACGCCGATCGCTGCATGGCCGACGCCCGACGGGGGACACGGCCAATCACGATCGTCCGCGGAGCGAGTGGCTGGAGATTTCTCGTGCCGCCGCTCATCAGCGAGGCGACGTTCGCCCTGGCCCAGGAGCGGTTGGTGCAGAACATCCACTTCGCGCGGCGACGGACGAAGTCCCCCACGCTGTTACACGGCCTGCTGGTGTGCGAGCAGTGTGGCTATAGCCTGTATCGGCGGCGGCGGCATTATCGCTGCTGGGCGTCGACGGGTGTCGCCACATCGGCACGGCCCGGCGTGTTACGAATCGTCCTGTGCGACAAGCCCATTTGGATGCGCTCGTGTGGGCCGAGGTCATTCGCCTGTTCGATGACCCGACCCTGGTTCAAGCCGAACTGGATCGCCGGCTCGATGCCGCGCAGCAGGGGGACCCCTGTCGTCAGCGCCTTGAGGACCTCGTCCGCCAGCAGACGCGGTTGGCCCAGAGCATGGAGCGACTCGTCACCGCGTACCAACAGGACCTGGTGACACTCGACGACCTCCGCGATCGGATGCCGGCGCTCCGCAAACAACAGCAGGTCCGTACGGCGGAGCGGGAGGCGTTGGAGCTCGCGTCCGCTGACCAGGCGCGCTTTCTGCGCCTCAGCGCTGAGTGAGCTTCGCGCGACGCTCCGCGCGCGATCCGACACCCTCGACGTCAACCAGCGGCAACAAATCGTGCGGCTCGTGATCAAGGAAATTCGGGTGGGCCTCGACACGCTGGCCATCTGCCACTCGTTGCCGATCGCGGCGCCTGGACACGACCCGGACAATCGCGGAGGCGCCCTTGCGAACACGGGCGACCCAGGGTCGGGATCGGCGAAAGTGGCTTTTGTGTGTAAGGCGTCAAGGTGCTCGACTTCGGCCTGGCGAAGCTCGTCGAGGGCCCGCCTGAACCCGATGGTGACCCTGGCTCCAGGTATCGGACGGACCTGACGCAGTCTCCGACGATCGCCAGCCCCGCCCTCCTCCGCCAAGGCTACGGCGAGGCAGGCACGCAGATGGGCGTCATCCTGGGCACGGCGGCGTACATGAATCCCGAGCAGGCGCGAGGACTCGCAGTCGACAAAGGCACCGACATCTGGGCGTTCGGCTGCGTGCTGTTCGAGATGCTGACCGGCACGCGCGCGTTCGGCGGCGGCGATGCGCCTGAGACGATCGCGGCGATCGTACATGCCGAGCCGGAATGGGTGCGCCTGCCGCACGATACACCCGGCAGCATTCGCCGCCTGCCGCGCCGGTGTCTCGAGAAGGACCGCAGGCGGAGGCTCGCCGACATCCGCGACGCGCGTATCGAGATCGACGAGGCCGATCACGAGCCTTCCCCAGTACCTGGAGCAGGCACAGCGGGCGGTGTGCGACGCGAACGGCTCGCATAGTCGGCCGCAGTTGTTGTCCTGGCAATGATCGTCGTCATGGCGCTGGCTCGCGCGCGCACCAGCGGACCGCCAACGCTGCCGTCCGAGACGCGTCTCGACATCGCCACACCGCCGACGACCGATCCCGTGTCGTTCGACATTTCACCCGACGGCCGCCACGTCGTGTTCGTCGCCTCGTTGAACGGCCAGCCTCGATTGTGGCTGCGGCCGCTGGCCAGCGACGCCGCGCGGCCGCTGGCGGGAACCGATGGGGCGTCGTTTCCGTTCTGGTCGCCCGACAGCCGATCGATCGGCTTTTCACCGCCGAACGGCTGCGGAGGGTCGACATCGACGGCGGCGCGCCTGGTGCCGATCGCGTTTGCGCCGGTTGGAGCCGGTGGATCGCCAACGGGCTCCGTCCGTTGATGGGCATGGGGGCTCCTCCGTCTGATGAAGGCGCCCGTCCAGCGGCGCTCTCTCGAGATCGAACGACGGCCCGCGAGCGGTCCGACACTGCATGTGGCCGGGATTGTGCTCGCGCCGGGGCCGCGAGCCTCGGCGGCCGGCGTCGAGAGACAAGGCTTACTCGGGGCGGGAGCTGGCACCACCATGTGGGTCGAGCCGTGGCCGACATGGTCAACCTCGCACTGCTGCATACTTTGGCGAGGTGCCGGCGGACGGCTTCACGAAAACGTTCGCACAGGCCACCATGGGAGCCGCGCCTGGCCCTCGAGCGGACTGTGTTACGATTCTGGCGTATGAGTCACACAATCACGGTACGTCTTGACGACGATCTCGCCGCCTGGCTGGAAGAGGAATCGAGAAGGACCGGGATCGCGCAGGGGCGCATCATCCGGCAGCAGCTGGAGCGCGCGCGGGCCGGCGACGCGCGCCGGTTCATGCGACTCGCCGGAACCGTGCGCGGGCCGAAGGAACTCTCCGCACGAAAGGGATTCGCGCGCGGATGAAGGGCATCGCCGACACCGGATTCCTGGTGGCATTCGCCAACGGGGACGATGTGCACCACGACTGGGCCGTCGGCCTCGCCGCCCGTATCATAGAACCGTTGCTCACGTGCGAGGCGGTTCTGGCGGAATCTGCCTTTCACCTGCAGAACTCGGCGCTGGTGCTCGCCATGATCACTGACGGACTGGTGACGATCGGCTTCGACTGCAACGACCATCTGCCGCAGCTCACAGCGCTGGCGCGACGGTACGCCGACCGCCGCCCGGATCTCGCCGACCTCTGCCTGATTCGCATGAGCGAGCTGCATCCTCGGCACACCATCGTCACCGTCGACAGCGACTTCCGTATCTATCGCCGCAACAAACGCGAAGCGATTCCGATCGTCATGCCGCCTCTGGCCAGACGGCGCGGTTGACGGTTTCGGCCGCCAGCGCGTGCAGGAGGGCGGTTACCCGTGGATCGATGCGCCCTCGTCGCGCGGACCTCCGAGGCGCAGGAGCGACGACCTCGGGCCGGATGGCCTGGCAGCGCCTTCATTTCCTCGATCTGCGCCGCGTGTCGCTCGGCGTGGCTGGCCGGCAGGAGCAGCCATTGATACGCGTCCAGATCGCCAAGGGGGCCGAGCGGCGCCACGTGATCGTGCAGCGCGTCGCTCGTCTCACGTTCATGACGGAGGGTCGCGGCGCGCTTCGTCATGAACGCCTCGATGGGCTCCGCCGGCGTGCCCGGATCGGCGGACGGCTCGAGGACATCGAATGTCTTGTTCCGGCGGGATCGATCCCGCATCGCACTCACGACGAGACCATCGCAGCCGCGTGCCACCGCGGCTCGGTCGGGGGCGGCTGGCGAGGCGAGGATCTGGCCGCGCACCATGCCGAGCAACCGCTCTTCGGACAGCACGAGGTGCTCACATCTGGCGATCGGGCAGCTTAAAAAACTGGCGACCATCTTTGGCCGCAAGGTCACCAAGCGCCATCACGGCACGCTCGAAACCATCATCGAGGACCCTCGACCTGCCCACAGCGGCGATGATCGCTGGCGCGGTGGCAGGAGGACTTGTCCTGCCGGAAAGGCCTTCCGGTCGCGTAGGCTCTGACTTCATTGCGGAGCGATGCTGCAATCTCTGCGATCAAGCAGTACGTGCGCGACCATCTGCTCCTGCGCACGGAAGCCACCTCCAACAATGTCGCCGACTTCGCTCTCCCGAACACCATCGAGTCGGTCCCGCAGCTCCGCACCGCCATGGCCGACGTGACCGATCGCTATCTCACGGTCCAACAGGACATCCTCGAGACCGTCGTCGATCGCAGCCAGCTGCGGCAGCTCGCCGAACCCACTCGCCTGTCCGAACGGGAAGCGCATCCCCGGGCTGAAACTCGATCACCCGCGGCAGCTCGCGGAGATGCACACGCTCGTGCGCTTCGCCCACATCGCCGCCGGCGATACCTTCACCACCCGCGACCTCCACCCACCAACAGTGGCGGCACTCGACACGACCACCGATCAGTCCCGCCTCGCGTTCCTACGATACGACCTGTCGAAGCTCCGGGCGAAAGGCCTGGTCGAGTGTGTCCCGCACGCACACCGCTATCGCCTGTTGCCGCACGGGTACTCGATCTGTCTCGTGTTCCTGAAGCTCTTCGAGCGTGTCTACGCGCCTCTCCCCGCAGGACTGCTCCGACCCGTCACGGCCGACGCTCGGCTCGCCGAGGAGAAGCGCTATCGGCTCGACCGTCTCTATCAGCGCATCCACACGCCGTCGGCCTGAAGACCGCGGCATGAGCCACGCTCGAAACGAGTACATAACTCGCGCAAGGAGCCGGATAACCGTCTAATACATGCCGGCCACGCGATCGATCACCATCGAAGACCGAATCACGGTTCCCGGCACAGCCTTCGACCACGCCGGCTACCGGACGTGGGTCACCTCCCGTTCCTATCCGGAGGGCGTCCGGACGACATACGTCGATGGTGAGGTCCTGGTCGAGATGAGCCCGGAGTCGATCGCGACCCACAACAAGGTGAAGATGGCGGTGACCGCGGCGCTCGACGCTACGTTCGCGAACGCGATCTCGGCGAGGTCTCTGCCGACGGCGTGCTCGTCACCAATGAGGCGGCCGGTCTGAGCGCCGAACCGGACCTGACGTTCGTCTCGTGGGCTGGTTTCGAAACGGGCCGCGACCAGCTGGAACGCAGGGCCGACAGCGAAGCAAATTATGTCGAGATCACCGGCAGCCCTGCCCTCGTCGTTGAGATCGTCAGCGATTCGTCGGTGACCAAGGAACGCGACGTCTTCGCGAGGCCTACGGCCGCGCCCGGGTGCTCGAGTACTGGCTGATCGATGCGCGGGGCCCGGCCATCGATTTCGAAATCCTGTCGAACACCGGCGGTCAAATGGGGAGTCGGGCACGCCGGATGGGCCGCGATTCAGCCAGGTTCTCGGTGGCCGCTGGAGCTTGACCCGAGCGCGCAACAGGGCCGGTCGCTTTCAATACACCCTCGCAGCGATGGCGTAGGTCGCCGTACCGCCGCCGGCTGGCTCTCGTCAGCACGCCCCTCGCCCTCACGAGCCCGGTTGCCCTGGGCGAGATCTACGACAACATCCTGGACACGGACGGGCACTCGCTGCTGCACCAGCCGCGGTGAACTGCGGGCCTCGTGTCGCTGCCGCCGTTGGTGGCGCAGCGCATAGCGGCCGCATGAGGTCGATCGGAGAGTGCCGGGTCGATGATGCCCGCCTTTTCGAGCAAGTCGAACGCGTCCGCGTAGCTCGCCGGCGTGCCGAGCTTCAGCGCGAGGCAGGCGCCAATGTGATGTTCCCCAACCGCCCCTCGTCGTCGCACACCTGCATCGTGGCGTGGGGACCAGCCATGCTGACGGCGCGCTCCACCGTGCCGGAGATCTCGATCTCCTCCGTATTGCCCGCCACCCGTGATGCGCCAGCGCGGGTGTCGCAGTGAGAACAGCCGCCAGGATGCCGGCGGCGGCGTTGAGCAGAACTCGTGTGTGCATGCTGCCGCTCCTTCCGCGGAGCCTCGTCCTATCTTGAGCGTACCGTCCAGTGGGCGAACTCCGCGTGATTGGACCCCCACCCACAGCCCGCAGAGGCCGACGACCTGGCTCGCTTCGAACCCTCAGCAACACTCTCGCCACGTGAATCCAGCGTCGGCTGACGCGTGGGCCGGATCGCTGCCGGTCCGGCCCACGTTACAGGCATTACGAGCGGTCGGTCTTCTCGGCGCCGGTGAGCGTGTCGGTCACGGCCTTCTGCGCCGCGTCCTGCGCGTGTATCGCAGCCTGCTCGATCCGTTCCTTCGCTTCCACCGCCGTCTCCTTCGCCTTCTCCAATAGTTCGTCGCGCGCGTCGCCCATCAGCTCGTGCTCGCGGCGCGTCTCAGGCACGATGAGCCCGACCGTCGCGCCCACCGCCGCCGCAATGGCGCCCACGGCGAGCGGGTTCTGGCGCACCATGCGTTCCAGCTGGTTGCTGGTGCGCCGCACGCACCGCCGCACCTCGTAGCCGGCTTCGCGCGTCGCCTCGCCCATGCGAGCGGCCGTCTCGCCTGCCATGTGCCGGACCTCGCCACCCGCATGCCGCACGCCCTCAGCCGCATCGTGCGTCGTCTGGCCGATGGATGGCCGTCCGGTGTACTCGCCGGCGTACTTGCTGGCGCTGCCGTCGCGTTCGCGCCAGCGATCGTCCCGCATCCGGGTTTCGCGGATGTACGGCTCACCGTATGCCGTCGATCCGTAGATGGCGCGATCCGACGGATGCCGATGACTGCGTCCGCTGAAGGCGAACCAGGCGATCGAGACTGCTGCCAGCGTGAACGGTACCGGATGGTCGCGGATGCGATCCATCAGCAGGCCGGAGGCGATCCTGGATCTCATCGATCGTTTCGCCCATCTCGGCGCGTGTCTGTTCGATCTCGGACCGGATCTCGCGGGTTGAGCGCTCATCCGCGCGGGCGCCGGTTGTTCCGGTCGAGGGCGTGGCCGACTCGTCGCGGGTATAGCCGCGCTCCGGCGTGCGTCCCGGCGGTGCCCAGCGCTCGTTCACGCCCTTGTTCTGCTCGTCCATCTCGTGTCCTCCTTCAGGGATTCGATCGACTCCAGCGTCTGCGTGGGAGCGAAGTTCGTGCTTCGCAGCGCCGAGATACCGCGCATGGCCACGGGATAGCCGATGGCCACCACGGCGACGGCCACGATGAGGGCCGCAAGCCACGCCGGAACACCGAGCTGCGCGAGTCCCAGCACCATCGCCGCCAGCAGGACCAGCAATCCGGCATGCGCGAGTGCGCCGCCGGCAGCCACCATCCCGGCATGCATGCCCGCCGTGCGGGCCTTCTCGGTCATCTCGGTCTTCGCGAGCTCGACCTCCTTGCGGATGAGCACGCTCGTCTCACGTGACAGCTCGGCGAAGAACTCGCCGATGGTGCGATCGTCAGCACCGGTCCGGGGGTCGTAACTCCTCTCTTGCATCAGTAGGTCTCCCTGAGGAAGTCGGCGCCGGTGGCATAGTGTGCACCCGCCGGGCGATTCGCCTCCCAGGCGGAATCCGTCCCCGGTCCCCGGTTGCCTTCGGGCCAGGAGCCGCGCTCTTGGTCATGCGTACCCGAGCGCTCGAGAAAGCGCGCGGCGAGCAGGCCGAGTGCGAAGCTCCCACCGATGAACCAGGCGGGCTGACGGCGGGCGAGCCGCTGAGCATCATGCAGGAGCTCGTTGAGGTCCTTCTCGCGGATCTTGCGCGCGAGGCGTTCGAGCCCGGCCGCAGCCCCTTCCACGTAGGCCGCGACGCTCTCGTGATGTTCGTCCCGCAGATCTGCGCGATATTCGGGTGGAGGCACGGGGCTGCACGTGCGCCGTCAATGGACGAGCTGGAAACACTCTGCTTCGAACGCGGGTGGCTCTCGGTGGTGGGGGGGAGCCGCACCGCGCGCGAGCTGTTTACCGAGAGCACGACGGCCTCGCGGGCGGTGCGCTGTGACTTCAATTGCCTTCACGACCGCTCCGCCGTTGGGGGGCGGCGCCACCGAGGAGCCACCCCGCGTTCCCCCAAGCCTTCACGCTATGATGCTGAGGATGCGGATTCTGCTGAAGCTGCTGCTCCTGGCCCTCGGCATCGCCGTGGGCGCGTGGATCTGGGCTGGACGGTCCGAGGGCCCCACGATTGACTTGAGGAGTCCGGATCGCTTCGTGGGACAGTCCGGCATGCTCGAGCTCATGGTGGAAGCGCCGGAGGGGCGGTTTTCCCGGGTACATGTCACGCTCGAGCAGGAGGGACGCATCCACCAGGCCTTTGCACTGGACCAGCCGGGTCAGGCGGTCGTGCGACAGGACACCGCGGATCGGCTGTACATCATCCGTCCGATTGGCAAGACAGCCATCCCGGAGCTTCAGGCGGGCGCCGCCCGACTCGTCGTGCGCGCCGCGCGACCCGTGCTCTTCGGCGTGCGCGAGGTCGAGTCGGTCGCAACGCGCGACGTGCAGGTGCGGCTGGATCCGCCGCGCGTGGCCGTGCTCTCGACGTTTCACTTCGTCAATCACGGAGGCAGTGAGTTTGTCGTGTATCGCGCAACGCCCGACGATGTCGAATCGGGCGTGCGGGTCGGGGACAAGAGCTACCCTGGATTTCCGGCGACGGGCGTCGGCATCCAGGGGGACCCGGCATTGCGCGTGGCGTTCTTCGCGCTGCTGTTCGACCAGGATCGGAATACCCCGATTCACGTGTACGCTCGCGACCCCGCCGGGAACGAGACGGCGACCCCACTGGACCACCGTGTGATCGCGCAGCAGTTCGCGAGAAGCCGGATCCAGCTCGACGACCGCCTGCTCTCCCGCATCGTGCCCGCGATTGCGGCCAACACACCGGATGAACCGATCGACACGACGGACCTGCTGGCCGGGTTTCTTCACATCAACGGCGAGCTGCGACGCAAGAACAATCAGTACATTTCCGATCTGGTGGAGAAGACTGCACCCGAGCTGCTCTTCCGCGATGCCTTTCAGCAACTCGGTGGCTCGCAGGTCGAGGCCCGCTTTGCCGACGCGCGCACCTACTTCTACCAGGGCACCGAGGTCGACCGGCAGGTCCATCTCGGGTTCGACCTTGCGGCAACGGCCAACGTGCCCATCACAGCGGCGCAGCGCGGCGTCGTGATCCACACCGGGTATCTCGGCATCTACGGCAACACCATCGTCATCGACCATGGGCTCGGCGTGCAGTCGCTGTACGCGCACCTGTCGTCCATCGACGTGGAACCGGGCCAACTCGTCGAGAGAGGCGCCGGAATCGGGCGCAGCGGCATGACGGGGCTCGCGGGCGGCGACCATCTGCACTTCACCATGCTGGTTGGCGGCGAGCAGGTCACGCCTATCGACTGGTGGAGTCCGCAGTGGCTGCAGGACCGCGTGCTGCGCAAGATTGCCGCTGCCGGCGGCGCCGGATAGACCGCTCATGTCAATCGGAAGACACCTAACGACCGTCGTGCTCCTCGGCGTCGCCGTCCTGGCGGTCGCGTGTGGCGGCACCGCTCCTCCGCCTGCGGGCACGCCTTCGTCCGTGCTCGAGGATCCGGTGGACGATGCCACGGCAGGGCATATCGTCGGCAGAGTCACGCTCGACGGAACACCGCCACCCCCGGAACCAATCAACATGCGGTCGGATCCCTATTGCGAGGGCGAACACGCCGGTGGTGCCACCATCCAGCGGATTCGGACGGGGCCCGATGCGGGTCTTCAGAACGTCTTCGTGTACGTCACAGCGGGCCTCGACGGTCTTCGATTCCCTGTGCCCTCGACTCCGGTCGTGCTCGACCAGCACCGCTGCACTTACGAACCGCGCGTCTTCGGCATCCAGGTCGGACAGCCGCTCGAGCTGCAGAACAGCGACGCCACGCTGCACAACGTGCACGCGGCAGCGGTAGCGAATCAGGAGTTCAACCGGGGTCAGGCCAACCGCGGAGATCGTCACACCCACGTGTTCAGCACGAGGGAAGTGATGGTGCCCTTCAAGTGCGACGTCCACAGATGGATGAACGCATGGGCCGGCGTCCTCGACCATCCATTCCACGCGTCGACGGCGGAAGACGGCGCATTCCGCCTCGAGCGGCTGCCCCCCGGCACGTATACCATCGCAGCGTGGCACGAGGTGCTCGGGACCGAGACGCAGACGGTTTCCCTCGGTGAGCGGGAGACGCAGACCATCTCGTTCACCTTCAGGACGCCATGAGTCGATGGCTTCACGTCTTCGCGGCCGTGGTGTCGGCATCCACGGCATTGCTGATCTTCGCCGGGGGTATGGTGACCAGCACCGGCTCCGGTCTCGCCGTGCCCGACTGGCCCAACACGTACGGATGGTTCATGTTTGCCTTCCCGCTCGAAAAGATGGTGGGCGGCATCTTCTACGAGCACGGCCATCGGCTGATCGCGAGCGTCGTGGGGCTCCTGATTCTCATCCTTGCCGTGTGGCTCTGGCGCGTGGAGCCGCGGCGCTGGGTGCGCTGGCTTGGGTTCGCCGCTCTTGCTGCCGTCGTGACGCAGGGCATCCTCGGTGGCATCACGGTCCTCTGGTTCCTTCCCACGCCGATATCGGTCGCACACGCGAGTCTGGCGCAGATTGTCTTCTGTCTGACGGTCGCGATCACCTTGTTCACGTCATCCGGCTGGCGCAAGGGCTATGCAACCCAACTCCCGGCGACTCCGGACGAGCGCGGCCTCCAGAAGATCGCGCTGGTGACCCTGGCGGCTGTCTACCTGCAGATTGTCATCGGCGCCACGATGCGTCACACCGGCGCGGGCCTCGCGATCCCCGATTTCCCACTGGCCTTCGGACAGATCATCCCGCCGACCTGGGACCCGAAAATCGCCGTGCATTTCGCCCATCGCGTCGGCGCAGTCGTGGTGAGCGGCCTCATCGCCGCCACGGTGGCGCACGTGTCTTACCACCACCGGACACGGCGCGAGCTCATGCGACCCTCCCTACTGCTGCTCGCCCTGCTGACGGTACAGATTACGCTCGGGGCGCTCACGGTGCTGACAGCAAGGCACGAAATCATCAATTCACTGCACGTTGTGACGGGAGGACTCGTGCTGGTGACGACCCTGGTCCTCACGTTGCGCGCCTTCCGGGCCCGTTTCGCGGACGTGAGTCAGCCGTCGCGGACCCGGCAACCCGACCGGCCAGCCCATAGCGCGCGCACGGACGCCGAGACCTGGACGCGTTCGGGAGCCCGCGCGTGAAGCTGGGAGCACAGGCGGCGCACGCAGCGAGCGAGGATTCATTCGACCCCGCAGCACGCACGGTTCCCCGCTCCACACGGGTGGCGCAGCCGGCATACCGCCTGGCGGACTTCGTGGCGCTCACCAAGCCACGCCTGAACCTGCTCGTGCTGGTCACGACGGCTGTGGGCGTGTACCTGGGATCACCGACGGGCCTTCCGCTCGCCATCGTGGCTCATACCCTGATCGGAACGGCCCTGGTGGCTGGAGGTGCCGCGGCACTGAATCAGGTCTGGGAGCGCCGCACGGACGGACTGATGCGGCGCACACGCGCGCGGCCGTTGCCGGGTGGCCGTCTGACCGCGGGCACGGGTGCCTGGTTCGGTATTCTGCTGGCTGTTGGCGGCATCGCGCAGCTGGCGTGGGCGGTCAACGGAGTGTCGGCGGGGGTGGCCGCGTTCACCTTGTGCAGCTACGTTCTCCTGTACACGCCTCTCAAGACGCGCACGTCGCTCGCAACGCTCGTCGGCGCGATTCCCGGAGCCCTGCCTCCCGTCATCGGGTGGACCGCCGCCACTGGCCAGATCACGCTTCCCGCACTGGTACTGTTCGGGATTGTCTTCCTGTGGCAGCTGCCTCACTTCCTTTCCATCGCGTGGCTCTACCGGGACGACTACGCCCAAGCCGGGATACCACTGCTGCCGGTGCTCGAGCCGGACGGACGACGAACCGGTCAGCAGGCACTGCTTTACGCGTCCGCACTGTGGCCAGTGAGCCTGATGCCCGCCCTCGTCGGGCTGGCCGGGATGCCGTACAGCCTGCTCGCCACCGGTCTTGGCTTCGGCATGATCTGGCTGAGCGCTGCGTTTGCTCGCGACCGATCGACGGCGTCGGCACGCCGGCTGTTCCTGTTCTCCATCGTGTATCTCCCGCTGCTCTGGGGGGCGCTCGTGGCGGATCGGGCCTGGATGTGATTGGCACCTCCCGACGTTGGGGATTCCACCGCACCTCGGGTAAGATAGAGAGTCTTGCTGGCGGGGCTGAGCTTCGGAGGGGTGTCGATGCGACGCTTACAGGTGGCGGTGACCACGCTGTTCATTCTCTCGTTGGCGGCACCCATTGCCGCACAGACGGCCCGCGCTCAGGGCACGGTGCGAGACACGGCCGGACGTGCGATTCGAGGCGCAACGGTTCGCGCCATGAATCCCGACGCGTCCCCCAGAGAAATCGCGTCAACCACCGACAACCGCGGACGGTGGGCCATGATTGGGCTTCGCACCGGCTCGTGGACCTTCGTCGTCGAGGCGCCCGGCTTCGCACCGCTCGAAGCGTCCATGCCCGTCCGCACCGCGAGCAGCCCGCCCATGACGTTCACGCTCGAACCGGATCCATCCACGATTCCGGGCGCGCTCGACCGGAACATCATGCAGCAGACGACCCAGGCCGCGGCGTTGCATGACGAAGGCCGCTATGATCAGGCGCTGGCGGCCTACGAGCAGATTCGAGCACGGAATCCAAAGCTCACCAGCGTGAACCTGGTGATTGGCAGCCTTTACCGGCAGAAAGCAGCCAAGGAACCCGACACGGCCTCTCGCACGGCGCTGTTCGACCGTGCGATCGATGCGTATACCACACTGCTCGACGCGGAACCCGCCAACGCTCGTGCCCGGCGAGAACTGGAGTTAACGAGAGCCGAGGCCGGTTCTACGCCGTAGTCCAGCAAGGTTGTCCCAGGGATCGTCCGACCCTTCGGGCCGTCTGCTACGTCCGAGTGCCCGCCCCTTGCGCCTGAGCCGTCTCCAGTTCCCGGAACGTGTCTTCGATGAGGCGCTCGTTGTCCTCCCTCGTCACGTTCCGCTGGAGCAGTCTGGACGCAATCGCCAATGAGATGTCGACGGCCTCGCTGCGGATCTGCTGAAGCGCCCGGGCCGTTTCGAGCTCGATTTGACGCTCCGCGTTCCGGATCAATCCGGCCGCCTCGGCCTGCGCCTTCTGCTTGAGCTCGTCGCGGACACGGTCCGCGTCGGACCGTGTTCGAGAAATAATGGCCTCGGCCTCGACCCTGGCTTCGGCAAGCATCCGCGCGGACTCACCCTGCAGCCGCTCCAACTCCTGCCGGGCTTTCTGCGCATCGTCGAGCGACCTGCGGATCGACTCCTGCCGCTGATCCAGTGCCCTGAGCAGCGGCCGCCAGGCAAACTTGGCGAGCGCCGCGACCAGGACCAGAAACGTCGCAATGGTCCAGATGTAGAGGCCGGGATCGGGCTGGACCAAGGGATTATCCATCGCGCGGATCCTTTCGAAACCTTACTTGAGCAGCACGATCACGAGGGCGAAGACTAACGCAATGATGGCGACGCCTTCGAGCAGAAAGAGCGGAAGGTTCACCGCGCCGGTGATCTGCGCGGTGGCGTTGGGTTGCCTGGCAATTCCCTCGGCGGCGCCAGCCGCGAGCCGTCCGATGCCCAGGCCGGCGCCGATCACGGCCAGACCCATGCCGATCCCGGCACCCATGTATGCAAGTGGTTCCATTATTCCTCCCTAGCGGGTCCCGTGGCCCGCCAGAACTGGCTCAGTGATGAGCGTGGATGGCCATGCCGATGAACACGGCCGACAGCAGCGTGAACACGTATGCCTGCACGAGCACCACGATGATCTCGAGCGCGGAAATGCCGACCGACAACGGCAATGCGAGTACGAGGCCCACTCCGATACCGGCCATCGCGTGACCGAAGATCTCCGTGAACATGAACACGAACGACAGAACAGCCAGAATGGCGATGTGCCCGCCCGTCATGTTGGCGGCAAGTCGCATCGTCAACGCAAACGGCCTGACGAACATCCCCATGATCTCGATTGGAACCAGGATGAAATAGATCGGCCAGGGCAGGCCGTGGGGAATCATGTTCTTCCAATGCTGCACGAACCCGTGGGCACGGGAGCCCGCGATGATGATCGCGAAGAACGTGATGGTCGCCAGGGCAGCCGTGACGTTGAGGTTCGCCGTTGCCGTGGACCCGCCGTGCAGCAGACGCGCGAGAAACGAGTCCTCGGGCAGGTGCAGCACCGTATGGTTGACGAGCGACATGGCGTCGAAGATCGGAATGAGCCCAATCACGTTCGCCGAGAGAATGAAGACGAAGAACGTCAGGATGAGCGGCGCGTACGTGTCGACCCACTTCTTGCCCACGTTCGGTTCCACGATCGTGTCTCGAACCCACACCACGACCGCCTCCAGCAGGTTCATGAACCCGGATGGCACGAGTCGGTCCTGCCGCACGTAGCGTCGGACGGTCCCGGTCACGAGCAGGAAGACGAACGCTGCCACGAGCCAGAGCATGAAGACATGCTTGGTCACGGAGAAGTCGATTCCCGCGATGGTGGGCAGGTGGATCAACGGATGGTCGAGGGGAGAGTTGGCCACGTGGCCGATGATGACCTCACCGGCATCGAACCTGTCCGGTGCAGCTGACTCGACGGCTGGCGATAGTTGCATCTAATCGACCGTATCGCGCTGACGCTCCGGGAGCCGGCCGGCAGTCGCGAACATGCGGCGCAACAGCACGGCCTGTACCGCGTAGAGCGCAACGAAGTACATCGTGAAGCTGACGATGAACAGTACCGGTCTGAGCATCAGCACACGCAGCATCACGGCCACGTACGCGCCAAAGAACAGCATCTTTGCCCAGAACCCCGCTATCATCACACCGGTCAGCTGCCCTGGGTTCGAGGCAAATGTCCTGCGCGCCACCGCCAGTGTGAGCTCGGCACTCGCCAGCGGACCCAGCATGCCGAACAGCATCTCCGGATTCACGCGATTTCCGGTCGCGATCGTGGCCACGAGCCACGACACGACGCTCCCGGCCGCCATCCACCAGCCATGCGCCCCACCACCGGCATCTGGCGCGCGCACGGCATCGTCGGTGCTCACCGCTCCGGGCCGGTCCTTCCCAACGTGTCGCCGACGACCAGAGTCGTCATGGCGCGACTTCCCCAGCTGGGGCCCACAGACGAGCCATCCGTGCCAGTTGCACGATGTCGGACTCCTGCAGAACGGCGGCACCTCCGATCACCGCCGGCTGGCTACCTTCACGAGCTCGTAGAATCCAACGACGATTCCACATACCAGGCCTGCAAGCAGGAACCAGGGGGTCGTACCGAGCCACGCGTCCAGGGCGTAGCCGATGCCGCCGAGCAACAGGATCGCCCCGACCAGCGTGTAGCTGGCTGCGGCCGCCGGTGCTGACTGCCGGATGTTCTCCTGCAGCGACCTCGTCGAGCGAGCGAACCAGGAGCGGTCGTTCTCTGCCATTGGCGGTCGCGCACGGAGAACGAGCCCCGGCGACATCCCCGTTCTCCCCGTGCGCGTGTGAGCCTGTCGAAGCGCCGACCAGTATAGCAGGTTTGTGAAAAACTTCACGCGCGTCTGCGCTTGCGGGGCTTCGACAACGCGAGACCAGGCGCACGGTGGCCGCGGCGTGGACCGAGACGGTGGCAGCACCCGCCAATCGCCGCGCGGAGAATCTGCGGAGCAAGTCCAATCTTTTCAACGATTTCTGCTAACGAGGCGGCTTGACGATCGCGCGCACGGGGTCCTATACTGGCTAATCAGCATGGGCGATGTCCCCTCATAGCCCGCAATCAGGTACCTCGGGAGGGGCCTCCCCGATGCGAAACTGAGCGGTAACTCTCTGGCGCACGCACGCGCCTGGACCGTGATGCGGCTCTGAGGCACCTCGTCGAAACGACCTCGTCTCGAAACCGGCCGCACGCCTGCACCAAGCTCCATGAGAAGCCGCACGACGGTCCGCACTCACACGCCGGTTTGGAGACAACGATGCGCAGCGCTTCCCTGCTTCGGCTCGGCCTTCCCCTGGCCCTCACGCTCGTGTTTGCGGGTCTCGGTGCGTTTCGCACACCGGTCGCGGCACAGGCACGCGAACGAACCATCTTCGTGAGCGCCGTCGACAAGGACGGCAACCCGGTCGAGAACCTCGCGCCGAACGCGTTCGTGATTCGCGAAGACGGCGTTCGCCGCGAGGTGTTGACGGTCTCGAGCGCGATCGAGCCAATCGACATCGCGCTCCTCGTCGACAACAGCGCCGCCGCGTCGGACGCGATCACGTTCTTGCGCCAGGCGCTCTCCAACTTCGTCGCCACGATGACGCCGGATAACCGCGTGGCGCTCATCACCCTGGCCGATCGTCCAACCATCGCGGTCGCCTACACCGACGACACGACGCGACTGTCCGATGGGGTCGGGCGGATCTTTTCCATGTCGCAAAGCGGCATGACGCTGCTCGACGCCATCTTCGAGAGCGCCCGCGGGCTGTCGCGGCGCGACACTCCTCGGGCCGTGATGGTGGCGGTGATTACGGACGGCAGGGAGTTCACCAACCGCTATTCCCGCGACCTGGTCAGGACGCTCGTCCGGGACCGGATCGCGCTGCACATGGTGACGATTGGCCAGTTCTATCACTCGGAGGAGCACGCGTTGCGTGAGCGGTCGTTCCTGCTCGAGGCAGGACCGCGCGAATCGGGGGGGCAGCGCATTCAGTTGCTCAGCCCACACGCGCTGGATCAGTCCCTCCAGCGGCTCGCACGCGAACTGCTGTCTCAATACAAGGTGGTGTACGCGAGACCCCAGACACTCATCCCACCGGAAAAAGTCGAGGTCTCGTCCGCCCGTGACGACGTCACCATGCGCGGGACGCCGGCTCGCGGGGAGGGCTAGATGGTGAGAGCGAAGGCGTTCCTCGTGGTGCTCGTGCTGGCGGCAGGGACCATGGTGCCGTCGGCGCAGCAGGATCAGGAGCCGCAACGCCCGGCGTTCCGCCTCGGTGTCGATATCGTCTCGTTGAACGTGACGGTGGTCGACACGAACAGCCGGTACGTCACCGGTCTCGACCGCGAGGATTTCGAGGTCTACGAGGACGGCGTCAAGCAGGACGTCGTCTTCTTCACACGGGAACCGCAGCCGATCGCTCTCTCGCTGCTGCTCGACAGCAGTGCGAGCATGGATCAGGCGCTCCCCACGCTGCAGGAGGCGGCGAAGAATTTCGTCGGGCGTCTCCGGCCACGGGATCTGGCACAGGTGATCGACTTCGACAGCCGTGTCGAAGTGCGCCAGCCCTTCACGGCCAATCAGGACGACCTCGAAGCGGCCATCGGGCAGATGGTCGCGAGCGGATCCACCTCTCTGTACAACGCCATCTACATCGCGCTGAAAGAACTGGGGAAGGTGCGCGCCGTATCCGATGAGGACGTCCGGCGCCAGGCGCTCATCGTGTTCTCCGACGGCGAGGACACCTCCAGCCTGATTTCGTTCGAAGAGGTGCTGGATCTCGCCAAACGATCCGAGACCGTGGTCTACACGATCATGCTCCGCGGTGCCGACGTGCAGCCGCGGGGGTTCAGGGAAGCCGAGTTCGTGATGCGCCAACTCGCCAACGAAACGGGAGGCCGCTCCTTCTCGCCGCAGCGGATCGAGGACCTGTCCGGCGTGTATGCACAGATTTCGGACGAGCTGGCAAGCCAGTACACGCTCGGCTACACGTCCGGAAATCCCCGCCGTGACGGCGCGTGGCGGCGCATCGTCGTGCGCCTGTCGCAAGCCGGGGTCACGGCGCGCACCAAGCAAGGCTACTACGCCCCGACTGCCCGGTGAGCATTGTTCCCCTGGTCCTGTACGCGGGTGCCGGCGTCGTTTACGCCGTCCATTTCGCCCGGCGCGACGCCGCCTCCGGCCGCGCAGCGACCGTTCTGCTGTTGTTTGCCGTGCTCGTGCACACCTTCGTCATCGGGATGGAGACAATGGAGGTGCGTCACGTGCCGTTTGCCAACACGTCGCGCCTGGTGTCGACGTTCGTCTGGCTGCTGGCGCTCTCGTACCTCTATCTCGAGCTGACGACGGAGGAACGCGCGATGGGTGTGTTCCTGCTCCCCATCATGGTCGGGCTCCAGACCATCCCCGCCCTCTCTCCAGGAGTCGAGCGGCGGGATCCGCTGTTCGACAGTCCGTGGTTCTGGGTACACGTGTCGTCGTTGCTGTTCGCCTACGCGAGCTTCGCGCTCGCTGGCGTGATCGGCGTCACCTACATGCTCCAGTTCAAGGAGATCAAGAAGAAACACCTCGGTTACCTGTACACGCGCCTGCCTTCGCTGCACGTTCTGGATGCCATGAACTCCCGTGCCGTCACGATCGGGTGGCTGTTCCTGACCGTTGGCGTCGGCGTCGGCGTCGTCTGGACCGCTCAGGCGCGGGCTGTCGCACCGGACGACCCGACACTGCAGGCGATCGGCCTGAACGACCCGAAGGTATTCATCGCGGTGCTCACGTGGGCGGTGTACTCATTCGCGCTGCTGTCCAGGCGCACGATGGGATGGACCGGGCGACGCGCGGCATGGCTGTCGGCGGTGGGCTTTGCAATCGTGCTGCTCAACTTCCTCCCTGTGAGCTATTTCGTGACGACGAGCCATTCGTTTCAGTGATGGCAGCACGCCACAGACTCTGGCCGATCGCGGATGCCAGGACGCCGGCCAGCCGGTCTGCGACCCCGGCATCCGGACGTAGGACCTGAATCGCGAGAGATGCACCTTCTGCTCCTAGGCGTGAGCCACCGGACAGCGCCTGTCGACCTCCGGGAGCGGCTCGACTTCTCCAGCCGCGATCTCGGCGCGGCGGTCGAAGCGCTGTCGGCACGGCGTTCCGCCGCCGAATCAGTGGTCCTGTCCACCTGCAACCGATCGGAGGTCTACGTCGCGAGCCCAACCCCCCAACACGTGCAACGGGAGGTCCTGGAGTTTCTCTGCGAGTATCATCGACTGCCCCTCGAGGCCTTCGCCCCTCACCTGTTCGTGTACGAAGAAACTGCAGCCGTGCGGCACCTCTTTCGCGTGGCCGCGGGGCTGGAATCCCTCGTCGTGGGAGAGCCACAGATCCTCGGCCAGGTGAAGGACGCGTTTCGCGCCGCTGCCGAGCGGCACTGCACCGGTCCGGTGCTGAGCAAGCTGTTTCACTGGTCGTTCATCGCGGGGAAGCGTGTCCGGACAGAAACGTCGCTCGGCGAGGGTGCCGTCTCGATCAGCTTTGCCGCCGTGGCACTGGCGCGAAAGATATTCGGGCCACTGCAGCATCGCCGCGTGCTGCTGGTCGGCGCCGGAGAGATTAGTACGCTCACGGCCCAGCATCTGCGAACACACGGCGTCGGCGACATCATGGTGACGAACAGGACGGACGCCAACGCCGAAGCGCTCGCCTCGACCGTCGGCGGCGAGACCGTGCCGTGGGACGACCTGCCGCGTGCGCTCGCAACCGCCGACATCGTCATCAGCGCCACGGGATCCCAGCGGCCCATTCTCGAGCGGGACCAGGTGGAGGCCGCCATCAGCCGACGCCCGAGGCCACTGCTCTTCGTCGACGTCGCCGTTCCGCGCGATGTGGACGCGTCCGTCGGCGACCTCGAACAAGTCTTTCTGTACAACGTCGACGACCTCCAGACCGTCGTTCAGGAAAGCCTGTCGCGCCGCGCCGACGAGATCGAACGCGCCGAGCTCATCGTGACGGAGGAAGTCGAGCGTTTCACGGCCTGGCGGCGGTCGCGGGCTGCGGTGCCCACGATCGTCGCGCTGCGCCGGAGGTTCGAGGCGATTCGACGTTCCGAACTGCAACGGCTCGAAGGCAAACTGAGCGGTCTCCCGGTCGAGGCGCGCGTGCGAATCGACGAAATCACGCGTCTGCTGGTCGAGAAGCTGCTGATCGAACCGACCGAGCAACTGAAGGCCCTTCCCGACGACGAGACCCGGATGGCCTACACCGAAGCCGTCAACCGGCTGTTCGGCCTGCGGGACCAGGACGAGGAGGCGGTTGTCACTCGGACGTCCGCCGGTAACGAGGACTGACTTCGGCCATGCCTGCCGTTGCGCTGCTTCCAGTGTCCTTTTGGCTTTGGCCGCCACCCGCTCGACTCGCTGCATGAAGGCCCTCAGAATCGGAACCCGCGGGAGTCAGCTCGCGCTGTTTCAGGCGCGCGCGGTTGCGAAGCTCCTGGAGCAGCGCGCCGGCGTCGGGACGGAGATCGTCGTCATCCGGACCTCCGGAGACAGGCTCGCCGAGGCCACGCTCGCCCAGATGGGAGGCAAGCGGCTGTTCGTGAAGGAGATTGAGGACGCGTTGCTCGCCGGATCCATTGACCTCGCGGTACACAGCAGCAAGGACATGCCGGCAACGCTGCCCGTCGGTCTCGAGGTCGGCGCGGTTCTCGCGCGAGAGGATCCTCGAGATGTCGTCGTCCTTCCGCAACGGGAGTCGTCTGCCGATGGAACGGCCTCCTGCTCCATCGACGACCTCGCGCAGACGATTGGGCCCGGGCGTCGCGTGGGCACGAGCAGCCTCAGGAGGAGCGCACAGCTCGCGCGTCTGCTTCCGGGGGTCCGATTCCTGCCGATTCGCGGCAATCTCGATACGCGCCTGAGAAAGCTCGATGCGGGCGACTTCGACGCCATCGTCCTCGCAGCAGCGGGGCTGCGAAGATTGCAGTACGCGGATCGGATCTCAGTCATCCTGCCGGTGGAAACCTGTGTCCCCGCACCT
>CAZDLW010000044.1:0-26302 GCA_964505975.1 uncultured Bifidobacteriaceae bacterium | reverse complement strand
CGCGACGACCGAGCATATTGGGCATATGTAAGGGAGGAGCAACGCCGCCGGCCGGGATGCCCCGCCCGGAGCATTGGCAAGTCTTACGCGGGACAGGACACTAGAGCATACGCACTCACACCACGACACGACTCGCCTCCGGGAAGGTCCACGCTCATGAAGCATCTCGTCCTGGTGTTGAGTCTCACGGCCGGTGCACCCGCGATTGCCGTCGCCCAGCAGTCGCCGCCAACCTTCTACAAGGACGTGCTGCGAGTGCTCCAGCAGAACTGTCAGACGTGTCACCGCCCGAACGAGATCGGACCGATGCCGCTGCTCACGTACGAGGAAGCCCGCCCCTGGGCGCGGGCCATCCGGGCCGCCGTCGTGAGCAGACGCATGCCCCCGTGGGGTGCCGACAGGGACGTCGGCGCGTTCCACAACGACCCATCGCTGTCGGCGGCCACCATTGAGATGCTGGCCGCGCTGGGTGGACGCGGGGAGGAAATGATGGTCGGCTTCTTCGTGGTGGCTGTGCCTGCCGGTACGGATCTGGCGTCGGTCGTGGCGCGGCCGTGAGTGGAAGATGCGTCCAGGACGCGATATCGTGGGTGCTGCTCGGCCATCGAGGCCACAGGGAGATCAGGGAGACGAGGGGACCACACAGTGCCCCCAGTCTGCCCGACGCTCCCTGTAGATCCGCGCGCAGCCACTTCCGTCACCGGCGCACGGCAACTGAGCTCCGGATTGACTGGAATCAGCAGGAGTCACGCCATGAGCCATCTGAGCAGCCATCTGGCTGCCGCGCTGCTGTGTGTCGCGCTGTCGGGCGTTGCCGGTTGCACTCGATCCGCGGGGAATGAAGCGCTGCCAGGCTACCCCGAGTCTCTCCGGAGCGACGTCGTCGACGAGTATCACGGGGCGCTGGTGCCCGATCCATACCGCTGGCTCGAGGCGCTCGATTCGCCAGACACACGGGCGTGGGTCGAGGCGCAGAACGCCCTGGCCCAGCCCCGGCTCGAGCGCATCGCCCACCGCGAGCCGATCAAACAACGGTTGTCACAACTGTGGAACTACGAGCGGTTCGGCGTCCCGGTCAAGGAAGGTGGGCGCTACTTCTTCCTCCGGAACGACGGCACACAGGACCACAGCGTGCTGTTCGTGACCGACGACCTGGATGCCCCGGCTCGTGTGCTGCTCGATCCCAACACGCTCAGTCAGGACGCGACGGTCGCGCTCTCGCAGTTCACGCCAAGCCCCGACGGCAGTGTCGTGGCGTACGCGCTCTCGGATGGCGGCACCGACTGGCAGATCTGGAAGTTCCGGCGCGTCAGCGATGGCGTCGACCTGCCGGATGCGCTCGAACACACGAAGTTCTGGGGAGTCTCGTGGGCCCGGGACGGGTCGGGAGTGTACTACAGCCGGTACCCTGCGTTGCCGGACGGCTCGCCCGATGGCTCCAGGCAGCCGGCCATTCATTTTCACGCACTCGGCGAACCGCAGCCGCGCGATCGGCTGGTCTATGCCGTGACAGATCACCCGACACGCGTGCCCTGGGGCACGATCACCGAGGACGGACGGTACCTGATCATCACGCTCTTCGACGGCTACTTTCGAAATGGGATTCATCTGCTGGATCTCCGTCGCCGCAGCGCCACCGTCACGCCGCTATTCGGCGACTGGGATGCCCATTACGAGTTCCTCGGATCGCGCGGGAACGAACTGTTCTTCAAGACCACCAAGGATGCCCCGCGCCACAGGGTGATAGCGGTCGATGCGCGGAATCCGTCACCTCCAGGCTGGCGCACGGTGGTGCCGCAGTCGGATCTCACCATGGAGGCCGCCGCGTACGTCGGCGGGCGCCTGGTTGTCCGGTATGTGCACGACGCACATTCCGTCGCGCGGGTCTACGAGCGTGACGGCCGTCTGGCGGCCGACGTCCCGCTGCCGGGACGTGGTACGGTTGGCGGACTGCGAGGCGCGGGCACCGATCGCGAAACATTCTTCTCGTACACCGACTATCGCACGCCGTTGCAGATTCACCGGTACGACGTGGAACGCAACGAGGCGCGTGCATGGCGGACGCCGCGCCTGCCCGCAGACACGGACGAGTACGAGACGACCCAGGTCTTCTACACGAGCAAGGACGGCACGCGCGTGCCGATGTTCATTACCTCCCGGCGCGGGCTCGATCTGAACGGCGACAACGCGGTGCTCCTGTATGGCTACGGCGGTTTCAACGTCTCGCTCACGCCCACGTTCCATTCCGCCGTGCTGACATGGCTGGAACTGGGCGGCGTGTATGTCGAGGCCAATCTCCGCGGCGGCGGGGAATATGGCGAGACGTGGCACGAAGCGGGCACGCGGGGCAGGAAGCAGAACGTCTTCGACGACTTCATCGCCGCCGCGGAGTACCTGATTCACGAACGCTACACACGACCCCAGCGGCTCGCAATCCGCGGCGGCAGCAACGGCGGCCTGCTGGTGGCCGCGGTCCTGAACCAGCGGCCGGATCTGTTCGGTGCGGCGCTGCCGGCGGTCGGCGTACTCGATATGCTGCGCTATCACACGGCAAGCGCCAACGCGCGGCAGTGGTCGTCCGACTTCGGCCTCAGCGAGGACCCGGACGATTTCCGCGCCCTCCATGCTTACTCGCCTGTGCACAACGTGCAGGAAGGGGTGTGCTACCCGCCGACGCTGATCACGACGGCGGATCGGGACGACCGGGTCGTGCCCTGGCACAGCTACAAGTACGCCGCCGCCTTGCAACGCGCGCAGAGCTGCGCCAATCCCATACTCATCCGCGTCGAGACACGCACCGGACATGGCGCCGGCAAGCCGCGCTGGATGCAGATTGAAGACTACGCCGACCAGTGGGCGTTCATCACAGAGGCGCTGGGACTGCAGCCGCACTGAGCACACCGCCGGTCTCGCTACACGGCTTCTGCTTGTCCGGTTGTTTCAGCATGCCGATCAGTGGGTGACGTGTGGCATGCCGATGTGCCCCTGGGGCGACGCGACCTCAGCGCGGCTGCAGCGGGAACGGATCGGTCGGCGCCGGCAGCACGCCCTCGCCGTGCGACGTCGCCCCGGGGACTGAATCACAATGCTTGCCCGGACCGGGAGGCGTCTCGGGCGGGCACTTGAAGAGTCGTGTCCTCGTGAGGCTGCCTGTCACAAACCGAACAGGCCGCACGGCCGGAGCCGCTCCATCCATGGACGCCCGAAGATGTCCGGGACCGTGCATTCGAAGGTGGATCCCGGTGTCATGGGCGTTGTCTGGCCATCGATCGGGAAACTTTGCGGGACGCACTCCATGATGACGAAGGGGTCACCCTCGTGCAGATCGCTGCGCCGGTCCCAGTGCTGCACGATGCGCAGCGGCTCGACGAACGCCTCCTCGTCGTAGAGCACGATTTCGTGCGTCATGCCGATGTGCCCGCCGCGCGAGTCCTTGCGCGGCGTATAGACCTCGATTGTCTGCTGCTTGTTGCTGTATTCGCTGCCACCATGCGAGATCCAGCCCTGGAGGTTCGACGTCCACGCGATGAGCGCCTCCCCGTCCCAGAAGCCGATGGTCTCGCCGTACCACTGCGGGACATCCGGCCCCAGGTGCGGCACGACGCCGTCCTGGAACTCGCGGCCGATATGGATCTGCGTGACGATGGTCTTCGCCGCGTTGCGGACGTCCAGCACCAACTGAGGCGTGACCACCAGATTGATCACGCCGCCGCCGCCGTACTGCGCGAACCGGCGCATGAACCCTTCCAGCCAGCAGTACGATCCCGGCCACTGTGCGGCGTTGTTGCCGGAGTGATGGTACATCTGCTGCACGAAGCGCTGCCGATAGTCCGGCGTGAGCAGCGACAGATAGGTCGGGGTCTGCAGCACCGCGCCGTAGTACCAGGTGGCGGTCTTCGCGCGCTCGCGCTGGTATCGGCCGCTCCAGGCCGGCACGGTCGCCTGCGTATAGGTTGTCGGGCCGCCCCTGGCACGCGCCTCCTCGCGCAAGGCCGCGTAATGCTCCTTGCCGCGGTGAATGGGTAGGGGCTCACGATGTGCTCGCGCGGATAATCACGGTCGCAGAAGCCCCAGGCCGCCGAGTACGGCGGATCGTCCCCGATGAGCGGCACCTCGTAGGCGCCCCAGATCTGTTCGATCCCCACGGGCGAGTTGCAGCGGTAGTACCGCGGATCGGCCCAGAGCTCCCGGTCCCTGTAGAAGTCCTTCGTGGTAAAGATATCAACCGGCAGCGGCTCGACACCCTGCGGCACGTCTCCATTCCGCGCGGCAAAGATTGGCGTGTTGCCTTCCGGAATGCCGGCGCCCGTGAACATGCCCTTGCCCTCGGAGCCGACAATCACCTCCACGCGCAGCGGATCGGGCGCTCCTCGCGCCACGCTCGTCTGTACGGTCTGCCCGGGTGCGCACGACCACGCGGCGCAGGCTGCGGCGGCGGCGATAACAGTCGGGAACAGCATCCGTGTTCGTTGCCGGCACGCGCTCGTGAGAGCGGATGTGCGCCTGTGCGAGACGCCGGTGTCGCGCATCTTGTGTCCTCCAGGATGTCTGCCGACGCGCTCGATCGAGCGCGTGCCGTCCGACGCGCGTACTTATAGACGTGGCGCCGCGCTTCCGTCAACGACGCGCCGCGACAGGTAGTGGGTCCCACTACCCCGCAACAGCTCACCTTGACAGTCCACGAGTGATGCACCGATTATCCGCGTTGCGCCGGGCCCCAATGCTGAGTCAGTGAGGGCGAACCCGCGAGTGTCTGAGGGTGCCGCCCTGGCGCCCGGTATTTCCCAGGCGACTGCGCGAGCGAGCTGGACCGACACCCCAGCGGCCATCGCCACGGCCGCACTGCAGTCGGGAGCACGCAACAACGACAGCGGTGGACGTTCATCTCACCCTCGTCGTCTGCCACTCCTGTCGCCGGCGCAGACGTTCGGTCGTGACCACGGAGACGCGAACAGCAGGGGGACAGCTATGAACATGCTTGCAAGAGGACTTCTCGTATCGGCGTGCATCGTGATGCTCATGCCGGCAATGGCCAGAGCACAGAGCCTGGCCGGCATCGTGCGCGACTCTTCCGGAGCCGTGTTGCCGGGCGTGACCGTCGAGACCTCGAGCCCAGTGCTCATCGAGCGCGTTCGCCTCACGCTGACCGATGGGGCCGGGCAGTATCGCATCCCCGACCTGCCGCCAGGGACCTATCGGGTGACGTACACACTCCCCGGGTTCGCGACCGTGGTGCGTGAAGCGGTCGAGCTAACGGGAGCCGGTGTCACCACGATCAACATCGGCATGACCGTCAGTGCCCTCGAGGAGACGATCATCGTGACCGGGCAGACACCCGTGGTCGATGTGCAGACGAGCACGCGCCGGCAGCAGGTGCTCAGCAGCGAGACCGTGCGATCGCTTCCCGCGTCGCGCGGCTACGGGAACTACTTGGCCGCTGTCCCGGGCATCCAGGCCACGGGATTCGGTTCGAGCGCCCAGCCTACCACGAACTTCTTCACCTCCCGGGGCGGACGCAGCAACGAAGGGACCATTCAGATCGACGGCATGAACGTCGGCGCCTCCGTCGGCGGCGGCGGGGTGTCGGGGTACCTCTACGACATGTCGAACGCCGCCGAAGTGCAAGTGACGATTGCCGGCGGGCTGGCGGAGGTCGACCGCGGGGGCCCCGCCTTCAACATGGTGCCCAGAACGGGCGGCAACACGTTCAGCGGTACCTACTTCGGGAGCTTTGCCGGCAAGTGGGCGCAGTCGAGCAACCTCGATGACGAGTTGAGGGGCTTCGGGTTCCAGGATCTGCCCGCGCTCATCAAGAACTGGGACAACAGCTTTTCGATGGGCGGCCCGATCGCACGCGACCGGGTGTGGTTCTTCGGCAACGTCCGTACCGTGGGAACGCATCAGGACGTCCCGAACCTGTGGGGCAATGTGAACGCCGGCGATCCGAATGCGTGGACCTGGCTCAGGGACGAGGGCGTGAAGGTGCGCAGCGCCAATGCCAAGCGGATCACCTCCGTCCGATTGACGTGGCAGGCCTCGCAGCGGAACAAGGTGGGCTTCTACATCGACTACACGAAGAACTGCACCGGGTCCTCGTACGTCACGGGCGGCGACCAGTGCCGCGACCGGGGAGACGACTGGACGGCGTCGGGACCGGGGATCGGGCCTGGCGTGGCGACCACGTCGCCGGAATCGGGCACCATCTGGGACGATCGCTCGAAGATCATGCAGGCGTCCTGGTCGTCGCCGGTCTCGAGCCGGATGCTCGTCGAAGGAGGATACTCGTCCTTCTTCACGAAGTGGGGCGACATCCGTCCGGACGGCGTGCTGACGGACTTCATCCCTGTCACCGAGCAGACCACGCTGGCCGGGACACCATTCCCGAACTTCATCTACCGCGGGTGGAACGCGGCGGCGTCCACCGATCAGCAGCACGCGACGTGGCGCGCCTCCGCGTCGTACGTCACAGGCACCCACAGCATGAAGGTCGGCTATCAGGCGGCCTACATGGTGGCCAAGAGTACAACGCTCGTCGGACAGCAGATCAGCTATCGCTTTTTCAACGGCGTCCCGAACCAGCTGACACAGCGCGTGGGCCCCAGCATGACGAGCAATCGTACGCGCTATGACGCGTTCTACCTTCAGGATCAATGGACGCGGAATCGCCTGACCCTCCAGGGCGGTCTGCGCTACGAGTACGCGCGGAGCTGGTTCCCCGCGGGCGAGAACGGCATCATCGCAGCGCACCAGTTCGGCGACGCGGTGACCTTCCCGCGGACGCAGGGCGTGCGGGGCTACCACGACATCACGCCGCGCATGGGCGCCGCCTACGACCTGTTCGGCACCGGCAGGACGGCGCTGAAGGTGAGCGTGAGCAAGTACATGCAGAGCCCGTTCAATGGTGAGGCCTATACCATTGGCAATCCGGGCGTCACCTTCGTGCAGACCGCAAGCCGCACCTGGACCGACAGCAACAACGATCGCGTGGCCGATTGCGACTTGATGAGTCCGGTGGCCAATGGCGAATGCGGCCCATGGTCGAACCTGAACTGGGGCAACCCGGTCCAGACCACTCAGGTCAACCCGGCCGTGCTCGAGGGGTGGAACGTCCGCAACTGGGACTGGCAGTTCAGCGTCGGGGGCCAGCACGAAATCTTCCCACAGCTCTCCGCCGAGGTCAGCTACAACCGCCGCTGGTGGGGGAATTTCTTCCTGACCGACAACCGGGCGCTCGGTCCCGAGGACTACGACACCGTGACGCTCATGGCCCCCAGTCATCCGGCGCTGCCGGGCGGCGGCGGGTACCCGGTGACGTTCCTCACGCGGAATACCACCAATCTGCTCGGCGTGTCAGACCCGTATTACACGACTACTCGCGACTTCGGTGACGAGACGCGCTACTGGCATGGCGTCGATCTCACCTTCAGCGCCCGCATGCAGAACGGCCTGCTCATCCAGGGCGGGACGAGCACAGGGCGGGGCGTGAACGACACGTGCGACATCGAGATCGCCCGGTTCGGGCGGCCGGAACGCCTCGTCGGCCCGGATCAGACCCCGAGCTGCCAGGTGACCGAGCAGTGGCTGACGACATTCCGGGGGCTTGCCACCTACACCGTTCCGGGGGTCGACGTGCTGGTCAGCACGATCGTTCGCTCCACGCCGAACGCAGCGCCGGGAGCCGCCGTGGCGAGCAACGGCGCGTCGCGCTCGGCCAACTATCAAATGAACGCCGCGCAGTTCCTGGCGGCAACCGGTCGAGCGCTCAGGCCGGGGCTGGCCACGCAGACCGTCGATCTGCTGCTGCCCGGGCAACTCTATGGGGAACGTGTCAATACGGTCGATATGCGCTTCGCCAAGATCTTCCGGTTTGGTGGCAAGCGCACGAACATCGGCGTGGATCTCTACAACATGTTCAACTGGAATACGCCCACGGCGTACCAGTCGGTGTTCGACCCTGGCACGAACGGCGCCACCTGGATGCAGCCGAGCACGGTGCTCCTGCCACGGTTCATCCGAGTGAACGCGCAGTTCGACTTCTGATTCGGTCCACGTGTCCCACGGATTGACGCGGGCTCACCGACGGTCTCGCATTGGACCGCCATGCAGCCAAACGGGAGTTCTGTTCGTTGTGTATGGTGCTCACGGCCGCTTAGCGGTCGTGAGCACGCAAAGCGCGCCACTGCCCTCCTAGTCCACGAGCATCCCGAAACGGCGGACGAGTGCCTCGATTTCCTGCCGCAGCCACGGAAACGACGGAATGACGAACAGGTGATCCTGCATCCGTGAAGGGTCGTAGTCCGTCGCGATCACTTCATCGGTGACGAACGGCTTGCGCCGCACCTCTGGCGAGAACAAGGAGAAAGGGATCTCGCCCGTCGACGAGAGAATGCCCGCGCCGAACACCTTGAGCGCTCCGGCTTCCTCCACGAGGCCGAACTCGATGGAATACCAACTGAATCGCTTGAGGGCCAGCACCTGCCGCGGATCCTGCGTCGTCGTGGCTGCGCGACCGATGAGCGTCAGCACGTCGGCGTAGTCGCGGTTCATCAGCGACGGCACGTGCCCGAGGCAGTCGTGGATCATGTCCGGTTCGGGCGTGAACTCCGGGTGCGAGCCGTGCCGGATGAACTGCGTGACGGGAAACCCCCGATCCGCGATGTAGCCGTAGAACGTTCGATACGCCAGCGGGCCTTCCGCCGGCACGAGACGCATGTTGGCCTCGCGCTCGAGCTGCGCGCTCAGATGACGCAGTTGCGGGATCTCGGTCGTACTGATGCCGAGCGCATCCTTCGCCTCGAGGTACAACGCGCAGGCATACCGGCGATGCAACTCGTCGAGCGCCGGCGTCACCTCGCGCCAGATTCGCGTTTCCTCGCGCGTGTAGTCGATGAGCGGCGGGCCGAGATTCCCCAGGCGATGTCGACGGCACAGGGCGAACAGATCCGTACGCCGCCGCACGTAGGCCGCATCGCCAAGACCCGGATGACCCTGCTCGAGATCCAACCGGTCCGCGTCCGGCGGCTCGATCATGGCCCTCGGGTCGATTGCCACACCGTATTCGATGATCTTGTCTGGCTCTCTCATGGTTCCCACCTCCTGGAACCGGAGCTCAACCAGCCACGGGGTTCCGCACCTCGATATCCCCGCCGCGCCCCGCGGTTGCTTGCCAGTATTTCTTTGGCGCGCTCCGCGCGCCCAGACCGCTATGCGCGATCACAGGCAACGAGTAGCAGTTCGCGATACGGGCATAGCGGTGCAATTTCCGTTCCAGAGTCCCTGCTTGCCTGTACGATGGGCTCGGCCGTTGATCGATCTCCCGCCACGAGCGGAACGATGTGCCAAGGAGAAGCCGCAGCGATGGATACGTACTATGATCCCAAGGATCTCGCCCGATTCGGAGACGTAGGCAAGGACGCACCGGAGCTCTGGGAGAAGTTCTCTGCCTGGTACGATGCCGTGTTCAAGGACGGTGCGCTGACCGAACGGGAGAAGGCGCTCATCGCGCTGGCCGTGGCCCACGCCGTCCAGTGTCCGTACTGCATCGACGCCTACACGACGGCGTCGCTCGAAAAGGGCTCCACCCCCGAGCAGATGACCGAGGCCGTGCACGTGGCTGCGGCCATCCGCGGGGGGGCATCGCTCGTCCACGCCGTGCAGATGCGCAACTGTGTTGATAAGCTGTCCATGTAAACCCCCGTCGTGCGTGCGGCTGCTGTAACTACGCTCGGAGCTGGCGATGGCGCTCCCGACACTGCTCAATACCCGTCACCCGCTGGCGGATACCGCGACCCAGCGCGCAGCGCTCGACGGGCTGCCGCTCGCGCGCAGTTTCGGAGACGCGTTGGCCCGCGCCGGCCACGCACCGCTTCGCGCATCGGGCGTTGCCATTCTCCAGATAAACGTCGGAAAGCGCTGCAACCAGACCTGCCGGCACTGTCACGTCGATGCGGGACCTGACCGTCGCGAAGTGATGCCGCCCGAGATCGTCGATGCCTGTCTTCGCTTCCTGGAAGCAAACGACATCCCCACGCTGGACATCACGGGAGGCGCACCGGAACTGCATCCGTCCTTTCGCCATCTCGTGCGTCGTGCGCGGGCCATGGGGCGGCACGTCATGGACCGCTGCAACCTCACCATCACGCGATTGCCGAACTACGCAGACCTGCCGGAGTTTCTGGCCGAACATCACGTGGAAGTAGTTGCCTCGCTCCCGTCGTTCGCGGCGAGACAGACCGACGCGCAACGGGGCGCGGGTGTGTTCGAGGACTCCGTCGCCGCACTGCAGCGTTTCAACGAGCTGGGCTACGGCGTGGAAGGATCCGGACTGCTGTTGCACCTGGTGACGAATCCCGTGGGTGCCTTTCTGCCGGGCTCCCAGAAGGCGCTGGAGGCCGACTGGAAGCGCGAGCTCCATCGGAAGTACGGCATCGTATTCAACCGGCTCTACACGATCACCAACATGCCGATCAGCCGCTACCTGCAGTACCTCCTCGACTCGGGCAACCTGCAGCGGTATATGGACAAGCTGGTTGCGGCCTTCAATCCCGCCGCCGTCGACGGGCTGATGTGCCGTTCGACGGTGTCGGTTGGCTGGGATGGCCGCCTTTACGACTGTGATTTCAACCAGATGATCGGTCTGGATCTCGTGCCAGGCGCGCCACGAACCATCGGCGCTGCCACGCTGGCCGATCTCGCGTCACGCCGCATCGCCGTTGGACGGCACTGCTTCGGATGCACGGCGGGAGCCGGGTCCAGTTGCGGCGGCGCCACGACCTAATCCCGGAGCTCACGTGAGTTGCGACGGGCGGGCTCCCGGTGTTGGCCGCCTGGCATGCTGGGCGCCGCGACCTACGACTCGCGCGATCCGGATGAGGCAAAATGCGCCCGCAGCGTGAGGGCCGCGCTGGTCACGGACCAGCGCGGGTCGTCACCCCCTCGGGCGGAGGGCGCGTTTTTCCGCGCGATGTCATCGGGAGCCAGCCCAGCGTGCCCGGCCGCCGGCACCGGCGTCGCGACCCAACGCCGAGCGCCGGGAAGGCGCACAGCGCCTGATTCTCGCAGGATCTGACGGCGGCCCTACGACTGTCGGTTCTTGACTGCGTAGTGATCACCCGCGACGGTGGGCGCCTCAACCGCCGAGCCTCACAAGGCGGAGTGGCTCTGGTTCATGCCGTCAGTATGGCTTGCCTCGCTTCGCAAGGCTGTCACTGGTCCCGCAGCTCCGCAGCCAGTGCGCGCCGAGCCGCTCGCGTCGCCACCACCACAACCGCAATCGTGGCTGCAAACCCCGCAACGTACAGCGCCAGTCGTGCACTTCCCCCCGCGGATCCTGCGGCGCGCAACTCTGCGGCCGCTGGCACCAGCGATCCCAAATACGCATAGAACGCGGTTCCGGGCAGCATGCCGAGAAACGACGCCACCACGTAGGTGCGGAGACGGAGCCGGGTGAGGCTCAAGGAGTAATTGAGCACGTTGAACGGCAGCACTGGCGACAACCGCAACAGCAGCACGAGCTTGAACCCCTGGTGCTCTATGGCCGCGTCAATCGCGCGGGCCCGAGGCGAGTTGCCCAGCCTTCTCGACACCCAGTCGCGGAACAGCGTTCGGCCCAGCAGAAAGGCACAGGTCGCCCCAGCGACGCTTGCCGGTGACGCGATGACGAGGCCCCAGGCTGGCCCGTACGCGAACCCGGCGGCGAGCGTCAGAATCGAACCAGGAAGCATCGCCACAGTACTGATGATGTACACGGCGAAGAACACCAGCACGCCCAGCGCGCCGGTATGTCGGGCGGTCTCGGCCAGCTGCGTGGCCAGCTCCGTCACTGGCAGGAAGGTCGCCGCAATCACGACACCTGCCACGAGGATTGCGCCGACGGCGATCCGCCGGATCGATGGAAGATGTGGCATCGATCAGGAGCGACGCTGCCGGGATTGCCAGGAGTTCGTGCCTCGGCATCGCACAACGGCCTTCGGCAGCACGAGTCCCGGTGTCAGCGCGTCCACTCGAAGTACCTCATGAGCCAGCGTCGCATGCCCGCCGTGAGTGTCTGCCGGCGGTAGGCATCCCCGGCTTTACGCAACGCTTCCGCTTGCGTGGGATAGGGATGAATGGTCGCCGAGAGCTGCGCGAGCGTTCCGCCGTACGTCAGCGCATATGCGGCTTCGCCGATCGTCTCTCCGGCGTGAGCAGCCACGATCGTACATCCCTGCAGGCGGCCACGCCGGTGGAACACCCGCACGAACCCGTCCGTTTCATCGTCCACGATGGCGCGATCGACATCGGCAAGGTCAACGGTGATCGTCGAGAGGTTCCGCTGCCCTGCCTCGACAAACGTGGCCCCAACGTGAGCCACCTCCGGGTCCGTATAGGTTACCCACGGGATCACGAGCCCGCTGACCTTGCGCCGGCCGAAGAACAGGGCGTTCTGCAGCACGATGCGCGACATGGCGTCCGCGACATGGGTGACTCGTACTTGGCCGCCGGCACCGGGTTCCGCCAGTCGGCCGGACGCACGTGGCGAAGTCGTTCAGCGTCCTGGAGGCCGGGCGCGCTCCCACACTGGCACCCGTGGCGCTTCTCACATCCACCAGCCTCTGACCCTCACGCATGTGATGATGCTGGTCGAGGAGACACTGCTTTGCAAGCAGGGCTTCGTTGTGCGACCCGTCCCGGAGCTCCCGGACGGGTCGCCCCAAGGGCTCAGGTGATGCCACGCCCGAGACGGGCAACACCCGAACGGCCCTCCGAGATCATGCGCATGACCATCTGCGCGATCTCGGCAACCGCCACATGCGGAGGCTTCCCTTTCGGATGGATGCCACACACGGCCGTGGTGTACGAGTGATCCAATCCAGTATGCCAGCGCGGGCGCCCGGCCTCGTCCAGTCCGTACGTGAGGTAGGCGGACAGTGTGTTCAGCCCAGTGCCGGGTCGCTCGCCCACGAGATGCACGACGACGAGCGTGCCCACGAGGCCAGCAATCTGGTAACCGGCCCGTACCCGTCCGTTTCGAACGACGATGTCCGACTCACTGACACGGTATCCACGCTCCGCGAGTGCGCGGCGCATCGGCGGTAGCAGCACGCGCAGGTGCTCGTTTACGGCGTCGGCATTCAGCCCGTCCGAGATGA
Organism: uncultured Bifidobacteriaceae bacterium; assembly: GCA_964505975.1. GTDB lineage: Bacteria > Acidobacteriota > Vicinamibacteria > Vicinamibacterales > UBA2999 > Gp6-AA40. The sequence goes on along the minus strand of CAZDLW010000044.1, from coordinate 13,172 downwards.
CGATCTGCACCTGTGGTCGGCGTAACGGGTAGAGCGCCTCCAGTCTCGCCGCCTCTTCCGGCCGCAGGCGTTCACCGGCGTGCGGGTGCGCCAGGTAGTCCTCGCGATCGGTTGCGACCGTCCGGACGACCAGGTGATTCGGACAGACGTCGCGAATCACGCTTTCGTCCACCGTCGCGTACAGTGCCCGGCGCGCGTGCGCGTAGATGGCGTCGAGCCGCCGGTCGGCCGCGAGCACCGAGTCCCTCGGCGACACGCTGCCGCCCGCCAGGTCGAACCCACGTTCCCGCAGATCGAGGAAGCAGCGGCGGCCCTCTTCGGCGAGCGTCGACGAGCTGCGCCCATCACCGCATGCCTGGGCGTACGCCGCATACAGCGAGGGCGCGGCGCCGGCATCTGTCACCTCGCGTTCAGCCTGGGGAGTCACCCCGAGCGCGGCGAGACGCGCCTGCATCGCGGACGTCATCTGACGGCTCACGCGAGCTCGCAAGAACGGGTGCTCACGGAACGACGTCGTGAGATAGCCGAGCATCGGGTCCGCATTGCCGGGTACCGCCATCAGGTAGGCTGGAGCCGCGCATTCGACCACACGCTCGGTGACCGTGCGCAAGGCCGCAGGCGGAATGCCCATGTGAAACGTCGCGCAGACATCCAACCCCATCGCGATCCCATGCAGCTTGGCCATCACGATATCTTCCAGGCAGGCTCGTTCGAGCTGTTCCATCGTTCTGAACACCTCGGGCCCGATGAAGCCAGCAACGTCGTTGACGATCATCCAGCTCTTCGTCTCCCGCCGCAGGTGACGCGCCACTCCATAGGCGCGCGATTCCAGCGTCACCATGTCCACGCCCTCGGCGGCTCCGTTGGTAACAGCCGACCCCTGCCCCGTTTCGAAGTAGAGGGCGTCGAAGTCGCGAGCGAGATCCAGCACCCCGTCGACGTCGAGTCCGACCATTCCGGCCAGGGCGCGGGACGTCCCAGCCAGACTCTGAAACGCCACGTCCACGCGCGTCTGTGCACGCGCCTGGTGCTGCCTGACAATGTTCGAGAGGACACAGTAGCGAGTAGGCAGGCCAAGAGCGCCGACGACGCGCTGGAGCAGCTGCTCGAGCCGGACGATCGTGTCGACATCGTCCGATGCCGGGTTGACGCCAATGATGACGTCCCCGCATCCCCACGCCAGTCCTTCCAGCGTCGAGAACAGGATCTCGTCTTCGTCATCACCTGGACTGTTCGGCTGAATGCGGGAGCCGAAATGACGGCTGGCGCCAATCGTCACGCCGTTTCCCGGCAGCGGGTTGAACAGGCGTTGCGCCACCGACGCCAGCTCGCCGTTCGACATCACCTTCGCCAGCGCGGCAATGGTTTCGCTCGACAGTGCGTCTCGATGCGCGCGCACCCATCGCGGGGCGTGGTCCTCGAGAAGCATGCCTTTCAGATCGGCAATCGTCAGTCGGTCCAGATCGGCATCGAACCGGCGATCGCGCGCGCGATCGAGCGCCGTGGACACACCATCGTCGACGAGCACCATCCGGCGGATGTCCGCGACCGGCGTCGCGAGCAGCATGCGACGGGCCTCCGCGCGGACACCGTCGTCGCGGGTGCCCCCCACCAGCAGATCGCCTTCCTTGAAGGCGTTCGCGAGCACGAAGCTGCGTCGCACATCGTCTGAGCTCATCGGTCGTGGGACCCGGCCATTTCGATCCATTGCCCTGCTTCAGGTTCCCCCAGCGAAGACGACACGCCGGACCCCTCAAGTTGGATCGCAGTTCGGCCGAAAATCACATTGAAGTTACGGGCATGTAACGGTAACGTTAACAGCACGTTAAATATTGGCTGGCCCGTTACTCGTGTTCCGGGACCGATCGCTGGAAAACAACGTGTTTCGCGCTGTCCATCGTCTGATCTTCGCGCTGTTGGCATGCGCGGCGCCACTCACCGCACAAGCTCAGTCCGCCATCCCGCTTTCAGCAGAGCAGGGCGCGGATGGCGCACCCATTCTGGTCAGCCACCCGACTCTACTTGCAAGTCTCGAGCGCATCGCCGCCGGCAGCGCCCTGTGGCGCGAAGAGCTCGATGCCCTTCACGGAACGGGGCGGCAGGTCCTTGTCCTGACGCCGGAGCACGTCGTCGTGGCCGACACGATTGGCGGCGAGGGGGCCGGGCCGTTCGATCCGACGGTGCTTGCAGAGGTCGCCCCTGTGCTAGACGAAGATTCGCAAGTGCGGACGGTACTCGTGGTGGTGAACCTCGCACTCATCGAGCATATTCACAACCAACGCCGTTCGCTGCCGGGTGACGTGAACGCAGATCTGGATCGCATCCTGGTGCACGAGGTGTACGGCCACGCGTTTCCGTATCTGCTGGCCGGGCATCTGTCGGGGCGCTGCCCGGATCCAACACCGGACCAGCGTCCGGCCGATGCGTGCGCCGTCCGCCGGGAAAATGCGGTTCGGAAGGAACTTGGGCTGGGGCGTCGCACTGATTACGGCCTGAAGGGGCTCGCGCTTGCCAGCGCCTGGCGCTGAGTACGGCGTACGCGAGGCGGGTCGTCATACAACCGGACGCTCGAAGGCTTCTAGTCCACCACGTAGCTGAAGACTTTGACGTGCCCGCCTTGTTCGATCATGGATCCGAAGAGGCGGACGCGTCGCGTGTCGCCGGCCTCGTCCCGCACCTCGAGAACAGACCGCCGGTGCACGTGGAACTGCTCGTAGTCGGTTGTTTCGCCGTGAAATTCAATCCGAATCAGCTCCAACCGCTGCCCACCGAACTCGTGCAGAGTCGTGATCAGGTATCCGATGCTCTTCGAGTGCAGATCCTGCCACGCGTAATCGACCGGCAGCCTTACTTCGGGGCGGCTGGATGGCAGCTGAGGCCAGACGACAGTCTTGAACTCATGTTCGGTCAGCGCCAGCTCTTCGAGGCGCGCGCGGTCCTTGCGCTCGATTGCGTCCAGTAACTCTCGAGCCAGCGTCTCAGGAGAATCACGCGTGTGATGAAGCGTGGGGACTTCCGCACGCTGCGGTGCCACGGCAAGGAAGCGCTCCGGCTCCGAAGAACCACATGCGCTCCCCACTGCCAGGCTCACGATGAGACCGGCGAGGAGACCGGCGCGCCGGCCCACCTCGCCGCGATCGATACACACACTCATCGCTGGTCGTAGTTGGTCCACCCCAGCGTCCAATCCTGCGCTGGATCGGAGCTCAACGCGCCGCGAAACGGAGCCGGCTCGAAGAACCCATCGTTGGGCGGAGGTTCGAAGCTCATGAGCATGGGCGGGGATCCGGGCGCGGGTCGAAAGCCCGGATTGATCAGGTCGTAGGGCCGAATCAACTGTGGGTCGACAACGTCAATCGTGCCGCCGGCGGCGGCCACCAGGGTCGCCGCATTGCCCGGGAGGTTGGTGCCATTCTGAAAGACGATGCCGTGGCGTACTGACAGCTCGCCGTTGGCGACTTGTGCGAGCGTGGACGTGTTGGCGACCCGAATGCCGTCGGACTTGAAGCCCATCACGATGAAGTTGCGAATGATGCCCGCGGTGCCTTCGCGCAGGATCATGCCCTGCGTGCTCTCGGGGCCCTCGTTGAAGTCCGGGTCGCCAATGAGCGTGATGTTGTAGAGCGTCGGCTTCGATCGAGGCAGCAGGTCGTTGTTGTTCGCGTTGTTGTCCGCTTCGATGCCGCGGTCCGCATCGTCGCCCCGCTGCTGGACGACGGCAAACTGCAGACGGCCCCGCCAGCCGAAGGTCCAGTCGATGCTGTCGTCGGCGATGCCAGTCAGCACGACGCGCTTGATGTCCACCGTCCCGCCGAACATCTCGATCCCGTCGTCCTTGTTGAACGACACCTGGATGTGATCCACGATGGTGCCGCGCCCGACGCCCTGGAACGCGATGCCGTTCAGCTCGTTGTCGGGACTGAACTCGATACCCGCGAACTCGACTCGCACGTAGCGCAGGATCCCGCTGTTGTCGTCCGGATCGTTGCCACCATAGACGCCGGTATCGCCCTCACCAATGCCGACACCGCCCGGCAGATTCACGGGTGCTCGCCCGTTGATGATGAGGCCGCCCCAATCGCCGCGCCCGCGCTGGCCAATTGGCTGATCGCTGGTGAAGACGATCGGAGCATCAGCGGTGCCGTCGGCAAAGATCTTGGCACCGCGCTCGACAATAAGCGTACCCGCCGTGGCCGTCTCACCGACAACCCGTGTGCCCGGCTGGATCGTGATGGTGCCTGGCTCGTCGATGAACACGGCGCCGCGTAGCACCCAGTGTGCGTCGCTGGTCAGGACGAGGTTGTTGGTGAAGCGGCCGTAGATGATACGAACGGGTTTGTCGATGCCGGGCACGTTCACAGGAGGTCCGACTGTTTGACTGGCCAGCGGGCTTGCCTCCACCCGCTGGACAGTCTGCCCGACCGTCGGCGTCGTGGGCCCGCTCCCACCGCTCTCCGCAGATCCGGCCGCGGTGGATCCAAGCCCGAAGCTCATGCCCCCGCCGCCCGGTTGCGCATGCGAGTCGGTTCCGGCCTGCGACGCTGGCGTTCCGGCCATGAGGCCGACCCAGCCCTGCGGCTGACCGTTGGTGAAGACGATCGGCGCCTCTATCGTTCCGTTCGTGACAATCTCAGCCCCTCGCTCGATCATGAATGTACCTGCCGTCGCCGCTTCCGCGATGACCCGCGTATCCGGGTCGATGAGGATCCGAGCCGGCGCGGCGATCGAGACCGCGCCGCGCAGCACCCAGACGACGTTGCTGGTCAACCGGACGTCGCTCGAGTACCGGCCCTGGATGACGCGCACCGGCTTGTCCAGTCCGCTTGCCTCGGCCTGCGGGCCCGCGACCTGACCGCGCAACTCGAGCGGCTGGCCAATGACGACGAGGAGAATCGCACCGGCGAGAAGCGCCTTCGATCCAATCAGTCTGTGCATGCCTGTCTGCTTCTTCATGTTCGGTGTCCTAGAAGAGCGAATAGCCCACTTGGAATGCCAGGGTGCGACCCAGCCTGTAGGCGCGCTGCAGTTCGGTGCCCTGGGTGAATTCGACCTGTCTGTCCGTCAGGTTGTCGAGCGAGAACCGGAGGTTCACGCGGTCCAGGCGCTTCGAGACAGCGAGATCGATCGTGGCGCGACCCGCCTCGAAGATGTCCGGCAGACCCAGCGAACCCACGTCGATGATCCGGTCGCTGAAATAGTTGACGAGGAACCGTACCGTCGTTCCTTTGAAGCGTGCCTCGGCCACTCCGTTGAGGATGCTCCTGGACGTGCCCGCAAGGGGCCGCACGAGCGAGGTCAGCACGTTGGTCTGGAACGGCGTCAGCTCGATTTCCGAGTCGATGTACGTGTAGTTGGCGCCAGCAAAGAAGTGCTCCGAGATCGCCTTGCGGGCCTCGAGCTCGAATCCGACATTTCGCGCCGAATCCGCATTCGTGTACGACGTGCGAAGCTGCGCGGTCGGCTCCACGAAGCGCTCGATTGGATCGTCGAACTGCTTCACGAAGAAGCTCGCCGCAATCACCTGCTCAGCGCCCGGGAACCACTCCCAGCGCACGTCGTAGTTCCGGATCAGGGCGCGAGTCAGCCCGGGGTTGCCGATGACCGCGCGGCCGCCCACGATGTCGGTGAACTCGAAGGGCGACAGCTCCCGGAACTCCGGACGGTTCACAGTCTGGCTGACTCCAAATCGGATGTTCTGATCGGGACGGACTGCGTACACGAGATTGGCACTCGGGAAAGCATCGGTCTTCTTGGACTCCGCCGCGATCTCGCGGGCATCGCCGAAGATCTGCAGCGAGAACGGGTCGAATGTATTCACCCGCTGCTCGAACTGTTCGACACGGAGGCCGCCAATCACGCGCCATTGGCTCGCCAGCGGGAGGTCGATCATCCCGTAGAGCGCCGCAACGGTCTGGTCCGCGTTGTAGGTGTCGGTCGGGCGTGTCTCCTCGCGCAGTTCGAAGTTCGGCCCTATGGACTGGGGCGTATACAGCTCCTCGGCCGGCAACGTCAGGTTCACGCCCTGGGTAACGATTGGAATGAACCGGAAACGGCGAGACGAGAAATCGCGATCGCGCTTCGTATAACTGGGCCCGAACTTGACCATCGTCGGCAGACCAGCCCAGTTGGTGAAGGACGTGCTCCAGTTGAAGGCCACGTCGACCGAGTCCTCGGTCAAGTCGTTGAACATACGCAAACCGCTCTGCGACTGATCCGCGAGCCGGAATCCGCCAATGTCCTCGTACAGCATCTCGCGCAGATCGGGCTCGTCCCGATTGGATCGTGAATACGACGTGCGCCAGTCGATGCGAGTGTTCGAGAGCCGCGGAAACAGGTGATCACCCGTGAACTGCCCCGTGTTCAGGTTCTCCTGAACCCACAGAATCCGGCTGTTGCGAATGTCCCGGCCGTAGTCCGAGTTGTAGCCCTCGAAGGTGCGCGACTCCCGCTGTCCGATGTTCGTGGTGAAATACTGGAAGGCAACCCGGTTGTTCGACGCGAACTGGTAGGCTGCCGTGGCCGTCCCGGCCAGCGTGGCCTTGTTCTCCGACACGCGGTACTCGTACTCGGAAAACGGCGACAGCGACGAGCCCTCGAGGCGGAAGTAGTTCTGAACTTCCTCCTGGTACTGACTGCGATAGGAATGGTTGATGCTCCCAATCAGTCCGAACCCGCCCCAGCGATTTCCGTACACCAGGCTCCAGCTCTGATTCGGCTTGCCGTTCGCTGCCACTGGCGTCCACAGGTTCTCGAAACTCTCACCGAGCATCTCCAGCTCGCTTCGCAGCATACCCACGTCTGGCGTGTAGATCCCGCCTCGGATGACCCGCTTGTCTGGAATTCCGGCCGGCAGCCCGCGGCGTCCGTCATCGAATGCCAACCAGTCGGTGCCGCTGCCCGCGTAATCGAGCCCCTCTTTGCCCATGGTGCGCGTATTGCCCCCGAAGGAGTACGACGCGTCGAACACCGGGCGGTTCGCAATCTTCAAGGGAATGATCTCGACCAGGCCGCCGGCGAACTCCGCGGAGCGGTCCGGCGTATACGACTTCACTACGGAGACACTGTCGAGCAGACCCGCGGGAAAGATATCGAGCGGGATGACCCTTCGTTCGGGCTGCGTCGACGGGATGGTCGAGCCAGCCAGCGTGGTGTTGCTGTATCGCTCGCCAAGGCCGCGGACAAACGTGAATCCGCCCCCGACGACCGACAGACCAGTGACGCGCTGCAGACCCGCGGCCGCGTTCGAATCCGCGTTGTTCTTGAGCTCCTGCGCCCCGATGTTGTCGGAGATCACGGTGGCCGTCCTCCGGATGGCCAGCGCCGCCGCCGACGACGACGTTTCGAGATCGGTGGCGATGCCCCGCACCTCGATGGTCTCGGCAAAGCGAGTGAGTGAGAGGCCCACGTCGAGCGTGAGGGCCTGTCCGGGCCTGACCGTCACGGTCACGGTCTGATCGGCATAGCCCATGAGCACGAACATCAGCGTCTGGGGGCCCGCGGGTAACTCGATGGAAAAGTTGCCGTCCAAATCCGTTTGAACCGCGCGCCCGGTGGTGTCCGCAACGGTCACGCCCGGCAGGGCAAAGCCATTGACCTCGTCGATCACCTTGCCGACGATTCGTCCGCTCTGACCCGGCGTCTGCGCGAGAACCTGCGCCGCGAGCGCGATGAAGCCGGCCAGCAATAGGGCCAGTCTGCCTGGTCTGGTTGTCACAAGGTAGCTCCTGTTGATGCGAGAGCGGGCGGGTTCGCGGATGATCCGGACGCGCCGCTCTTCGATGGCCGGCGCAAGAGTGCCGGTGCCGAGCTGATCCTAGAAGCGCGGTGTAAGACCGGTACGAACGGTCTGTTACATCCCGGTTAACAGTGCTGCTTGGACTTCAGACTGTTGTGTAGCTCTATAGGACGCGCGACGCGAACTTCGTACTGGTCGTGCGCCCGAACGCCCGGTGAGGTTGGCTAGTGGTGTGTCCACGAAATAGCTGGGCATTCGGCCGCCGCTGCATCCCGGCCGGCTGCGTTGCTCCTTCCTCAAATATGGCCAATATTCTCGGTCGTCGCGCCTTGTCGGCCGGGCGCATCGGCGCCCTCGGTGCACCAGCCATTTCGTGGACATACCACGAGCGCCAGACGTAGGTCCGGAGGGGAACGCAGTTCGCGGAATCACCCGCGCATGCCGCGGACGTAGGCAGCGGTCAACTCGTGGGTCGGCGCCTCGAACAGCGAGGCCGTTGGGCCATGCTCGATGAGCGTTCCGGCGCCATCCTGTGTCCAGAACACCGCCACGTCGTCGGCAATGCGTCGGGCCTGGGCGAGGTTGTGCGTCACGATGACGATGGTGTACTGGCCACGGAGCGACGCCACCAGATCCTCCACCACGCCGCTGGCAATGGGATCCAGGGCGCTGCACGGCTCGTCCAACAGGAGCACTGTCGGCGCGAGGGCGAGGGCACGCGCAAGGCACAGCCGTTGTTGCTGCCCGCCCGACAGACTCAAGGCTGGGGCGTCGAGCCGATCCTTGACCTCGTCCCAGAGACCGACGCGACGCAGCGCTCGCTCGGCCTCGGCTTCGCGCTCCTGACGGCGCCGCATCCCGTGGTGTTCGAGCGGGAACGTCAGGTTCTTCCGGATCGAGAGCGGAAAGGGATTCGGCTTCTGGAAGATCATCCCGACACGCCGGCGCAGGGCGATCACGTCCACGTGCCGATCGTGGAGGTCCTGACCCTCGAGCGTAATCCGACCGGTGACCGTACACCCGGGCACCAGGTCGGTCAGGCGATTGAGAGCGATGAGGAGAGTGCTCTTGCCGCACCCCGATGGACCCACCACCGCGGTCACGCAGCCGGCGTGAACCGGCAGCGTCACGTCGCGCAATGCCGGGATGCCGTGATAGGACACGCACAATCGCACGATGTCCACACAGGGCTCCCGGCGTGGAGGGCACGTGGGCGGTACACCGCGCACGTGCGGCACGTTCGGTCCCGTCATGCCACCACGACCCCCCGGCGCAGCCAGCGATCGGCCAACTGGACGGTCGCGACGTTGATGGTCAGGAGCAGCACGACCAGGACCAGCGCCGTCGCATAGGCGTTCGGCGCACCACCGGGCACGTTCATGGCGAGGTCGTACACGTGGACCGACAGCGCGCGGCCCGAGTCGAAGAGCGAACCAGGCACACGATCGACATAGCCGCTCGTGAACAGCAGCGCGGCGGTCTCGGCAAGCGCCCGTCCAATTCCCAGCACGAGGCCGACAACGAGGCCGGACGTTGCCGCCGGAACCAGGATGCGCGAGATCGTGAACGTCTTCGAGAGACCCAGCGCCGCCGCGGCGTGCCGGTAGTCGTCGGGTACCGCCCGCAACCCCTCCTCCATCGTTCGGATCAATAGCGGCAGCACCATGCACGCCAGCGTCAGCCCGCCCGACAGAATCGAGAAGCCCAGGCCAAGATAGAGACTGAAGAATGCGTTCCCGAACAACCCGAACACGATCGACGGCACCGCAGCCAGCACATCGAGCGATCGGCGCACGAACCGGCCGAGCCATTCCCTTCCACGAGAGAACTCTGCCAACAGAATGGCCGTCCCCGTCCCGAGAGGCACGCTCGCCAGCAGGCAGACCGTGAGGATGAGACCGGTCGAGATCAGGATGGGACCGATGCCACCTGCGCGCCCGGCATCGGCTGGGGCGTCAACGAGGAAGCGCCACGACACCTGCGTCGCGCCATGGCGGACCAGATCCCCCAGAATCCAGAGAAATGCGGCCGTCACCGCCAGCGCAGCCAACCAGACGATCGCTGTCGCCAGGCGGTCGGACCAGTCGGTCCGGCCGCGGCCCATGACGATGGCGCGGCCCGCCGACATGTCAGGCATACAGCCGCCCGCGGTCCATACGCTCCGCGATCAGGACGAGCACGACGACCATCGCCATGAGCAGCAGCCCCGAGACGAACAGGGCCGAGCGGTGATGATCGAGCGCATACCCCAGTTCGAGCGCGATGTTGGCGGTCAGCACCCGCACCGGTTCGAACAGTCCCCGGGGAAGCTGCACGACGTTGCCCGACACCATGAGCACCGCCATCGTTTCCCCGATCGCACGCCCTGTCGCCAGGAGCACCGCGGTGAGAATGGCGCCGCGCGCCGCCGGGAGCGCCACGCCTCGAATCGTGGCCCACCGGGACAAGCCGAGCGCTGCCGCGCCGTACAGATAGGAACGCGGCACACTGCGGAGCCCTGCTTCCGACAGCAGCGCAACCGTCGGTACGATCATCAGCGTGAGGATCAGCACTCCCGCGAGGAGGCTTTGCCCCGGCGGTTGCCACTGCCGAATCAGCGGCGTCAGCACGACGAGACCCCAGAAGCCGTACACGACCGAGGGGATGCCGGCAAGCAGCTCGATCGAGCGGCGATACGTCGTGGCCACCCCCGTCGGCGCGTAGAACGTGCAGAGCAGCGCGGACGCCAATCCCAGCGGCGCGGCCAGCAGCATGGCCCCCGCCGCCGCCGCGAGCGTCCCGACGAGCATTGGCGTCAGACTGAAGCGTCCCTGGGCCGCACCACCGGTCGGGTGCCAGGACGAGTCCAGGAAGAACCGCGCGAGGCCGACCGATCGAAGCGCCGGCCACGACTCGATGATCAGAAATCCCACGACGAGTACGACGACTGCCGAGGCGAGCCCCGCGAGAACGCGCAGCGTCCACACGAGGATCGTGTCACTCGGCAATCGGAACAAGGAACTGGGCCTCCACCAGATCGAGTACGGCATCCGAGGCCGCAAAGGCCATGAACGCCTCGGTCAGGGCCGCGCGCTCGCCGTACGTGACGAGATTCAGCGGACGTGCGAGCGGAAACGCCCCGCTGCGAACGTCGGCGAGCGTGGGTGCGACACCGTCCATCGGCAGCAGACGGATTGCCACGCCGCGCGCCATCTCCGCGTCGGCGGCACCAATCGAGACGTAGCCGACGGCATGCGGATCCGCGGCCACGGTGAGAATCCCGTGCTGGTTGTCGCCGATGACGACATGGGGGCGGATCGTGTCGCGCGCCAGCCCGAAGTGGCTCAGGAACAGGTCGAGCGTCGCGCGGCCCTCGGCCTTGTTCACCACGGTGACTGGTGCATCGGCGCCACCCACCTCGGCCCAGCGTCCAATCCGTCCGGTGAAGAGGCCGGCAATCTGCTGGTCGGTCAGCGATGGCACCGGATTGTCGCGATGCACGATGATGGCGATGCCGTCCATGGCGATGGGATGATCCGCCAGATCGGTTTCGTCGGATCCCAGCGCCCGCGACACCATGGCCACGTCAGCGCTTCCTCGACGAACGTCCGCGATACCGCGTGACGACCCGCCAGTTTGCACGTCGATACGCACGCCGGGATGGATGGACTCGAACCGTCTGGCGATCTCGCTCACCAACGGGGCCAGCGTGCTCGACCCGCTGACGATCAGTCTGCTCCGATCGAACGGGTGCGCTCCTCCGCGCCCGGGCCGATCGCAGCCCATGAAAACCACGCCGAACAGGCCAAGCAGCGCGAGCGCGAACACGCGCGCCCGGACGCACCGACCGATGCGGCGAAACCAGGCTGAAGGGTGGCGTTCCGCCATCGACGATCTCGGAGTGGGAAGGGCCACCAGCATCACAGACCGGACACTCGTGGCGACTCAGTCGAACGACAACCGACAGCACCCCAGGTCGATCAGTTGACCTTTTCGGCGGGCTTGCAGCACTGGAGCAAGCTGATATCGAACCGCCTTCCCATCGCGCTGCGACACGATCAGACCGGCCTCCCGCATCACCCGCAGATGATGCGACAATAGGCTCTGATCGATCTGCAGCACCTCGTTCAGCTGTCCCACATGGCGCGGACCGTTCAGCAGGAGCCGGACCACCTGCAGGCGCGTGTCGTCCGCAAGCACCCGCAGCACGTCGGCACATCGACTGGCGGCAACATTGAGGCTCACCCCACACACTCCTGCATCGGGTCACGAACCGAATTCAATACACGTTCATATAAACCATCATTCATGAGATAAGTCAAACGGCATGTGCGACCCGATCCCCGGCCGGCAGTCCTGACCGACTGAGATGAATGCCTCTGTTGGGTCCACAGCGTTCGTACGTGGGAGCCACCTTCAGGTGGCCCACGGAGCGGAGCCGCTGAAATCGCCCTCAGAATGAACGGCGAATGTAGAAACTCCAGGCCCGCGCGGAGCGCGGGCCTGGAGATACTGCCACTGGCGAGGCGGAGCGGCTGCCGACATGCTCGACGGTCCGCGGCGGAGCCTCGCCAGATTACGGACGAATGGATGGTGGCTTCAACGGACGGCGCCTCGGCAGCGGCGCCGTGGATGGAGCCGCCCTCCTGCGCGAGCTACCGGGGCGCGGGGCGCCCGGGGGACAAAACCCGCCGGCCACATCGGCCACAGCAGGCGCGAGCTACCTCCGCGCACAACGCTGGGTCAATCCACGATGGCCTGTCGAATGGCGTTCTCGACCTCGGCGCGGAGCGCGCCGCCCGATCCGCCCTGCACGAAGTAGATCGAGACGATCTCCTCCTCAGGCTCGATCCAGAAGCTCACGCCCGTTCCGCCGGCCCATCCGTAGGCGCCCTTGGACACCCGGAGGTCGGCGGCCACCGGATCCTCCACGACCTGCATGCCGAGACCGAAACCCATTCCGCGCGGCGGCCGGCCGAACTGGCCATTCACCATGTCGCCCGTGTGGTTGTCGATCATCAGTGCGACGGTCCGCGGGCTCAGATACCGTCGGCCGTTGAGCTCGCCACCGTTGAGCATCATCTGGGCAAACTGCAGGTAGTCCTCTGCGGTGCTCATCATGCCACCGGCGCCGGAGAAGTACACCGTGGAGTCGGTGCGCGCGACCGAGCGCAACCCCTCCGGGGTCGTCTGGGACATCGTCACGACTCGCCGCGCCTTGTCCGGCGGTGCAAAGAAGCCCGTATCGGGCATCCCGAGCGGGTCGAGCAGACGCTCCCGAAGGTACCTGTCGAAGGTCAGGCCCGAGGCGACTTCAACGACCCGGCTCAGGACGTCGAAGCCTGCCTGACCGCTGTACCGCCACAGCGTACCGGGCTGAAAATCGAGCGGGACTGCGGCAAGTTTCGGTATGTACGTGGCCAGCGTGTCGGTGTCGGCGCGGGGCGCCAGGCGGGCG
>CAZDLW010000043.1:0-26577 GCA_964505975.1 uncultured Bifidobacteriaceae bacterium | reverse complement strand
CGCGCCGCCCTGCGCGCGCGTGTCGGTCGGCGCCGTGAGCGCGCCCAGTACGACCGCCGCGCCAACGAGAACCACGAGACCCGGGAGAGGAACGCCGGTTGCCTTCGTACGCATGGTCGTCTCCACGGCCGCTACGGGCGTGACCCCGGTGCCGGCATCGTCTTCATCTTTTCGACATATTCGGGGTACATCGTCTCGGCCCCCCCGCGGGTCGCCTCGACCGGGATGCCGAATCGAATGGCGAACTCCTCGAGAAACTCGTTCTGGCCGGGGAGATAGTGTGGCACGTACGCCGGATCGCGGCCGGGGACCTCGTCGTCGGCCTGACAATAGATCCACGCCTGGTACTGGTTCGGCCGCGTGTTCACATCCAGCAGCAGGTTCGTCGTCTTCACGAGCGGCTCTTCCAGGAAGATGGGGTCCTCGGTGATGCTCAACTGCGTCAGGACGTTGTCGTGCCGGAAGAAAAACTCCGTCATCGTGGTCTTGGCGCTCATTGGAAGGCCGTTTCGGCGGTGCCATCCTTGTTTGATGTGAGTCGTGACGACCTTGAGGACATTCCCCTGCCACTCGCCGGTCGAGAACCCCATCCATGTATGAGGCGCATGTTCCGGAGGATGGGGGCGACCGTCGAGCCAGATTGTGCGCTCCTGAGCGTAGGTACTCAGGAAATGCTTGATGGCCACAACCTCCTGCGTAGCCGGATCGTGCTCCTCGGTGATACGCACGCGGATGGGCCCCCGGTAGATGTACGGGGAGACGTGCGCCCGGCACTGATGCTCCGGCAGGGTCAACCGGGACGCGTCCCAACTGTCGGCGTACTGTCGGCCCGCGTCGTTCATCGGCAGACCGGTGTAGTCGCCGACCTCCGGCCCGGGTCCGCGTTCGGGTTGATCTTCGTGAAACAGGCCCACCCAGTCGCCGTTCAAAATACTCTGCGCGGCAGCGGGCCCACTGACCAACATCACGCCGATGATGACGACGGAACAACCAAGAACTGGACGAAGCTGGCGCATAGGAATCCTCGTGTGGGTGAGGTTATATCATGGCCCGTGGGAATAGCGAGCACTGCGACCCCAGATATGTGCGGAAGATCTCGTCCGTTTGCGGATTCCTTCGCGAGCCGGGTGGAGGCTGGATTCCGGACTGGCGGGCGCACGCCGCCACCGGAATCCGGGTCCTGGCCGCGGACTCGCGTGAATCGCAGCCGTCAGGCAGTCGCTGATGCGAACCGCGACCTGGTCGAAGCAACGGGTACGACATTCGCGTTCCGGAACACGTAGCGGTCCAGCATGGGCGAACACCTCACGGTCCTCGTCGGCCCCGCGGCCACCACGCTCGGGGCGCAGGTATGCGAGATTCTCAGCCTGTCAGCCACCGCGTACGAGTGCCGGCGTTTCCCCGATGGGGAGATCCAGATTGAGCTGCGCGAGTCGGTTCGCGGCCGTCACCTCTATCTCCTGCAGCCGACCTGTCCTCCGGTGGAGCAGCGCATGCTGGAACTGCTGCTGCTGGCAGATGCCTGCCGGCGTTCCGGTGCGGAGCGACTCACGGCAATCATTCCCTACTTCGGATACGCGCGGCAGGACCGCCGATCTCACCGGCGCGCGCTCGGCGCGCGTGTTGCCACATCCGTCATCGGCACGGCCGGGTTGGACCGATTGATGCTCATCGACGCTCATGCACCGGCCATTGAAGGATTCTTCGATGCTCCCATGGATCATCTGACGGCTGTGCCGCTGCTGGCGCGCTCGGCTCGCCCGAGTGTGCGCGACGACTCGGTCGTCGTGGCCCCGGACCTCGGTGCGGTGAAGCTGGCACGCGAGTACAGCCGCCTGCTGCAGATCCCCATGGCATTCGTGCACAAGACGCGGATGGATGGCGACACCGTCAAGGCACACGACGTCATCGGCGACGTGCGCGGACGTGCGCCGCTCGTCATCGACGACATGCTGAGCACAGGGGGAACCGTCGAAGCGGCCGTGGCCGCGCTCCGGGGCGCCGGAGCGACCGGCCCGATAACAGTGGCAGTCACACATGCGCTGTGCGTGGGTCGCGCCGCCGAGATACTGCCGACGCTGGGACTCGCGCGATTCATGGCCACGGACACCGTGACGCCAGCGTGTGGACCAACCGCGCAGATCGAGGTGACGAGCGTCGCTCCCCTGATTGCAGCAGCGATCGAACGCGACTATCGTGACGAATCGCTCGCAGACTTGCGGGCACCAACATAACCCCTGCTGAGGGCCGTCTCACGACACTGAGACTCGCAGTACGGCGGACCCGCCACAGTGCCCGCGTCCGCGTTCGGGTCGTCGGAGGATGCCGCTGAAGCAATGTGAGGATCCGTGCGCGCCGGCGCGACGCCGCTCATCCCTTGACGCACACGAGCGGCTCCAGTCGTGCCACCTTGCGTGAGAGCCCCGCCCGATCGGCGGCATCGACCACTGCGTCCACGTCTTTGTAGGCGCCGGGCGCCTCCTCTGCGACGCCGCGCGACGAGGGACTCCGGACGATGATGCCGCGTGCCGCCAGATCGTCCACGACCTGCCGTCCCTTCCAACGCTTCAGCGCCTCGTGCCGGCTCATCGCGCGACCCGCGCCGTGGCACGACGAGGAAAACGACATTCGCTCGCTGTCGCTCGTGCCGACGAGAATGTGCGACGCAGTTCCCATGGTGCCGCCGATGAGTACCGGCTGCCCGACACTCCGGAGACCGGGTGGAAGATCCGGATGCCCCGGACCCAGCGACCGCGTGGCGCCCTTCCTGTGGACGAACACGGGCTTACGCGTGCCGTCACACTCGTGCTCTTCCAGCTTGCAGGTGTTGTGCGACACGTCGTACAGGAGCACGAGCTCTGCCGATGGCAGGAGTTCGGCAAACGCTCGGCGAACGAGGTGCGTGATGATCTGGCGGTTGGCCAACGCGCAGTTGATTCCGGCACGCATGGCGCCAAGATACCGCTGTCCCAGCTCCGACTCCACCGGTGCGCAGGCCAGCTCGCGGTCGGGAATCGTGACGCCCAGGGACGCCCCCGCAATCGCCATCTCCCCGAGGAACTCGGTCCCGATCTGATGACCCAGCCCCCTCGACCCGCAGTGAATCGATACGACCACGTCGTCCTGCTGAAGGCCGAAGAGTCTCGCCACGGTCGCGTCGTATACCTGGGCCACACGTTGCACTTCGAGGTAGTGATTTCCCGATCCAAGTGTGCCCATCTCGTCCTGCTGCCGGCGCTTCGCCCGGGAGGACACCCACTCGGGACGGGCGTTGGGCATGCAACCGTGTTCCTCGATGGCTTCGAGATCCGCCTGGGTCCCGTAGCCGTACTCCACCATCTCATAGATGAGCGCGTTCAGCCACTCGACGAGCAGTATTTCATCATTCGGAGCGCGGCATTCGATCTCGACGGGCGTCTTCGGCATCACGGTTCCCGGGTCGGTCACGACCGCCGTCAGCGCAATGGCGGCCTGGCGGAAGGCTTCAGCCTTTGTCGGCCCATGGC
Source organism: uncultured Bifidobacteriaceae bacterium (assembly GCA_964505975.1). Classification (GTDB taxonomy): domain Bacteria; phylum Acidobacteriota; class Vicinamibacteria; order Vicinamibacterales; family UBA2999; genus Gp6-AA40. Next base: position 23,071 of record CAZDLW010000043.1, on the reverse strand, counting down.
CGACGACGCCGATGTCCGCGTCGTGCGAAAAGTGCTCCCACGAAGGCATCACAGAACCGTCCCACTGCCCCTCGTGCATGTCCAGCCGTGCCGACGCCAGCCATCCGTGCTCGACATGGCGTCAGGCTCGTCAACTACAAACGTGGTGGGCGGCGCGGCTCTCGTTCACGCGCGCCCTGGTGTCAGATGGCGATCGAACCACTCAGCGGCAAGAGCGGCCACCTGCTCGAGCGCGCCAGGCTCCTCGAAGAGATGCGTTGCACCCGGTACGATCTCGAGTTTCACAACCCCGTGCATGTGGCGCATGGCTTCCCGGTTCAATTCGATGACCGGCTGATCCTCGCCACCCACGATGAGCAGCGTCGGCGCGTTCACCCGCTTCAGCGCCTCACCGGCAAGGTCGGGACGTCCTCCACGTGACACGACCGCTCTGATGTCGCCCGGTCGATCCGCGGCGGCAATCAGCGCGGCGGCGGCGCCGGTGCTCGCGCCGAAGCACCCGATTGGCAACGACTCGAGATCGGGCCGGCGTACGGCCCAATCCGCCGCAGCGCTCACGCGAGGTCCCAGGCGCGCGATATCGAACCGGTACTGGGCCGTCTGGACGTCGACGGCCTCTTCCTTCGGCGTCAGGAGGTCGAGCAGCAACGTCGCGAATCCACGTTCGCCGAGAAACTCAGCCACCTGCCGGTTCCGCGTGCTGAATCGACTGCTGCCGCTCCCATGCGCGAAGAGGACCAGACCGCGCGCCCCCGCCGGCACGCGAAGATCACCTGCCACGGCTACGGGTCCGGCCGGGATGTCAACCGCCTCGGTCTTCGCGCTCCCGCTCATGATGACCTCAACTCGGCCGTGCAGGTGTCATACCTTCTCGCCGCTCTCGCGCGAGAGTGCCGCCACCACCATCTCGTCAGTCACCTCGGAAAAGTCCACGAAGAACTGGCCGACCGCCAGGAACTCGCGTGGCGCCCGCAGGCAGACGACTTCGTCGGCCTCAGCCTGGATGGCATCCAGCGCCTGCGCCGGCGCCACACCTATGGCCACCACGATCTTCTGCGGGTTCCTGACGCGCACGGCACGAATCGCCGCCAGCATCGACGATCCGGTGGCAATTCCATCGTCCACGACGATCACAATTCGGCCGGCAGCGTCAATCGTCCCCTGGGTACGGGTATACATCTGACGGCGTGCACGCAGAATCTCCCGCTGCGTGCGAATTTCTTCCCGGAGGTACCGTTCGTCCGCAATGTCGAAGTAGGCTCCCTTCAACACGGTTCCCTCTTCGTCAATGGCGCCGATGGCCAACTCCGGCTGTCCGGGGGCGCGTAACTTCCGTACGAGCACGACGTCGAACTCGCCGTCCAACGAATCGGCGATGATTCTGGCCATTGGAACAGCCCCGCGTGGCACGCCGAGCACCAGCGGATTCTGCCCTCGATAGGCCGACAACCGAGCGGAGAGCTGCCGCGCCGCTTCTTCGCGATTCTTGAAGCGCATACCGGTATCATGTCCTCATGCCGAGCATCGGAGACCGCTCCGCACATGATTGTCCCGATTGTGGTCAGCCGATGCACTGGGCAGAGGCAGCCATCCGGAATCCTGATCAATTGGCAAGAAGCGCGCCGGCTCAATCGACCAGTGCATACGTTGACGCGTATCGATGCGCGAACGGCCATACGAGCCAGGAATGCCAGGTCTGCGGGAGTTACGATACGGCCGCATGGACTCACAGCGAGAAACCAACGCACTACCACGTGATCTGCGGCGCCTGCGGCAATGATTCGGTCGTCGACCGGTAACTGCTGACGAGGGTTCTGCCTCAGCACCGTCGGGCAGTGATCCGTGGTTCACCCTCTTCGCGCACCTGCTGTCTCAGGCGGCAACTCGCTGCACGAGATAGTCGACTGCATCGTTGACGGTTGCCAGCTTCGGATAGTCCGTCTCGGGCACTTCGACACCTGTCGCCTGGTGCACGGCGATCAGGAAGTTCAGATAGTCGAACGAATCGAGATCCACCTGGTCACGCAGCGGCACGTCTCGGCGCAAGGACGGACGATCCACCTCCGGCGCGATTCCGGATAGTGCATCGAGGACGGCTGCTTCCACTTCATCCCGCGTCATAGGTCACCGTCCTCTACAGCGACTCCGGACGCTGCATCCAGCGCTCGATGGCGCCCAGGAAGAGACCGGCGCGACGGCCATCGACCGCCCGATGATCGGCCGAGACGCTCGCGGTCATCACAGGTCGCACGTCGACGCGCCCCTCGATGGCCCATGGCCGATCGACGACACGCCCGAACCCGACCAGGGCCACTTGCGGCGGGTAGATAATGCCGAACACGCTCTCGACGCCGAGATCGCCAAGGCTCGTGACGGTGATCGTCGAATCCGCGAGCTCCGAGCTGCGCAGTGTGCCGGCCCGTGCTCGTGTGATCAGGTCCCGCAGGTCCCGCATCACCGCGTCGATGTCCTTCTGGTCCACGTCGTGAAGCGCCGGCGCGACGAGCCCGCCGTCGCGGAGCGCGACAGCGCACCCGATGTGGACGCCCGGACCCGGGCGGAACGCCGCGTCCACCCAGAACCCGTTGATCTGCGGGACATCGACCACCGCGCGAGCCACGGCCTTCAGCTGCACTGCCAGCGGCAACAACCGCTCGGTAACACTGCGCCGGGCGTTCTGCGCCGTCACCCACTGCAGCAATTCGCTCATGTCGATGGTCGTCGCGAGATACAAGTGCGGTATCTCACGTTTGGATCGGCTCATCGCCGCGGCAATCGCCGTCCGCATGGCGGCACTGCGATCCAACGCCGTGGCGGGATGCGGCGTCACCGACGGCGCACCGGCTGGCGCTCTCGCTGCCTGCGCTGCCCGCTCGACATCGGCTCGCGTCACCGAACCACCGGGCCCTGTGCCCTCGACAGTCGACACGTCGACGTCGAGCTCCTCCGCCGCCTTGCGCGCGGCCGGCGAGATCCGTCGCCTCTTTGCGAGCGCCGCGGCAGTCGTCGGCGAAGGCGCTTCAGGCACGCGTGCACGCTCGGCAACCGGTTGTGCCGCTCCTGCTGCCGGTTTCGCGACGACAGGTGCTTCGGCTCCTGGCGACTCCGACAGGTCGCGGATGAACGCCAGGACCGTCCCCACCGGCACCTTCTCGCCTGGCTCGACGACCGTCCGATCGAGTACGCCCTCCTGGAACACCTCGATCTCGATGGCTCCCTTTTCCGTGTCGACGACGGCAACGATGTCGCCGCGAGCCAGCGCGTCGCCGGGTCGCTTCACCCACTCGACGAGCGTACCGGCCTCCATGTCGGCTCCAAGCGCCGGCATTCGAAACTCGATCACCGACTCACCGCCGCGCCGACGAGGCCGCGCACGGCCGTCACGATTGCAGGAACCTGGGGGAGCGCCGCGTCCTCCAGGTGCTTGGCGTATGGAATCGGGACTTCCGCGGTGCACACCCGGGCCACTGGCGCGTCGAGCTCGTAGAACAGCGACTCGGCCAGCCTGGCGGCAATCTCGGCCGACAGGCTACCGCTGCGCCACCCCTCGTCGACGATCACGACGCGCCGGGTCTTTCGCACGGACGCCTCGATCGTTGCCATATCGAGCGGGCGCAGCGTGCGCAGATCGATGACCTCCGCCTCCGTGCCCTCCTGCGCCAGGTCGCTGGCCGCCCGAAGCGCCGTGTGCAGCGTCGCACCGTACGTGATGAGACTGACGTCCGTCCCCGGACGCCGCACCGCCGCGCGATCGATGTCCACGGCGCCGGCACCCTCGGGCAGCTCACCCTCCATGTTGTAGAGCGTCTGGTGCTCGAAGATGAGAACAGGATCCGGATCTTCGAGCGCGGTGGGCAGCATGCCGCGCGCGTCCTCCAGCGTGGCCGGCACGACGATGCGAAGGCCGGGAATGTGGGCGAACCACCCTTCGAAGCTGTGTGCGTGCTGCGCCGCCAGCTGACGGCCTGCGCCGGTCGCCATCCGGATCACGACCGGCACGCTGAACTGACCACCGGACATGTGCCGGATGGTTGCGGCATTGTTGACGATCTGATCGAGCGCCAGCAGGCAGAAGTTGACCGTCATGACCTCCACGATCGGGCGAGCCCCCCCGAGTGCCGCCCCGATGCCGGCACCGACGAACGTCGATTCCGACAAGGGCGTGTCCCGGATGCGCTCCGGGCCGAATTCTTCGAGCAGTCCCTTGCTCACCGCGTACGCCCCGCCGTACCGGCCAACGTCCTCCCCCATGAGGAACACCCGGTTGTCGGTCCGAAGTGCCTCGCGTATGGCCGTCCGCACTGCCTCTCGATACGTTGTTCGCATCATCTTCTGTCCGCCGCATGGTCCGTTCACGCCTCTCGCGTGTACACGTCTCGGATGAGGTGCTCCACCGGCTCCCACGTCCCCTGTTCCGCAAAGGCCACCGCCTCCGCGATCTCTTGCGCCACGTCGGCTTCGATCGCCGCCCGGCGCTCGTCGTTCAATTCACCTGCAGCCATCAAGCGGTTCGCACACGACGCAATCGGGTCGCGCTGCTTCCACGACTCCACTTCGGCCTTGGTGCGATAGAGCTCGGCGTCGAACATCGAGTGCGCGCGGAACCGATACGTCCGGCACTCGAGAAAGCATGGTTCGCCCTGCCTGACGCGTTCGACCGCGCGGCGCACCGCCTCCTGCACGGCGAGGACGTCCATGCCGTCGCAGGAATCCGCCAGGATGCCGTACGCACGCGCGCGCGTCGTGAGATCCGTACTCGCGAGGGCGCGATCGATATGAGTGCCCATGGCGTAGAGATTGTTCTCGCACAGGAACAGCACGGGCAGCTTCCAGAGCACGGCCAGGTTCATCGACTCGTGGAACTCGCCCTCGGCTACGGCGCCATCCCCGAAGAAACAGGCGGTCACGTGTGGCCGGCCCAGCATGCGGTCGGCAAGCGCGAGCCCGACGGCAATCGGAAGGCCTCCGGCCACGATGGCGTTTCCCCCGTAGAACCTGGTGGCCCCGTCGAAGATGTGCATCGACCCGCCGCGGCCGCGGCTGCACCCTTCCTGCTTGCCGAACATCTCCGCCATCACGGCATTCGCGGAGATGCCGCGCGCCAGCGCGTGCCCGTGCTCGCGGTAGGTGGCCACGACGGCGTCCTCCGGGGTGAGCGCTTGCATCGCCCCCACTGCCACGGCTTCCTCGCCAATGTAGAGGTGCAGAAACCCACGTATGGCCCCCGCTCCATAGAGCTCTGCGCATTTCTCCTCGAAGCGGCGGATCCGCAGCATCTCGCGAAGCAGGTGAAGGCTCACAGCGACTCCAGTGTCGACGTATCCCCTTCGGGGAGACCCAGTTCGCGCGCCTTCAACAGGCGACGCATGATCTTGCCCGACCGCGTCTTCGGGATGCCCGGGAGAAACACGATCTCCTTGGGGGCCACGACGGCCCCCAGACGCGTGCGCGCGAATCCGAGAAGCTCGCGGCGCAGACTCTCGTTTGCCTCGAACCCCGGCTTGAGGGCAACGAACGCCTTGACGATCTCGCCGGCCACCGGGTCCGGCTTGCCAATCACTCCGGCCTCGGCCACCGAGGCGTGCTCGAGCAGCGCACTCTCCACCTCAAAGGGCCCGATCAGGTGTCCCGACGACTTGATCACGTCATCGGCCCGACCCACGAACCAGAAATAGCCGTCCGCATCGCGCGATGCAAGGTCCCCGGTCAGGTAGTATCCTCCGACAAAACACTTCGCATAGCGTTCGGGCTCGTTCAGGTACCCTCGAAACATCGATGGCCACCCGGGTCGCAGGGCCAGTTCGCCCTCCTGGTCGGGTGCCTCGATGGGCACCACGCCGCCATCGTTCGTGCGCTGCACGATCGCGGCGTCGACTCCCGGCAACGGCCGCCCCATCGAGCCGGGACGGATGTCCATCGAGGCGAAGTTCGCGATCATGATGCCGCCCGTCTCCGTCTGCCACCAGTTGTCGTGAAACGGCTGTCCGAAGGCCTCGTTCCCCCATACCACGGCTTCCGGATTGAGGGGTTCTCCAACACTTCCGAGAAAGCGCAGGCTGCCGAGGTCGTACTTTCGGGCCAGGTCCGTTCCAGCCTTCATGAGCATGCGGATGGCCGTGGGTGCCGTATACCAGACCGTGATCCGCTCGTCGGCGATGATGCGATACCAGCGTTCGGCGTCGAAGTCTGCCTCGTCCACGATGCTCGTCAGGCCGTGCACGAGCGGCGCGATGATGCCGTAGGACGTGCCCGTCACCCACCCGGGATCGGCGGTACACCAGAATCGGTCGTCCGGATGCAGGTCCAGCGCGTACCAGGCTGTCACGTCGTGCGCGACCACGGCCTCGTGCACGTGCAGCGCGCCCTTGGGGCGGCCGGTGGTGCCGCTCGTGAAGTGCAGGAGGGCCACGTCCTCGGGATCCGTCGGAGCAATGCTGTACTCAGCGGACATCCCGTTCACGAGCTGCTCGAATTCGCGCGTACCGTCTGGCGCTCGATCGCCATGCTCACGAACGAGCAGCACGTGCTCGAGATGAGGCAATCGAGCGCGCAGCGGTTCCACTTTGCGTCGATAGAGTGTCTCCGTGGTGACGAGCACCCGAGCACTCGAAATCTCCAACCGCGCGGCAATCGGGTCCGGACCGAACGCCGAGAACAAAGGGCAGTACATGGCACCGTGCTTGAGCGCGCCGAGCGCCGCCACGTACAGCAGAGGGATGCGTCCCGTCAGCGTCGCTACGACGTCCCCACGATTTACGCCCAACTGGTTCAGTGCGTTGGCGAACCGGTTGGTCTGCTGTCGAAGCGCGCCGTAGGAGATGTCCAGACGCTCGCCCTGTCTTCCAAGCCAGCGAAGGGCCACACGATCGGCTCGCCCGCCGAGGGCGTGCCGATCCACCGCCTCGTGCGCGATGTTCATGCCCTGCCCGTCGGGCAACCCATCCAGGCGACGGCGAGCGTCCGTCCACGAAAACGCCGCCCGAGCCGCCGTGTAATCCTCGAGGTTGGGCACCGTGCGCCACGACCCAGGCGGCTTGGTGATTGCGCTCCGGCGAAGACGCCGCTCGACAGTCGTATCCTGACCCCGGGGACTCTCCATGGCCGGTCCGGTAGCATCGTGCGTGCCGCCTGCCGGCGAAGCGTGACGCACTAGCCCCGCGAACCGGGACAAAGCGAATACTGGCGGCAGTGAAGCGCAGGCACTCCGCCCTTGTAAGTCTCGGCGGTTTGAGGCGGAGCGTCACTGACCGCCCTTCGACGACGCCGGCTGGTCGTCGGCCGTTAAAAATTCGCCGGGCTGGGAATCATTCCCCACCAATCGAACGAGGATCATGCGCGAACATGGGCCATCGTTGACCCGCGCACGTGGCACGGAGATGGCGTCGGCAGCCCCGGGAGGATCAGGGAATGACAACTGCAAGCGCCACGGGCTCGGACATTCGCCTTCGCGATTCGGTGATCCGCCAGCTCGACTGGGACCCTGAGGTGGACGACAGTGCCATTGGCGTGTCGGCCAAGGACGGTGTCGTGACGTTGACGGGCTTCGTGGACAGCTACGCGGGGAAGCTCGCGGCCGAACGCGTGGCCAAGCGCGTTCGCGGCGTGCGCGCCGTCGCCAACGACACTGTCGTCCGGCTCAAGGTGGATCGGACCGATCCGGACATTGCCGCGGACGTGGTGCACGCGCTGAAGCTTCGACCCGCCATTCCCGAAGGCGTGCAGGTGACCGTTCACGACGGGCACGTGACGCTCACGGGCAAGGTCGAATGGCTCCTGCAGAAGGAGCATGCCGAGGAGGTCGTGCGTCATTTGCGGGGCGTGCGCGGCGTCTTCAATCACATCGACGTCTCACCGAAGACGACGCAGCGGGATCTGCACAGACGTATCAGGCAGGCGCTGCATCGCAACGCGGATCTCGACGCCCGCCACGTGACGGTCACGGTCGAGGGCGACGTGGCCACCCTCACCGGAACCGTCGGATCGTGGCTGCAGTACGACGCAGCCGATCGGGCGGCCGGCAGCGCACCTGGCATCCGGCGTGTGGACAACCAGATCATCGTGGCTCCCTCGGAACCGCACGAACTCGAGCCGCCCGACGAAATCTGCTGAGCGGCCGGGCACCAATGTGACGTGATCGTCGCTCGCGCCCGGCGCGACGATAATCGTCGCTCGACGTCCTCGAGCACGCGGCGGTCGTGTTCGACGGTCCGAGGCGAAGCCTCGCCAGAAGTGCTACTATCCCTGCCGGTAGGATCCTCGTTCAGGAGACGTTGCGATGAGTTATCGGTCTCTTCTGTCCTTCGGCGCGGCCCTTGCCGTCGTCGCCACCGGCACGCTGCCATCCACGCACGTTGCCGCCCAGTCGCAGCCGACCGCTGCAAGTGCCGCAGGGGCCGGCGCCAGGAACTGGGCGCCGGCGCGCACGGCGTGGGGTGATCCGGACCTCGCGGGCATCTACTCGAACAGCGACGAGAGTGGCATTCCGTTCGAGCGCCCGGCCCGGTTCGAGGGCCGCCGGCTCGAGGACATCACGCCGCAGGAATTGGATGAGCTCCGGGAAGAGCGACGAAGGGAAACGGCGGCCCGCTCGGTGGCTGAAGATCGGCCCGTCGATCGCGAGGTGTTCTGGGAAAACCTCAACGCCGTGAACAGCCGCGCGTGGCTCGTCGTCGATCCGCCCGACGGAAAGATTCCACCAACCACCGCACAAGCCCAGCAGCGAGCAGCGGCGCGCGCCGAGGCACGGCGCCGCTCCGGTCGTGGACCAGCCGATGCCGCGCACGACCGCAGTCTCTACGACCGGTGTATCTCACGAGGCGTGCCGGGATCGATGATGCCGGCCATCTACGGCAGTTCGTACGAAATCGTGCAGGGGCCGAACTTCGTCGCGATTCTCTACGAGATGATCCACGAGGCCCGTGTGATTCCGTTGGACGGCCAACCGCACGTCGCCAAGGCCATCAAGAACTATATGGGCGACGCGCGCGGCCATTGGGACGGCGATACGCTGGTCGTCGAAACGACCAACTTCAAGGACCAGATCGCCTACCGGAACGCCAATGGCGACACGCTGCGGCTGGTCGAGCGCTTCACGCCCGTTGGCCCCACAGCCCTCGAGTGGTCGGTCACGGTCGACGACCCAGAAACGTGGACACGCCCCTGGACTTTCGCGATGACCCTAACCAAGAAGGATGCGTCGCAGCGGCCGTTCGAGTACGCGTGTCACGAGGGTAACTACGGCCTGCGCAACATTCTCAGCGCCGCTCGCGCGGAGGAAGGGGCGGCGCTCGACGGCAGCGCCCGATAAGGCCGGGGTTGCGCACTGTATCTTGCCGTCGAGACTAGTGCATGGTCTCCTGTGTTCAATGTCCAATAGTTTGGAGCGATCTCGCCACGAAATCTCCGGGTGTCCTCATCAATGCTAGAGGTTGTCATACCTGCGACCGCACTGAAACCAGTCACCTAGACGGCTTGAACGGTCGGAATCCTTACACATGAGTCAAGTTTTCTAGCGGCCGTTCAAGACGTCTCGCTCGCACGGAGTGCGGGCAAGAGATGCTGCCAACCTAGCGAGGCGGAGCCTCGCTAGCCATAAGGTAGAATGACCGAGAATCTCGATTCTATTCCCAGGGTTCGAGCTCATGTCTGTCCGCAGCGGCATAGCCAGACGCGCTCATCCTCCGCTCGAGGAGGCGTCCGACCCTATGGGCGGCCAAGCTGACGGAGGTGGATCGGCTCCACGAGAATATCTGTTCGGCAGCTTCAGGCTTGATGTCGCCTTTTGCCAGTTATGGCGGGATGACACAATCGTCGCGCTTACGCCCAAGGCATTCGACACCCTTCTCTTTCTGTTGAGGCACCGCGATCAGATCGTCACCAAAGGGAGGTTGATGCGGGCAATCTGGCCCGATACGTTCGTATCGGAAGATGCGCTCACGCAGAATATCTGGGCCATCCGACGGGCCTTGGGTGACGACTCCGAGAAGCAGGAATTCATCGCGACGGTTCCACGCCGCGGGTACAGATTCACTGCGCCCGTCGAAGAGCGACAGAGTCAAGGTTCTGACGATGATGCTGACGAGAGCGAAAGCTCGATCCACGCCGACTTGCCATTAGGCAGCGGCGAACGCTGGCGACCCCCATCTCAGGGGGAGATGTCCGTATTTGATGCGCAAGCTGCACTGCACCGTTCCGCGGCACAGAGCCTGCCGGAGACTCCGCAGGTAGGGCGAGTCGAGAACCCGCGACGGCGCCGAGGAATTTACCTGATCGCGGGGCTGGCCGTACTCGGAATCTCAGCCGTGCCGCTCCTGACACAAGTTCGGATTCAGAGCTCGTCCAGCGATCTCGCTTCTCCCATTCGCTTCACGCAGGATTCACCTCGCGGCACGATGCTCGCTTCTGGTGGCGTGCTCTCGCCGGATGGACGTCAACTAGCGTTTGTTGTCCGCGACGCACGGTCTGGAGAGACGTCACTGTGGGTCAGGAGCCTCGATGCTGCCGAACCCCGTCCGCTCGCGGAGACTACAGGTGCGGTGCGCCCGTTCTGGTCGCCGGACGGCGCGTACCTAGGGTTTTTTGCGGACGGCAGGCTGAAGCGTGTCGGACTTGCGGGTGAACCTCCGCGCACTCTGGCATCCATTGCCGGAATCTGGGCCCCGGGGGCGAGTTGGGGAAGTGGCGGGCAGATTCTGTTTGCAACGTCCACCAGGTCGGGACTGTTCGTGGTGTCCGCATCTGGTGGCCAACCGCGGCCAGCCACTACGCTGGAGACCGCCGCACAGGAGGTGGCGCATCGTTGGCCGCACTTTCTCCCCGATGGACGGCACTTTCTGTTCACGCTTGTCAGCGCTCACCCTGAGAGATCCGGCGTATACGCCGGATCTCTCGATTCCACCGAGCGTATTCGTTTGCTCGATCGGTCGGTTTCGGCTGCCATCTACGCATCGCCCGGATACCTCCTGTACAGCCGCAACGGACTGCTCATGGCGCATCGCTTCGATGCATCCAGGCTTCGGTTGATGGGAGAACCCGTTATTATCGAGGGAAACGTCACCGGGCCCGGGCTCTTCAGCGAGAGTCTCTTTTCGGCGTCGACGAACGGTTTTCTCACATTTGGCGGAGGAAGGACTCCGGATCGTCTCGTCTGGATGAATCGTGCCGGGAACGAGCTCGACACCATTACGATGCCAGCCCACAACCTGAGTTTTTCTTCGGACGGCCGACAGGTGCTCGGCTCGCCCGCTCGAGGCGGCGGGGTCTGGCTGCTGGAGTTGGACCGCGGCGTCGCCACACTCATCCTACCGCAAGGGAATTCCGCTGTATGGTCGCCCGACGGGCAAAAAATAGCTTACACGGCGGAGCGAATCGTTGGTCGCCGCGGACTCTATGTCAAGTCCCTCACAGGAGGAGAGGAAGAAGAAGTCATCTGTGAACCAGATGGATGGATGTCTCTCAATGATTGGTCACCAGATGGACGCTACTTGGTTTACGTGACGGCCACCGACGAGACGAAGCAGGATCTGTGGCTGATGCCGACGCAAGGCGACTGCAGACCGATTCCGTACCTCCGGACGCCGTTCAACGAGCGGCAGGCGCAGGTGTCACCCGATGGGACACGCTTGGCTTACGTGTCCGACGAATCCGGTACGTGGGAGGTTTACATAGATTCGTTTCCAACACCAGGCGTGAAGCGGCGAATCTCAATCGACGGAGGTGCGCAACCCGAGTGGGCGCAGTCGGGATCGGAGCTTTTCTACGTCGCGCTCGATTACACGTTGATGGCTGTGGACCTCGACCGCGACGGCCCCCGGCGCCCGCGCGCCCTCTTCCGCACACCAATCCTCGGGAATCTGGCGAACACTCGTAATAATTACGCCGTCACCCCGGACGGAGACCGCTTCTTGGTTGAAAGCAGCGGGTACCAGCCGATCACGGTGATCTTCAACTGGCTGTCCCGCCTCTAAACCAACTCCCAACCACCAAGACTGACGTTCGGGCTTGGCGTTTCCTTGACGGAAACCACCTCAGCCGGCCTTCACGAACGTCCCAAAACGTTTTATCGCGCCCCGAAGAGAACCGCAGCCTCCAGGGAATTGAACGTTGCGTGTCGCATCGATTCCGGATGAGGTAGCGATAAGCGAATTCTAACCGAAGCTTCAGACATCATTCAGTGTTCCTTCAGGACTTCGCTCGTGATGGTCGTTCATGATGTTGCCCTTGCGGGCGGCCTTGGCGGTTCCGAGCGCGGTCGGTCGTTTCAGTCTGGGTACCGTCGCGGGAGGTGTGAGATGCGTGAGTTGCGGCTTCTGAGATTGTCGGCGGCATTGATCGGCCTGACACTCGCGCCAGCGCTGGCAAGCGCACAGGCGACCATCGCGGGTCTCGTAACCGACGCATCAGGGGCTGTGCTGCCCGGCGTCACTGTCGAGGCAGCGAGCCCGGCGCTGATCGAGCGGGTCCGCACGGCCGTGACCGACGGGAGTGGTCAGTATCGGATCGAACAGCTACGGCCAGGGCCTTACACGGTCACGTTCATGTTGCAAGGGTTTGCGACTCTCCGGCGAGAGGGTATCGACGTCACCGGGTCGGCCACGGTCACCGTGAACGGCGAGTTGCGCGTGGGTGCTATCGAGGAGACGGTCACCGTCACTGGCGCGGCTCCCACCGTCGACCTGCAGAGCACCGGGCAAGAGCGGGTGCTGACACGCGAGCTCTTGGATGCACTTCCGTTCGGGCGGACCCCTCAAACCGCTGCCCTCTTTGCTCCGGGAGTCTCCACCCTCAACACGTTCGGCGTGACAGAAATCGGTGGGACGAACATCATCATGACCGGTGGAGGAGTCACGGGCATCCACGGCAGCCTGTCGTCCGACTCGCGGGTCTACATTGACGGCTTGACGACGTCGGCGATGCAGGGGGCGGGGCAATTCATCAACTTCATGGTCAACAACGGCACTGCTCAGGAAGTCACACTCAACTACGGATCCTTTTCGGCGGAACATGCGTTCGGTGGTGTACAGACCAACGTCATCCCTCGCGAAGGCGGTAATCGCTTCAGCGGCTCTCTATTTGGAACTTTCGTGAACTCCAGGCTCCAAGGCAGCAACTATGCGCAGGAGCTCAGCGATCGTGGACTCCGCACGCCCAACAGCATCAAGCATACTTATGACGTAAACCCTTCCTTCGGTGGACCGCTCAAGCGCGACCACATCTGGTTCTTTGCAAGCGCCAGATGGGTGGCGAACGTCAACTATGTTGCCGGAATGTTCTACAACAGAAACGCGGGCGACCCAGCAGCGTGGACGTATGAGCCGGATCTCGATAGACCCGCCGCGAGCGATGCGACGCATCCAAGTCGCAGCTTTCGGCTCACCTGGCAGGCCACTGCCAGGAACAAGTTGAGTGTTTACTACGACAATCAAGTCAGGTGTCAGTGTCCAAACCCCACCCCCCAGATCTCACCAGAAGCATCGTCTCCTGGGGTCGCTGGAAACACGAAATACAAGCCGCTGGACATGTTCTCTCTAGCATGGACCTCTCCCTTCTCCAGTCGTGTACTGTTCGAAGTGCGCTCGGGCCTGAGGCGCGAATATCACACATTCGATGATGAGAAGTACCCTTTCCTGAACCTCATCAACGTCGTGGAGCAAGGGGGAATCATTCCAGGACTGAGTTACCGAGGAGGTGGCCTCGGTGCGGGGCAGCAGGCATATCTCGACACGGAGACCATGAGCTGGAACACGGTGGGCTCGATGTCGTACGTCACAGGCACCCACTCCATGAAGGTGGGCCTCAGCAATGTCTGGGCCCGGCGAGCGAGCTTCTGGCGACCCCGGCGCGGCGACATGATCGAAGAGATGTCCCACTACGTCAGCTATCGCTTCAACAACGGCGTGCCGAATCAAATCACGCTCCGCGCCACGCCGTTCGAAGCGGAGGACCAGCGATTGATGAGACAGCCTTGGGATCTGGGCCTCTACGCGCAGGATACGTGGACCATCACCAGACGACTGACCCTGAATGGCGGCATTCGATTCCAGCACTACGCCAACTACGCACCGGAGATTCACGTGGGTCCGGGTCCGCTCGTTCCAACACGCAATATCACATTCCCGAGGACCGAGATTCTCTCGTTCAACGATGTGGTACCCAGACTCGGCGCCGCGTACGACCTATTCGGTACTGGCAAGACGGCGGTGAAGGTGGCTGCCGGGAAGTACCTCCAATCATTGGGTTTGAACGTTGGTACCATGAACGGTGCGATCGATCCGGCTTCTGGTCTTACTCTATTCACCACTCGTTCCTGGAACGACGCCAACCGCGATTACTTTCCGGACTGCGATCTCGCGAACCCACTCGCCAACGGCGAGTGCGGAACAGTCGCCAATACGAACTTCGGACGGCCCGTCGTCGGCACAACGTCGGATCCGGACACGGTTGACGGATGGGGCAAGCGTCCGTATCAGTGGGAGTACTCGGCGAGCCTAGAGCGTGAGATCTCGCCACGAGTATCGGCCAGCGCGGGCTACTTCCGTCGCTCCTTCGGCAACTTCACTGTCGTTGACAACCTCGCACTGTCCGCGTCCGACTTTGACGTGTTCACGGTCGTTGCTCCGAACGATCCGAGGCTCCCGGATGGCGGCGGTCAGGTGGTTGGCCCACTGTACAATCGAAAGCCCGAGACACTCACAATCCCCGCTGAAAATCGCGTGAGGTTTGCGAGTAACTACGGTAAACAAACACAGATTTGGAGTGGGATAGATCTGACGTTCAGCGCACGTGCGATCTACGGTGTTACCGTACAGGGTGGCTTGAGCACCGGTCGCACCGAGTCGGACACCTGCGAAGTTCGGGAGCAGATTCCCGAGATCGCTCTACTGAATCCCTACTGCTTCCAGCGGACAACCTTCCTTACCGATGTGAAATTGCAAAGCGCATACACCATTCCGAGGGTGGACGTGCAACTCGGTCTGGCGGTCCGCAGCAGCCCTGGTCCTCAAATCAACGCGAATCGCGTCGTCCCTAATGCCGAAGCCCGCCAGTCCCTGGGCCGGGATCTGTCGGGCGGAGCCGCAAACGTCACCGTCAACATGGTCACTCCCGGGACGCTGTACGGTGATCGGTACAACCAAGTCGACTTCCGCACTGGCAAGGTACTCAGGTTGGGTGGCGTTCGGACTGTCGCCAGTCTCGATGTTTACAACGTTCTGAACTCGAATCCCGTGCTTTCGGAGAACGCAGCTTATCGAGACGCCACGATCTCGGGGTGGCGTATCCCAACTGCAATTCTGCCGGCACGCTTTGTAAAGTTCAGTTTGCAGTTGGACTTCTGAGATGAGACGTCGTGATTGGATTGCCGCCCCGCACGCTGGTGCGGGTCGCGTTTCGATTTTCGGTTCTCCTGCTGGCAACGTCGTAAAGCTGTCAACTTGAGGCGGCATTCCGCTCTTGCGAACGAGTATCTGTTGCGAGAGTGGTTGCCTCGATGGTCGACGCAACCGAGGAAGGTCTATGCATAGTTTGAGTTCCGTCATGAAAAGGACCAGGATCTGCTTCGTCCTGCCGGCTCTTTGCATGTGTACGCTTGTTCTTGCGACAACGTCTGCCGATGTGCAGGCTGACCAGCAGGTCGCACCAGCGCCGCCAGCCAGGCTGGGGGCGCTCGCGCCGGCCAACATCGCCAAAGAGCGTCCGGACGCTCCTTTCGACCTGACCGGCACCTGGCAACACGATGGTCGCGCAAACAGCTGGAAGTTCATCCCGGAGACTTTCGCGCTCACACCGGAAGCACAGCTGCACTACGACCGAGGTCAGCAGGCTCTCGAAGAGGGCGGGATCTATCGTGACGACATCGGCCAGTGTTGGCCGGCCGGCATGCCGCTCATCATGACGCGTGTGTGGCCGATCGCGATGATTCAATTGCCGACCGCCATCTACATGGTCAGTGGCTTCATGAACTCAATGAGGATCATCTACTTAGATGGTCGTCACCACACCCCTGAAGACGAAGTCGTGCGCACCTTCAACGGCGAATCGGTCGGGCGCTGGGAAGGCGATACGCTGGTGGTCGAGACGAAGTATTTTCCAGGCCATCACCACTGGATGGACCAAGGTGGTGCATCGATCCCAGCCAGCGAGGATCTGCATATCGTTGAGCGGTTTCGAATGACCAATGAAGGTCGCATGGATATCGAATACACAATGACGGATCCGCAGAACTGGAAAGGCGAATGGAAGTCGACGAAGACATTCCGGCGGCTCGACGAGACCGACATCACGGAAGTAGTGTGTCTTCCGGATTTGAATGATCGCCTTCCGGCTACCACGTCGAAAAGTCTTGTGAACTAGCGGCGCACGCGTCTTCATTCTGACAAAGCTCGGCCTATTGGCAGAGGGAGAGCCGGTTGTCTCCGGTGCCACGGCCTCCAAGTGAGATTGGAAACCGTGAGCGCCACGGAGACCTCAATACAACGGAGGAAACGCTGTCATGAAATATTCAGCTGCGACGTTCATTGGAGTCATCCTGACCGTGACGTCAGTGAGTGTCATCGCCCACCACTCACCAGTTGTGTTCGATCGTACAGTCACCAAGACCTTGGTCGGAACGGTCGTTGAGTTCAGGTGGATCAATCCCCATTCATCAATCACTCTCGACGTCCCGAACGAGAGTGGGACGGTCGAGCGATGGGGGGTTGAAATGGGTAGCCCGAATTCCATGGTACGAGCTGGCTGGCGATCCACGACCGTCAAGCCCGGGGACAAGGTCACTATTGTTGTAAACCCGCTGAGAAGCGGCGAACCGGGTGGTATCTTCGTTTCATTAACGCTTGCTGACGGTCGCAGGCTCGGCGGACGCGCGACAGACTGAACGCTCTCGTGAGACAGGGATTCGGGCTGCCCGCGCACTCCGACTGGTATGAACTTGAGACCCACCGGGCATTCGGCTGCTCGAGGTGGCGACGTGAGCGAATCACATACGCTCGCTCGCCACTGGCCAACTGGACGCAACGACCTCGGTCCCATGAACACGCCATAGAGGTAACCAATCTATAGCGGAAGCGATCGGGTGAAAGGCCTGATGTGGAGGTCGCAAGCGTCTCGCCAGGATGGTCTGAACATAGTCACGTCGTCACCTACGGGTCAGTGCCCCTGCGTCTTTGCCACGGGTGTCGGCAGTGAACGCCGACCTGGAATCGAAGCGCCGGGTTAGTGCATCACGACTCTCGTCATTGCCAGTGCACGTCTTGTGGGGCAGACGTTCGAAAATGGGCCGCACCGTTGCTTGAGGAGGCCTGCCGTGAGTTCTTCTGTACAAACAATATTGGCGCTGGCGCTCGCGCTGGTGCAAGTACCGACTTTGTCGAATGCTCAGGCCCTCGCAGCTCCAGAGAGGCGACAGCTCCTGGAAGTGGCGTCGCATCAGACGCCGGGAGGGGGGTATGGCGTCTGGGGTGATGGCACACATCTGTACGTCGCGGACACAACTGGCGGCGTGCGCGCCTTCACCTTTGACGGCCGCGCATTTTCGGAGCGTGGATCTCACACAACACCGGGCTCTGCATGGGCGTTGTGGGGCGACGGCTCTCACGTATACGTGGCCGATTACGATAGCGTGCGAGCGTATCGGTTCGAGGGCGAAGCTCTTGTCGAGGCCGGTTTCTACGACACGCCTGGCATTGCCTGCGGAGTGTGGGGCGATGGTTCATTCATTTATGTCGCGGACTACACGAGCGGCATCAGAGCATACACCTTCGATGGTTCCACATTCACCGAAGTCGGCTCCTATGACACACCTGGCGAAGCTCGCGCGATATGGGGTGACGGAACGTACATTTATTTAGCTGACAGAAGCCGCGGACTCCGAGCGTTTACGTTCGACGGACAGACATTCATCGAGCGTGCCCATGTCCAGACACCTGGATTCGCGGCGCGGGTCTGGGGCGACGGAGAGTATCTCTATGTTGCCGACGAATCCCGCAGCATACGCGCATATCGGTTCGACGGGCGTACGTTCACCGAGCTTGCGTCCTATGACACACCTGGAGTTTCTGCGGGAGTGTGGGGAGACGGTCGGTTCGTGTTCCTCGCTGACCGAGACGGTGGCGTTCACGCGTATCGCTTCGACGGCGTCGCATTCACGGAGGAAAGCTACATCGATAGGTCCGGAACCGCTTGGCATGTCTGGGGAGACGGCCGCTATGTGTATCTGACCGACAGCACCGGGATCACAGCGTACGCCGGATTCGAGTGTAGAGCTCCGGACGAATGCGGAGCGACAGGGGACCAACTCGAATCTCGTACTGACCGGCTCACCGATCGCGGCAGTGTCGCGACCTCCGGCAGGACGTATGGATTGTGGAGCGACAGCCGGTATGTTTACGCCACGGACACAGCCACTGGTGTCCACGTTTATCAATTCGACGGAACACGGTTCACCCCGATCGCGTCCCATGTCACCCCTGGCATCGCCTGGAGTGTATGGGGTGACGGCACGCACATCTATGTCGCGAACCGTGGCGGGGGAGTAACTGCTTTCGCGTTTGACGGTCGCGCACTCACCGAACGGGCTCATGTCGACACGCCTGGAAGCGCGTACGCTGTGTGGGGTGACGGCAGATATCTTTACATCGCCGACGGCCTTGGAGGCCTACATGCCTACTCCGGATTCGAGTGCATCGAGGCGGAAGGAGGATCGTTCGACTCCCATAACGCGAACTGTGTATCGAACCGTGGCGGTCCCTTCGTACTAGCCGCCACCCTGAACACCGGCGGATCCAACCGCGGCATATGGGGTGACGGAACCCACATCTATGTAGCCAACACAAACATCCGCGCGTATCGCTTCGACGGGAATGCCTTCATCGAAGTGGGTCGCGCCAATACACCGGGGATTGCCGTGCGGGTGTGGGGCGACGGGCGGTATGTGTACGTGGCAGACGAAACAAGCGGCATTCGTGCTTATCGGTTTAGCGACGGAAAATTGACGGACCAGGGTATGTTGAGCACGCCAGGAACTCCGGCAGGAATATGGGGCGATGGCCGACTGATCTATTTGGCAGATCGGGAATCCGGTCTCCGAACCTACCGATTCGACGGCACCACATTCAGTCATTACGGTGGCGTCAAGACGCCTGGAGCAGCGTGGGGCGTCTGGGGTGACGGCAAGTTCGTCTATGTCGTAGATGAGACGTCCGGGCTGCGCGCATATTCGGTGGAGCCAACGCGCTGATGTCCGACGAGCCGACGTGAGGGCCTTCGGCGTTTCCGTGAACCTGTCCCCTGTTCGTGTCAATCCGGCACGTACGCAATCATCATGCTCCGGAGGGCCCCGTACACGAAGACGGACGCGTCGCCGAATTCGGCCTCGTATGGCTCGAGTGGGTTCCGCGCCACGGCGTCTTCGGGGCCCAGACCCATGTTCAGGTAGTCGATCATGGTCAGGAAGAGCGTCTGATACATGTCGCGATGACGCACGATGTCGGTGCCTGTCATCACGCGGCCATGGGCGGGCACGACGCGGGTGTCGGGATTCACCAGCTCTGCGAGTCGTTCGAGCGCGCGGACGCGTCCGCCGAGCCAGGCGCCGTTTCGGTAGTCGAGCAGCGGCCATTCGTCCCCGGACACGACGCCGCCGGCGATCACCAGGTTCATCGTCGGAAAATGAACGCAGAGATCCCCATCGGTATGGGCCGCGGGCAGGTAGCCGTAGTCGATGTGCTGGCCGTCGAACTCCAGGGAGCCGTCACCACGAGTGGTCCGAGTCGGCCGGGCCGCCTCGGGCAGGGCCGGCCGGCGACCTGTGAAGGTCACCGAGTAGACCGCGTTGCTCAGGTACATCCGCGTCTTTTCGTGCGCGAAGATGACGCCACCACTAAGACCAACGGCTTCGTTGGCGCCTGTCTGCTCGGGATGCCAGTGCGTGTTGATGAGCGTGTGGACACGACTGTTGCCTGTGGCGCTCCAGACGGCCGCCAGCAGGGCATCGGCATTGGCGGCCAGGCCGCCATCGATCATGAGTGCGCCATCTCGACCGGACATCGCAATCACGTTGCACCCGGCACCCTGGAGCAACGTCACGCCGCCCAGATCGGTGGTGGAGATTCGTGGAGAGTCTTGTCGCGCGCTGGCGGAATAGGAAGGCATCAGCGCACCGGCCAGCGCGGCCCCGCCCGCATGCAGAAACCGTCGTCGCGACAACCAACCCAAGCGGCTCACCCGCTGATCGTTCCGCACGGCCGCCTGCCTGGTTGACAGTATCTTCCTGACGGGCTCCCTCCGACCGGACTCAGGTCCGTCAAGAGCATCGTCGAGGGACGCGTGCCCAGAACGGCTACGCAGCGGGTAGAACGAGGACAACACAGTTCTGGTTCCGGACCGCACAGCGGTCTGCTCAGTCGATCGAGTGCCTGTAGACCGGTTCATGAACTCGCGGCTCACCCAGAGGCCAGATGTCCGCCCAGATGCCCTGGGGTGGGCCCAGGACCGGCCACACGGGGTCACGATCCATCTGTACAGTCGCGCCCAGCTCGCGGAGCAGGGCTGCCTCCTCCTTGTACACGGGCGTCTGCAGCGCCATGAAGGGCATGAAACCTCGGGACTGTGTGTAGTCCAGTGCCGTGAGGCCGTCCTGATCCTTGGCGTTCATGTCGATGCCGAAGGACGCAAGGAGCTTGATGGCCTCTTTGAAGCGCCTGCGGACGGCATAGTGCAGCACTGTTCCGCCGCGAACCTCCTCCGGGTGATGCACCAGCGCGATGACATTGACGTCCGTACCTGCCTTCTGCAGGATGCGAATGAGCTCCAGCGCCTGTGGCTCCGGAGCGCGACCCGCGAGCACCGCGTGGATCGGCGTCTGACGGTCGGCCATGTAGACGGTGGCATCGGCGCCGTGCTCCAGCAGGAGCTGGACGACCTCCAGATCCCCATTGTTGGCGGCGCGGATGAGCGGCGTGGAGCCCCTTGTATTCGTGGAGCCGCGCATTCTCGCTGGCTTGAAAAGGAGCTGCATGTTCGGATCGGCTCCGCGCTCGAGCAGCAGGTTGACGACAGCCAGGCCGCTGGTCGTGTTCATGGGATCGATCGAGCCCCGCCCGCCGTCGATCCGACTGCGCAGGTCGACCGCCACGAACAGAGGGGCCTCTCCGTAGATGTCCCACTGATTGACATCGGCGCCGGCCAGGATCAGCTGCTCGGCCAGGTCCCAGTTGGCATTCATGATGGCCACGAGCAGCGGCGACACGCCATCAGGATCCGGAAGGTCGATGTCCGCGCCGCTGTCGAGCAGCACCTCCACGCAGGTCATGCAGTTCTCACGTGCGGCGTAGAGCAGCGGAGTCAATCCACCGCTGTCCAAGGTCTTGGGACGCCCCTCCGCCGTCACATGGCGCTGATAGTCGCGAACGATGGAGCGGGCATCGACGCCGGCCCCCCTGGAGATCAGCAGCCGCATCATTGCCGGATGCCGACGCGCTGACGCCCACATCAGCGCGGTTTGTCCACCCCAGTTCTCCCGCGCATCGACCGTGGCACCGTGGTCCAGCAACAGCCGTGCGGCTTCCACGTTGCCCGTCCTCGCAACCGCCAGCAGTGCGGTCTGTCCCTCGGGATTGGGCGAGTCGGGGTTCGCGCCGACTTCGAGCAGCACCTTCAGCATCTCGGTGTTGCCGACTTCGGCGGCGAGGCTCATCGGAGTGGCGCCGTAGTGGTTGGCGAGCGTCACGTCGGCGCCCGCGCGCAGGAGACGCCTGGCCTCGGCGATGTCGCCCCGATAGACCGCCCATTGCAGTGGCGTGCTGCCATCGGCCTTTCGATGGTTGACATCCTCGACTCGATGGGACGAATCGACTGTCGTGGGCTGAGCCTGCGGAGATTCTGCTCGTACGCCGACGTCCACGGCAGTCAGCACCGCCAACGCCGCCGCAGCAGCGACGATGGTTCGAGCCAGGGTCCGACAGCCTTTCATGATCACACTTCCGAGAAGGCGCCGGTGGCGTCGGCGAACTCCTCGATGTCCTCAACCGGCACGCCCGCGCGGTCCAGCATCGTGACCAGGATGTTCGCATGCGGAGTGTCCTGCTCGTACCTCAGGTGCTGGCCGCCTTTGACACCCCCACCACGGCCGATGAGCGCCTGCGGCAGCGGATCGTTGTTGTGAGCGTCGCTGTTGGCCATGTTGCTCCCGAACAGGATGATCGAGTGGTCGAGCACGGATCCATTGCCGTCGGGTATCTGCTCGAGGCGGCGGACGAACTTCGCGAACACTGCCGTATGGTAGTTCTGGATGAGCCGCAGGTTGGCGACGCGGTCCGGGAATCCGCCCCAGTGTGAGGTCGGGTGGAACGCTTCGTGGACTCCCAGGTTCGGGTAGGTCCGCATGCTGGCTTCCTCGACCATCTTCATCGTGACCACCCTCGTCCGATTCGTCTGCCAGGCAAGGGCAATCATTTCGAACTGCAGGTCGAGGAGCTCACCGAAGTCCTCTGGCGGCCCGAGCGGCGCACCCGGCAGATCCCCCAACGACCTGGCGTTCTCCTCGCGTTTCTGCACGCGGAGCTCGATCTCGCGGACCGAATCCAGGTAGTCGCTGACCCTGGCCCGGTCGCCCGGGTCGAGCGTGCGGGTCAGGCTCGCTGTCGATTCCCTCACGTAGTCGAGAAGGCTGCTCGTCGTGCTCAGAATGGCCTGGCGTTCCTCTCTCGTATCGCCCTGGCCGAACATGCTGTAGAACACCTTCCGCGGATTGCTCTCCATCGGCAATGGCTGTTCGGGCGTTCGGAACGAGATCATGCCGCCCGGCTCACCGCAGAGTTCGAGCGACGGCAGCGGCGTATCCGTGCCCAGGTGCCGCGCGGCGATCTGATCGACCGTGACCCCGACCCCTGTTCTCACACTGCGGAGCCGCGGGCTGATGCAGTTCAGCCAGGTTTCCTGGGTGATGCCGTGCGGGCTGGCGCTCTCCCCACCCTTGTTGCGCAGACCGCTGACGACGGTCACGTACTCGCGCAGCGGTTCCAACGGCTCGAGGATGAACGGAAACTCGAAATCGCGGCCGGTCCGGGTCGGCGTCCAT
>CAZDLW010000042.1:0-26703 GCA_964505975.1 uncultured Bifidobacteriaceae bacterium | reverse complement strand
GTCGGCGGTCAGCGCAGCGAAATCCTTGGTGCGCAGCACCTCGTAGGCGCTGTAGGCGCCGCGCAGACGCTCCGGACGTGCGTCCGACTCGCCAGCCATCGGGATCTCGAGCGTCATCCCCGGCTGTCGCGACGGGGGCGCATCGCCGGCCGGCCTGGGTCGTGGTGCACGTCGCTCGCGGGAAGTGGCCGGAGCATCGCGAAAGAAGAGACTGAAGGCGGCATCGAACCGCGCGAGATCCTCGCGACGGTGCACGAGTAACCCCGCGAGCACGGCGCGCACGTCCGCGCGGTGCCGCACTCCCACCAGATCGAGCGCACGGATGGCGTCGATCATCCGCCCGTGGTGCACATCCACACCCGCACGACGCAGGATGCGGCCGAACAGGAGGAGGTTGCGCGTGAATGTCATACGCCGACTGACCAGGGGTCCCTCGGGCAGTCAGGCGCTCCGCGTCTGTACCCGCTGCAGAATGGCTGCCGTGCGCTCGCCACGGATGTTCTCGATGTCTTCCTGATTCTTCAGCAAGATGCCCAGTGTCTCGTCGACGATGGCAGGGTCGAGCACCTCGCGATTCAAGGCCACGAGCGCCGCAGCCCAATCGAGCGTTTCGGAGACACCGGATTTCTTGTACACGTCCGTCAGACGAAGCTCCTGTACAAACGCCGTCACCTGCCGCGCAAGGCGCTCGGGCGCAACCGGCACCTTGGACAGCACGATCCGGTATTCCTTGTCGAAATCCGGATACTCGATCCAGTTGTACACGCACCGGCGCTTCAGCGCGTCGTGCACCTCACGGGTCCGGTTGGAGGTGATCACCACGACCGGCGGAGCCGCGGCCCGGATGGTCCCGAGCTCCGGGATCGTGATCTGGAAGTCCGACAGCAGTTCCAGCAGGTAGCCCTCGAACTCTTCGTCAGCGCGGTCGATCTCGTCGATGAGCAGCACCGGCGGACGCATGCGCGTCCGTTCGATGGCCTGCAGCAGCGGACGCTTGATGAGAAAGGCCTCGGTGAACAGCTCGCGCTCGGCGGCCGCGCGATCGAGCTGGTGAGCGCTTTCGAGCAGTCGGATCTCGAGGATCTGCCGCTGGTAGTTCCACTCGTACACCGCGTGGCTCACGTCGAGCCCTTCGTAGCACTGCAACCGAATCAGATCCGTTTGCAGCGCCGACGCCAGCACCTTGGCCACCTCGGTCTTGCCGACACCAGGCTCGCCTTCGAGGAACAGCGGTCGATTGAGCTTCAGCGCCACGAACAGGGACACGGCAAGACCACGATCCGCCACGTACTGTTGCTCGGCGAGCGCGTCCTGCAGCGCGTCGACAGTCTTGGGGAGAGACAGTACCGGACCGCAGTTCTGCTGGTCACGAGTGTGTGGTACCGGTTGCATGGCCTGATCTCGACACTCCTCGCGCTGATACCCGTCAACCCGCGAATCCATCGCCAGACGGGTTGCACATGGACGATGACTGTCTGGTGAACGGCGCCCGCCAGGCACGCGCGCCGTGGCTGCGGAAGGGCCCAGCGTACACCGTTCCCAACCCGTCGAGCGCGTCGCGCACACGATCGGCGAGCCGGAGCCCCGCCTCTTCCCCGTCGACGATGCCGTAGACAGCGGGCCCCCATGAGCTCTGCCCGATACCAGGCACGCCCCACTCGGTCATGCGCCGCACGAGCTCGTCGCTGGGCCCCGGCGCGAACGTTCCTCCTTGCACCGGGGCGAACCACCGTCCGGTCATGGTCTGGATGGCGTTGAGGGCCGTGCCGAACGCCAGCACGTCACCGTCGGCAACTGCCGGAAGCAGCGCCATCAGCGCCAGATGTGCCACGCGCTCGACCTCGTCCTGTGGCGGGGGAGGGATCTGCGTGAACGCCTCCTCTTCCGCGGTGCCGCTCATGCCGGGCGTCGCGTGGGGTACGGCCACGATGCACCGCCAGGAGGAGGGAAACGGCAACCGCGCCAGCAACGGTGCAACATCGTCGCTGTCCGGCCGGCGGCCACCCTCGACCACCATCCCGCCTCCGGCGAATGTCCAGGTGCCAATAGCAGACCGCTGGGCGCGTCCAACGGCCCGCGCCAGCGCGGGTGGATCGACATGCAGGCCATTCAGCTCTGCCAACGCACGCGCGGACGCAAGTGCGAGCTGTGTTCCCGATCCGAGACCCATATGCGCCGGCAGCGCTCGGTGGACGCACACACGTGCACCGGCGTCGAGCCCCTGATGCCACACGAAGCGGCGGGCGAACTCCGTGGCGCGCGCGACGTCCTCTCCACACACGTCCAGCGTCGGTCCGGGTCGCGCCGACACGAGCAACGTCGGACCGGGCGCTGCCGCACCCACGCCGCCAAACCATCGCCCGAGCGACCCGCGCAGATCGAACACGCCGAAGTGCAGCCGCGCCGGCGCCTCGACGAATACCGCCTCTTCCTGCACGCAGGTCTTGCCGGGTCGGATGTCGCCAGACATCAGGACGCCGAGGGACCCACAGGTTGGCTGCCAACTCCTCGCCGGTCGTCACGTGCGTCACGGACCACATCCGGGGACGAACGCCACCAGGACTGGATGTAGCTGACGAGCAGTGCCATCCCCTCGACCTCCCGCGATCCAGCAGTCTTGTCCACGATGGTCTGGAGTCGTGCCAGCTCACTCTCCACGTGCGCCCGCGGCAGCAGGTGCAACCGCGTCGCGTAGATGGCCGCCTCGATCACCGCATGGCGCGCGCGATTGAATCCAATGAACTCGCGGCGCACACCCCGATGAACCACCATGGTCTCGATGCGAGACCGTGGCGGCGTGGTGTCGATCGATGCGACCTCGAGCTCGCGCCACGAGCAGCAGTCGGCCAGCACCACGCCTCGCACAACGGATGCAGCCACGGTGGGATAGTCCGGATTCGAGATCGCAGCCCGTGCGAACACCCGCACGTCGTCAATGAGGTTGACCACGGCCGCACGAGTCGAAACGACATTGCGGTACGTGGCCGTCTCGAGGAAGGGCTTGAGGACAATCATGTCCTCTCCCCACTCGACACCCATTGGAGCGCAGTTGACTCCGCCGTTCTCGTCAATCGTCGTCACGATGGTCTCGAGGATCACGTTCGGGCCCCACACTCCTGCGCCACGAGCGCAGTGTAGGCATCCGCCAGCTGGCGGGTCAACGTTCCCGGCACGCCACGGCCGATGGGACGGCCGTCGAGACGCACGAGCGGAGCGAGACCGCGTAACGAGCTGGTGAGAAACGCCTCCTCGGCATTGCCGAGTACTTCGAGCTCACAGGTGTCCACCTCCGCCCTCACGCCGAGTGATGCAGCCAGGCCGAGCACGACCTCCCGCGTGATGCCTGGCAACGCGCCACACGAGACTGGCGGGGTCAGCAGGACGCGCCCCGTCCAGATGAACAGATTGCTGGCTGTTGCTTCGGAACAGTGCCCGTCCGTATCGAGAAACAGGGCCTCGTCGGCTCCCGCCCGCTGGGCCTCGACAAGAGCCATCACCGCGTCCGTATAGGCAAGCGTCTTCAGGCCGTTCGTCATCGCGTGCTGGTTGCGCCGCCCCGATGCCACATACGCCGCGAGCCCGTCCTCATAGATCGTCGCGGGACACCGCGGAAACTCGTTCACGAACACGATGACGGTGGGGCCGACGCCCGTGGCGGGCGCAAGGCCGCCAGCACCCACTCCGCGGGTGACGGTGAGGCGAACGCTCGCATCGCCGTGCGTCGCACTTACGGCATCCAGGATCCAGCTCCGCACGGCCGAGGGTTCGGGAATCGACAGCGTCGTGACCCCATGGCGAAGGCGAGCGAGATGCCGATCCAGCTGAAAGATCCGGCCGTCGCGCGCGCGCATCGTTTCGAATACCCCGTCGGCCAGAGTAACACCGCGGTCGCGAGCCGAGACGTGCGGACCTTCCAGTGGGCAACGCCGCCCGTTGACCCAGATCATCGCCGCCTCTGGCACCTCACGACTCGTCATCCGTATTTCCGTTCCGTTTCCTCGTCCGCTGGGTCAATCGAACGAGCGTTGACGCGTCGTCGGGCGGCGTGAGATACCCCCATGTCAATGCGCCCTCCTGACGATACGTCTTGCCAAGCGTAAGGGCCAGGCGCGCCATCGCCAGCTCCCGGCCAAGGTAGAACGCGTGCGTCGCCTCATCGACGTGGAGTTGACCGAATATGGCCTGCACGTCCGTCCCGCGCACGAAACACTCGTGGTTCATCACCGTGATGGCCTCCCGGTCCGCAAAAATTCGAAAGTTTGGATCCGTCAACCTGGCCTGCAGTGCGCGCAGCTCGTCTTCCGTCGGCGCAAACACAGCCGGATCCTTCACCGTGACGAGGGAATCGTCCACGCCTTTGGGGATCATTCCGTGCGTGATGGCGTAGTACATCAGGCGGCGTGCGATGTCCACTTCTCGCACCGCTCCGCGTGCCCAGGGAATGACTTCGGTGGTGAGCACGGCCCGTATCCCGAGCTCCTGGCAGATCGCGACCAGGACTGCATTCACGCCGGTGGAGTCGGCCGCCGTGAGCTCCGTGAGATTTCCGATACCCATCAACATCTCCGCCGCAGGATACCGGCGCCGCACCTCTGCATATCGCTCCAGTGAAGCCATGAAGCCGTGCCCGATCGGTTCCAGAATCGGATCGATCAGATAGCCCACGCCCCAGCGCGAGAGCGTATTCAGCGTTGGCTCCAGCGTGTCGAGCCCGGCCCCGAGGTCCGGCACGACGACTGCGCGTGCGCTGGTACCGGCCAGGTGGCGCGCCGCGTCGAGGTTCGAACCATTGATGCTGAGGATGACTTCCGCACCTGCGTCGACGGCGGTGCGAATCTCGTTGCCATCGAACGTGTCCACGCTGACCCGCGTGCCCGAGGTCACGAGCTCCCGCACGACCTCACCCAGCGCGGGAAACGGGACGCCAGGCGTGCAGCCGATATCGACGATGTCGGCTCCGCAGGAGCGGAAGTAGGCTGCTTCCGCACGAATGGCTTCCCGCGTCAGCCGCGGCGCATCGTTGACTTCCGCAAGGATCTCGATGTCCCAGGCGCCATACGTCCGTGCCGCGGCGGCGCGTCCGAAGTAGATCGGGATTTCGCGCAGATCCTTGGGACCCTTCTCGACGGGCACCCCGAGCTTTTCCGCGATGACCTGCGGATCCCCTTCGCAGAGACCGGGAATGAGGACCAGGTCGACCTCGTCGCCGACCTGCAGCGACCGGGCAATCCACTGCGTCGTCATCAGCGCCGCGACCGTAATCTTCAGGACGGCAACGTCGCAGGCAAACGAGGGGGCCATCTCCGCCAGCACCCGCCGCAGTGCCGGCTCGGCCAGACGGCCGGTGACGAAGAGCACGCGGCGCAGCGCGGCCGGGTCTGCACGCAAGGAAAGCGCCTTACCTGGGATCGCCGCTGCGCACGAACTTGTTGGGCGTTCCGGTCAAGGCGCTGCCAGGCTGAGGACGCCACAGCGCCAGTTCCTCGAGACGCCGGGCGAGCTCGAAATCCTTGTCGGTAATTCCCCCGGCACTATGGGTCATCAGCTTCACCGTCACCCGCGCCCAGGTCACGGAAAGGTCCGGATGGTGATACGCCGCTTCCGCCCAGTAGCCAATCGCGTTCACGAGCATCAGCGTCGTCGGCCACCCATCGGTCTTGTAGACGCGACGGATCCACCCGTCCTCGTAATACCAACCCGGCAGCTCCCGTAGCCGATCGGCAATCCCTGCATCGTCGTATGTCGCTTCTTTCTGTGACATGGTCGCCTGCTCTCTTCGGTGCGATCGTCCCCCACGCTTCACATCACAACGCCGCCGCCCACCAGGATCGTCTCTCCGGTCATGAAAGCGGCTGCTGGCGATGCCAGGAACACGGCTGCGCCAGCCACATCGTCGGGAGTTCCCCAGCGCCTGAGCGGCGTGGACTCGGCAACGGCGCGGCGAGCAGCTTCGTCCAGGGCAGCACCGAAAGACGTCTCGATCCAGCCGGGCGCCAGAACGTTGACCCGAACGCGGGGCGCGACCGACCTGGCCAGCGACTTGCTGAACGCGAGGACGGCGCCTTTCGCGGCCGCGAACAGCTGTGGATTGCTCCCCGGCATACCTGTCAGGACGTGATCCCAGCTCATGTTGATGATCACGCCGCCCTCGGGTTGCGCGCCAAGGACTTCTGCAGCCTGCCACGATGCCAGCATCGTCCCGCGGACATCAACGGCCAGAAGCAGGTCCAGCTTTTCAACGGGCGAGCGTTGAGTGCCCGGACCTGTCAGGACGTCGACACCGGCATTGTTGACCCACGCGTCGATGCGCCCGAGCACATCGCGTGCGGCCGGACCAACTGCGCGCACGGAGGCCTCGTCCGCCAGATCGAGACGAATCACGGCCGCGCGGCGCCCCAGTTCGGTGATTGCGTGCGCCACCTCGCGAGCGCGCGCCTCCTGGGTACGATATGTGAGCGCCACGTCGGCTCCTGCCCGCGCGGCCGCCACGGCAATCGCCTTCCCGATGCCGCTGGACGCTCCCGTCACGAGCAGCACACGTCCGGTCAAGGGTGCTGCCACGCTGTCGACCATGCGCACTGCATCATAGCGTGGACGAGCACCGCCGCGGGCTTCAGGCCTTTACACGCCCGCGGTTTCACGCCACGATGGGACGGCAGTGAAGATCCGCCTGGAACCACCGTCACCTGCCTCGACCGCCCACGTATCTGGGCCAGGGGATTGATTCCGAGGTCACAGTTCACGCATGCAGCTGCTGGTGAGCGTTGCACACGCGGCGGAGGCGTTGGCGGCCCTGGAGGGGGGTGCCGACGTGATAGACGCCAAGGACCCGCTCGATGGCCCGCTTGGCCAGGTCACCTTGACGGCCTGGCAGGGCATCCGCACGGCGGTCGCCGGAGCGCGCCCGACCACGGCGGCGCTCGGGGATGCCGCCGGCACGGGGGTCGTCGAACGCGACGCTCGCCGGTTTGCCGCGGCCGGCGCCGCATACGTGAAGATTGGTTTTGCAGGAAACAGCAGCCCGCGGCGCGTGAAGGCTCTGCTGGAGGCAGCCGTGGAGGGCGTCCGAGGAGGAAACACTCCGGCTGGAGTCATCGCGGTCGCCTACGCCGACGCAGTTCAGGTTTCCAGCATTCCGGCGTCCGGGCTCGTCGCAGTGGCAGCACGGACAGGAGCCGCTGGCATCCTGCTCGACACCGCCGTGAAGACCGGACCCGGCCTTCGCACACTGGTCACTGCCCGCGTCCTCACGAGCTGGGTGACCGAGGCGCACCAGGCCGGCCTCATCGTCGCGCTCGCGGGCCGGCTGTCGGCAGCCGATCTGCCGTATCTGCGGGAGACCGGTGCCAACATCGCCGGCGTTCGCGGGGCCGCGTGTCTGGGTGGCCGCGAGGGGCCAGTGTCGGCCGACAAGGTTCGCCTGCTGCGCAGGCTATGCTCCGGGCCCTGGCCGCCGGACTGCCCGCGCCCTGACTACCTTCGGGCAGTGCGTCTCAACTGAGAGCGAGCGTCGGAGTGCGTGCGCCCCAGCTTCCTGACAGGCAGTCTTCGCGGCGCACACGTGCGGCAGGATCCCGATGTTCGCAGCCCGGTCAGGTCTTGCAAGGTCTCCCGAGGGTCCCTACAGTGGTCGACGATCGCCCAACTGCACCGGAAACTCGACGCGCTGCTGGAGCGTCAGAAGTAATCGTCGTGGGGATCGGCTTCAGCCGACCCCGGACGCACCCCGCCGGTCTGAGGCAGGACCTCGCCGAACCGTCTCAGGTGCCGCGCTACTGCGACGCGCCCTGTCCACGGCCGCCACCCCCGCCGAAAATCCGTCGTCCGTCCGACGTGGTGATCGTGGCCAGGCCGATATTCATCGATGTCTCGATCTTGGCGCGCACCCCACTGACGGTGACGACGTCGCCAGGCTTCACGCTGTCGCGTCGCCATCCCTGACGGAACAGCGAGTTCGGCGGTCCACCCTCCACTTTGTAGACCACGACCGTGCCGTCCGGGTTCTTGACCTCCACATGGGTGTAGATGTGCGGGTTCATCCAGTCCACCTGCTTCACCGTGCCGGTGAACGTGACGGGTCTGTTCTGATCGAACTCCGCGGAAATGGAGTGGTGCGCGACGAGCGGAGCCGACGCGAAGAAGAGTACGGCACCAACCACGAATACAACCGCCGTCCGTACCATTGATCCTTCCTCCTGATCTCGTGGAACGCGGATGCGCCTGCCACGAGAGCCATTAACGAACCGGCCAAGGGGCTCTGCCCCATGATATCCCCGCAGAGCTCCTCGGCTGGTTGCCAGTATCTTCTGCCGCGCTGCGCGCGGGCGAGACGCCTGAACGGCCGGTGGAACCTTTGACTCGGCAACGCCCTCAATCCAGGTCGGCAGGCGGCGTCCAGAGCTTGATCGCCCCGTCGATGAGATTCTGCAGGTTGTTCTCCACGCAGGAGTACTCCATGATCACGTCTGGATACTCCTTGAGCCTCCACGTCCGCACGTTCATCCACTCCTGCGTGTACGCCTTCGGATCGCGGACCGTGACTGTATGTTCGATGGTCCTGGCGTCCGTCCGCAGGAATGTGTTCACGAGCGTCAGTTCGGTGCTGTGCGGGTGGCCGGCCGTGTCCAACCTTGTATACCCGTTGAAGTCGGTCGTCTCGATCACGAGCGTGTCCCCCTCCCAACGACCGATAGATACGCCGGTCCAGGTGGGCGGCAGATCTTCGGGCCATACGAACCCAGCCCTTGTGGGTACCCAGTGAAACCAGGTGTTCTGCTCGAACAGGAAGGCCAGCGCATCGTTGTTCTGGACGATCTGCAGCCCGTGCGGAGAGTTGATGCTGCGCGACATGCCGAAGGGCAGACAATTGCCCGCATAGTCGCCATCGTTCACCGGATCGTAGCGTTCCCACTGGCGAAGCCCCCACTCGGTGAACGGGAGGTCGTAGGTTCTCGCGCCTCCAGATGCCGGCGCGGCCGCGTTGGGTAGCGGCTCCCCCTGCCGCGGAAACGTCAGAGGCTGTCGGGTGTTCGGGTCGCGCACGCTTCCCGGAGCCGCCATGTTGGGCGTGTAGGGATTCTGCCAATGCCCACTGAGGTCCGGCTTCCCATTGGGAAGCCGCGGTGCCGGCCCCGCGGCAGGCTGTGCGCCGCCCCGCCCCTGTTGTGCGCTCGGCGCAGCAGCCGCGCCGAGCTGCGACGAACGCTGGTCGTTCACGCCATCGGACGCCGCAAACACCGACGCGAGCGCCCAGAGCCCGAACGCGCCGGCGACGATTGCCAGTGAAGTCGAGGGATTCGAACGAGTGGCCACATCCACCTCCGTGAAGCGCCTGAAGACCTGCGCCAGTCTACGGCCAGCCGTGGTCGATGGGCAACAGTACACCTAACGAGGCTCCGGCCTCCGAGACGCCTGGGCGGTGGCGCGGCGCTGGCGCCGGCTCCACCTCATCCGCTGGCCTGCGAGCCGTGAGCGGACGCCGCTAACCGACCGCTAACCGCGTATCGATACCGCGACCATCTCGGGCTGATCGAGGCGGACCACGATGGGGGTGACGCCTTCTCGAAGCGCGTGGGTGAAGTAATCGTCCACGAGGGCGTTCCCGGCGTGCGCGACGTGCCCGCAGCCGGCAATCGCGACTGCCTTGCGCAGCGAACCATCGATCGCCGGCGGCTTGATCAGCACCACCCGGGGCGCACCGATCTCACCGGCAATCCACGCGGCGATGCTATCGCTCGTCACACTCCAGGAGTGAGGAAGCGCATCCTTCTCTCGCAGCCAGCGGAACGGCGCGAGCACCGGTATTCGCCCCTCACCCAGCGCCTTCTCGATGTCACTCGGCTCGGTAACCATCACACCCTCGATAAGCCGCTCGGACAGCAGGTAGGCGTATTGATCCATCGCCAACACCGCCATCCAATGTGCCGTCGTATCCCCAAGGCCGCACCGACGGTCCACGTCGCGAACCGTATCGGCGAAGGGCCCTCCGCCCGGCACGACCAGGACACGCCGGTCCCGGGCCGCCGACCCAACCGCCGCCAGCACCGCCTCGGCGTATTCCGGGTACGCCAGCACACCTCCGCCAATCTTCACGACAACATCAACGAGCGACATGACCCGAACAGGCGACATGCTGCTCGAGCAGCATGGCAACGGCAACCGCCGGGGCACATCGCGCGGCCGCCGCGCCAAGCTCCTCCGCCAGCGGAACTACCTCCAACCCGGCCGCGCGAGCAGCCGCGGTACCCAGGAACGCACCGAGCCCGGTGACGACGGCGGTGCGCAGTGACGGGTGACGCCCGCATACACGCCGAATGGCATCTGTGATCCTCGCTGTTTGAGCCTCGGCAAGGGCGTCAGCTATCTCCGACACCGCCACATCGTCGAGCAACTCGCGGTCGGCGCACACGACACGCGCCAGTCGCTCGGCACTGTGCACGCGCGTCGCCGGCCGGCCGTCGGGTGTGCTGACCGTGTAGTCCCGAGGATCCAGGTCACCTCGCCAGAGGTGAACGTCGCCGGCCAGCGCGAACCCTTCGGCAGAGACACCCGTGAGGGCCCCTCGGACTGGAACCGATGACGCGATTGCCTCCGCCGGCGTGCGAAGTGCTCCCGTATACACCAGCTCCGCCGAAGCCAGTCGAGCGGGATCGGTCCAGCCATCGGCCACAACCTGCCCGCCCACGATAGGGATGACATCGGTCGTGGTGGTTCCAACGTCGATCAAGAGCGTATCAGGATGGTGCGCGGCGACCACTCTCGCCGTTGCGGCCCAATTCGCCGCGGCAACGGTCAGGGGAGTGCGGCGCGCTCGCCGGGGGGAGAGGAAGTTGCCGTCCACGCCGTAGATCCATACATCGGCTGCGGGAAACGCCGACTCCACGGCATCGATCACGAAGGTCACGCCGTCACGTTTCGTGGGGAACATCTGCGAGAGTTCAGCCGTCATGGTCATGGCGTGCACCACATTGTGCCCGGTCCCCGTAGACGGCTCGAACGGCCGGAATTCATGCAAACGAATCAAGTTTTCCAGCGGCCGTTCAGGACGTCTCGCCCGCACGGAGTGCGGGCAGGAGAAACTGCCATCCAGCAAGGCGGAGCCGCTGTCTCCGATGCCGGTCACGTCACGGGCCAAATCCTGCAGGAGCGGCACGAGGGCGTCCGGCGCCCGCTGGAGTTCGAAGGGGCGGCCCAGCACGCGAACGACGTCGCGGCCCACGACGTAGGCGGTCTTGGTGTTCACACCACCGATGTCCCAACCGATGACGGGCACGTGAGGCCGCATTATGTCTCTCGTCAACCGCATGTGCGGCCAGTAATGTGTACGAATCGGGCGGAGGCTGCCAGTCTGGAGTTCGGGTCGTCACCGGCGCAAAGCTCCGAGGCTGGCGGCCGTGAAACCACGGAGTGCATGAGATGCGGGTCATCGGGGTTGTTGATCTACGCGGAGGGCAGGCTGTTCACGCAATTGCGGGGGACCGCGAGCGCTATGTGCCGGTCCGCTCGATAGCCGGTAGAGCCATCGAGGCTGGCGACCCTCTTACCCTGTCACGCGCCTACCACGAGTCTCTGGGAATCAACGAACTGTACGTCGCGGATCTCGACGCGCTCGCGGGGCGGGCATCTCAGGACGATGTCATCGGTCGGCTGGCCGGCGCGGATATCACCCCTCGACGTCGCTCAGGGTGTCCTGAACGATCGTCGAAGGACAAGGGACGGAGCCCCGCTGGTTCATTCGAGCAATCGGTCATCGAGCCATACCACATGAGGATGTGGCTCGATGCAGGCATCACCTCGGCGGAAGGCGCGTGGCATGTGTGCCGCCTTGGCGCTGCTCACGTCATCGTCGCGCTCGAGACACTTACGTCATACGAGGCCCTCACAGCGATTTGTGGTGAGCTTGGCGGATGCCGCGTTGCGTTCAGCCTCGATTTGTCGAACGGCAGGCCGATGCTGACAGACACTCCATTGATAATGGATGAGCCGCCACACACCGTGGCGGCACGGGCGCGAGATGCCGGTGTGGGCGCCATCATCGTGATCGATGTGGCTCGCGTCGGAACGGCGACCGGGCTCGACTTCGCACTGCTGAATCACGTCCGACACGCCGTGCCGGACCTGACGCTGGTCGCTGGCGGCGGCGTTCGGGAACGGGAGGATTTGGTCCGTCTGGCCGATCTGGGCTGCGACGCGGCGCTCGTCGCCACCGCGCTCCACACCGGCATCATCAGCGCCTCCGACATCGCCACGGTTGCTCGACGAGGCTCCGGATCTGCGGGAGTTTGAACATAGACATTCTCTTCTGCCGCGTGGCAGCGGCCGCCGTGCCGGCCCTTACACTACG
Organism: uncultured Bifidobacteriaceae bacterium; assembly: GCA_964505975.1. Lineage (GTDB taxonomy): Bacteria > Acidobacteriota > Vicinamibacteria > Vicinamibacterales > UBA2999 > Gp6-AA40. The sequence continues at coordinate 14,360 of CAZDLW010000042.1, read as the reverse complement.
GCCTTGATCTGGGCCCTGACAGTCTCATACTCTCGCACCAGCAACTGCGAATCCCGCCGCGTGCCGCGCGCCGCGCACGCGGACACCCGAGCACGGCATGTCCACGACCTTCAACGCGGCGGGCGGGTCGACCGATCCCACCTGGCTCCGGCTGGTGGCCTCGGCGGCCACGCAGCTCCTGAGTACGCAAACGGCCGCTGAAGCCGCCCGATGCCTCTTCGAGCACGTCACCAGGGCCCTTCCCATCGACACGTACGTGAACTACCTGCTCGGGGACGAGGGAACAGCGCTTCGACTGGACTCATGCTCGGGGGTTTCAGCAACCGCTGTGGACAGCCTCACCGAGGTTGCCATGGGAGAGCAGATCCCTGGCATGGTTGCCAGGGAGCGCACAGTCCGCGTCGTCACGGATGTGCAGCGGTCCTCCGATCCACGCGTTCAGCTCATCAAGGAACTCGGGCTCACTGCGTATGTCTGCTGTCCGCTCATCGGTCGACACGGACTCGTGGGCACGCTCTCCTTCGGGAGCCGGACCGTCGAGACCTTCCCTCCACAGGCGATTGACGCCATGACCACGCTCGTCAACCTCGCTGCCCTCGCCATCGAACGGGCGGTCGCGGAAGAGCGGCATCGACGCGCCGACGCCGAACTGCGTGCGAGCCGGGAACTGCTCACCAACATCGTGGACAGCTCGCCATCGAGCATTTTCGCCAGGGATCTCGAGGGCCGCCTGATCCTGGTGAACGAGACACTCGCCAGGACCTATGAGACGTCGAAAGAGCAGGCCCTGGGCAAGAGCTACGACGAGATTTACGAGAAGAGCGTGGCCGAGGCCATCCGTGCCTGGGAGCATCGTGTCCTGGCCGACGGAGCACCCCGGACATTCGAAGAAACGCTCCCTCGGGACGGCGTGTCGCGCACGTTCATCACGACGAAGTTTCCCGTGCGCGACCACCAGGGCCGCATCTACGGCATCGGCGGCGTGGTGACCGATGTCACCGAATGGAAGCAGGTGGAGGCCGCCCTCCGTGAGAGCGAGGGCCGCTTTCGCACGCTCGCGGACAATATCGCCCAACTCGCCTGGATGGCCGACGAACACGGGTCGGCGTTCTGGTTCAATAAACGCTGGTTTGATTTCACGGGCACCACGCTCGACGAAGTTGCCGGATGGGGCTGGCAGAGGCTGACCCATCCCGACCACATGGTCCGTGTTTCGACCAAGATTCGCACATGCGTGGCGAGCGGCCGGCCGTGGGAGGACACGTTCCCACTCTGCGGTCGCGACGGCACCTTCCGGTGGTTCCTCTCGCAGGCAATCCCGATCCGTGACGCGACCGGTACGGTCACGCGCTGGTTCGGCACCAGCACGGACATCACCGACCTGCGACAGGCCGAGGAAGCCCTCCGCGAAGCGGATCGATTGAAGGACGAGTTCCTGGCGATGCTCGCCCACGAACTGCGCAATCCTCTCGCACCTGTCCGCTTCGCCGTCAACCTGCTCGGCCAGGATCACGTGGACGATGCCACCAAGAGCCGCGCCCGCGCCACCATCGATCGCCAGGTCGCGCACCTGGTACGCCTGGTCGACGACCTGCTCGACGTGTCGCGGATCACACGCAACAAGATCGAGCTCCGCCGCGAGCGTACGGAGCTCTGGGCCGTCGTCCGCGCCGCCGTTGAAGCCACCGAGCCCCTCGTGGCCAACGCACGGCACCGACTGGATCTGGCGGATCCATCCGGGCCGCTCTGGATAGAGGCGGATCCGCTTCGCCTGCTGCAGGTCCTCACGAATCTCCTGAGCAACGCCATCAAGTTCACGCCACCCGGTGGCGCTATCGACGTAAAGGCCACAGCCGACGGCAATCAGGCGGTGATCGTCGTGCGCGACTCGGGAATCGGCATGTCGCCGGAGGTCGTACCGCACGTCTTCGACATCTTCTATCAGGGGCGTCCGACCGGAGACGGGGCCTCCAGCGGTCTCGGACTTGGGTTGACGCTCGTCAAGCGACTGGTCGAGATGCACGGAGGCACGGTCGACGCGGCGAGTCTGGGGCTCGGCAAGGGATCGAGCTTCTGCATTCGGCTGCCCCTCACCGCGACCCTCGAAGACGGTGTCCTGCATGCCGGCCCCGCCGTTCGGGATGCCCAGTCCGCTGACACGCTGCGCGTGCTCGTCGTCGACGACAACGTGGACTCGGCCGAGATGCTGGATCTGCTGGTCAAGACGATGGGGCACGAAACCAGGAAGGCAACCAATGCCAGCGATGCGCTCGTGGAGATGGAGGTGTTCGATCCGGATGTGGCGCTCCTCGACATAGGGATGCCGGGCATGAACGGCTACGAGCTCGCCGAGTGTATCCGCACCAGAGGACACGCAACACCGGTGCTCGTGGCGATTACGGGCTGGGGACAGGCCGAGGACCGCCGCCGCGCTCGCGACGCCGGCTTCGACCACCATCTGACCAAACCGGCGGATCCGGACGCCATCCGCCGTCTATTGAGCACGGTCGTGAAGGAGCGTCGGCACCCGGCACCGCGCTCGCGATCCGAACACGCATGACCCGCTGTCGGGCCTCTGCCGCCGGCCGCAGCGCCCCAGCGAGCGCAACCGATGAACCTACAGCGGGCAGCGATACACGGCCACCTGACCGAAGTTCTCTTCGACTTCCATCTCGATGGCCGTCAGGCCGCGGGCCCCACGGCGCTCCAGCTCACGGCGCAGTCGATTGGTCAGCAGCTCGGCCAGCATCTCGACGGTGGTGTTCGGCACGGGGAGCAGCGCGCAGTCGTCACGCGGAAAGACGTAGCGCGGCTTGCCATCCACCGACACCGACACGGACTCGCCGCCTTCCGTCACGGTCACCCTCGAGCTGTCGAGCGGCAGCAGGACCTTGTGGTCGATCTCGTCGCAGAGCTGCTTCATGATTCGCTTCAGCTCGACGAAGTCGAACACGAACCAGCTCTCCTCGCTCAACGCGCCTTCAATCGTGACCCGAGCGCGGTAGTTGTGCCCGTGCAGTCCCTCGCAACGGTGACCCGAAAAGGTGATGAAGTGCGCTGATGCAAAGACCAGATGATCCTTCGTGACCGACACGCGGAACTCACCGCGCCGCTGCATGGTGCCTCCCCGGACTCGATTCCTGCCATCCACCGCCAAGCAGCACGACGAACGCAGCTGCGGCTGTCAAGTCGGCCGTCGTGCCTGGGTTGGCCAGGTGCTTCGAATCGCGCAGCGCCCGGTCCATCGCCTCGATGGCATCTCGACCGGCGGCCGACCGGACGCCTCCCGCATCCAGCACCCGACGAGCCCGACGCGATACCTCTGCAGCAAGAGGCTCGCCGCCACGCCTGACGATGTGTGTATCCGCGGCGCCGGCAAGCAGCACGAGAAACGTCTCGACAACCGCGTCCTCCCACGAGAGCCCGTCCTGGCGCGCACGAGCGAGCGCAGGAGCCCCCGTCTCGAACGTGGTCTCGAACGCCGTGGCGTACTCCCGGGCCACCCCGTCCCGATGCGCCGCAAGTCGCATGACCTCGAGCAGCGTTACGTCCGGTTCGGTGGCCACATCCTGTGCGGCAACCCGTCCAAGGCCACCCGGGGCGGCGAGCCGGATAGCCGCGTACGCATCTCGGGCGTCTCCGACGGTACTGCCTGCCAGCACCTGCCTGACGACCGCGCGGTGGAGGTCCCCGGGAACCCAGCCTCGAAGATACCCCGTGGCGCCATCCTCGGAAAAGCCGCGCATCGCCTCCCCCGTCGCCGCATCCGTCCCGATGGCGTCGCGGGACATCTGGACCGTGCAGGCCGCTCGTGCAAGCGGCGCCAGCAACAGGACGATTCCGAGGTTGGTGTTCGAGCGTACCCAACGGGCAGTCGCTTCCACAGCCCGCCGAATCGTCCTGCCGAGCGGCTGACAGCCGGCCGCCGCGAGCGGGCCGCCGATTGCCGCCGCGCTGGCGAGGAAATCTTCGTACCGGGCGTCGGGAAAGTGATTGCCCGGCGACACGTTGCCTGGCTTTCGTGCGCTCACCTCGATGAGACAGGCAAGCTGTGCGACCGCCCCAACATCGAGGAGCGGGCCATCCAACTCTCCAGGTGGTTTCCTGGGCTGAACCATCGCACCGGCAACCTGCCCCTCGACGCTCGATCCATGGCTCGCCACCCCACCGACGATCAGACGACCCGGTGCTGTCGGGCGAAAAGGCTCCTTGCGCGTCATGTTGGCAGCTCAACGGCTAGCGAGGCTCCGCCTCAGACCCGCGAGCATGTCCGCTGCGGCTCCGCCTCGCTAGCTGGCAGTATCTCCTGCCCGCACTCCGTGCGGGCGAGACGCCTTGAACGGCCGGTCCGAAAACTTGACTCATTCGTAAGGATTCCAGCCGTTCAAGCCGTCAGGGGCGCAGTCGCGCGAACCCGTTCGAGGAGGTGCTCCACTATCGCTCCAGCCACGTCGAGTCTGGTCGCCTCCTGCAGGCCTCGCCATCCGGGAATGGCGTTCACTTCGAGCACGTACACGTCCCCGTCGCGTGACGGGAGCAGGTCGACGCCAGCATACGCCGCACCAACCTGGGCCGCTGCGCGCAGCGCGAGCTGCTCCCACTCTGGAGGCAGCACGAAGGGCCGGGTCGACCCACCGCGAGCCACGTTCGTTCTCCACTCTCCAGGGGCGGCCTGGCGTTCGATGGCCCCAAGCACTCGCCCGCCGACGATGAACACGCGCACATCGCAACCGGCATGACTCACCGCGCGCTGCACATAGAACACGGCGCGCAACTGCTCGAGCGCCCGTACAACCCGGAACGCCAGGTCGGGGTCGCTCACCCGAACGATGCCCAACCCCATCGATCCGAAGAGCGGCTTGATGACGGCGTCTCCCATCTCCCGCACGGCGGCCATGCCATCGTCGGCACCCTCGCACACGACGGTCTCCGGCACCGGCAGCCCGGCGTTGTGCAGCAGGGCCGTGGTGTAGAACTTGTCTACGGAGCGTTCGATGGCATCAGCCGAGTTCATGACCGGAATGCCGCACTCCTCGATCCAGTGCAACGCATCGACACGGAAGATGATCTGCTCCAGTGAGCCGCCAGGAACGATCCGCGCGAGCACTGCATCCGCCGCCAGAATCGACGTGTGGCCGCTCAACAGTGCACCCGACGCTGGTGACGCCTCTTTCGATCTGCTCCCCCCGTTACGCCACGCACCGAGACGCGTATGCGCCCCCCCGCCTGACCCGCGCGCCGGCAACACACCTCCAAACCGCGCGGCGAGTCTTTCGTACGGCAGTACACAACCCGTGTGGCCGCGCTCGGCCAGCGCCCGGCACAATTCGTCGGTGTGCCAGCCTGGACGAGCACTGAGGATGACAATCTGCATGGCGATCAGGGCGAGTGGCTGCTGCGCCTCAGAACCGACTGCAGAGCCTCAGAAATTCGCCGGAGCCAACATGTGTGCATTCTTCATTCTGCATTCAGGTGGCCGGCTCTTCCTCTTGCAGCAACCTGTTAGGCGCTCCCCACGTCCCGCGGGAGCGCGGAAGCCGCGTCACACGTCAGCTCTCGAACAGCGACGCTCGGAGCACGTCGGGATTGAGCCGCCCGCCGCGAAATGTCCGCCCGCTCGTCAGGCTGGTGAGCCAGACTTCAGCCGGGCTGAAGAGCATCGGATCGATCTTATAGAAGTCGCGGTCGTACCGCGTGAAGATGTCGTAGAACGGCGTCCCATAGTCGATGGATGCGGTGGAGGGCAGCCGTTCGGCGAGGTCTGCGAGCTCATCGTCGGCGGCGTCGACGGTGTAATGCGTGCGGCCACCGTAGAGTACGCAATCGTTCGTCCGGCCGATCGCGCGAACGTCGCTCCGGGCCACCGGAGGCACCGGGGCGGTTCCAGCAGCGGCAATCACGCGCTTGATGTCGAACCCAAGTACGTCCATCTTGTGCAGGCCTGTTTCGACGACACGCGCCGCGATTTGCAGTCCGCCGGCGAGACTCGCCGTGGGCGCCACGACGAGGGTGAGTGCGGTGGGTTCGACGCCAGCCTTCTGGGCAATCCACGCGGTGACGACGTCGGTGGGGATGGTCCGCCCTTCGAGCACCAGCACACCGCGCGACGCGTTCTCCGCGTACCCGAGCTTGTGAAACAGTTCCCGCTCCACACGAGCTCTTGCGCGCAGCGGACCGGAGCCCATGGCAAAGAACCCCTCGTGCGAGACGGCCCAACCCGCGTATTGCGAGGCCAGGCAGCATTCGGCCGGGTGGTCCGTCCACACGTGCACGCCCATCCACGATTCGCCGCCAATAGCGACCGGCACGTACGTGGCGTGGCCAAGGCCACCCATACACACCTCAGCCAGCATCAAACCGGCCGCGATGCCCCCTCGCACGTCGATACCGGCGTCGATGATCCGAGTGCCGCCCGCAAGGATGCGCACGGCAATACGCAGCTCGGCTGCGCGGTCGACGGACCGGTCGGCAATGGTCCAGGCGCGCTCATTCATGCCAAGGCCTGCACCACGGTCGTCAACGTTCGAGCTGCGCGGTGACTCGACGCTTCGATGCATGCTCCTCCAGCGACATCGATCTTCAGTCCGCGTGCCAGGTTTGAACGACTACCGCCTGAAAGGCGGTAGACTCCGCGCGCGACTGAAAGTCGCCGCGCGCGTCGTGGCGCCGCCGTACGCGGTCGTCGTTCATAGGCGCGCGCCATTCGCAGGCACGCGGGACGATCCTGCCGTCGATGGGGCATTCTGTCACAAGCGCCGGACAGTGGGTCGTCGCTGACCGCACAGCACGAATGCACCCGCGTGTTCGAGTGCCCCGGCTCTCGCACGCCGCCTCGGGCTATACTGCGAGGTCGGTCTGAACCTTTCCTTCCCTTTTTTTGCGGGAGCTCACATGGAGTCCGTCCGTCCGTTCGATGCTCGTGCCTACTGGCGAGGGACCCTGCGCCGGATTCTCGTTCTCCTCGTCATCTGGGTACTCGCTGGTCCCGTCCTCGGGATCTTGCTCGTGGAGCCGTTGAACACCTGGTCGCTGGGAGGCATCCCGCTCGGCTTCTGGATTGCTCAGCAGGGTTCGATTTACGTCTTCGTCGTCCTGATCTTCGTCAATGCCTGGCTTGCGGATCGTGCGGACCACGCGAGCGGCGTGCACGAAACACCCGAAACAACCCAGCACACCTACACACACTGATTCACGTGGGCATCACCGGTTGGACCTATCTGGCTGTCGGGCTGACGTTCGCCCTGTACGTGACCATCGCCATCCTGTCGCGCGTCCGTACCACGGTCGGCTTCTACGTCGCCGGACAAGGCGTCTCGGCCGTGAGCAACGGCATGGCCACGGCGGCGGACTGGATGAGTGCCGCCAGCTTCATCTCGATGGCCGGCATCATCGCCTTTCTCGGGTACGACGGCGCGGTCTACCTGATGGGATGGACGGGCGGCTATGTCCTCCTGGCACTCCTGCTGGCCCCGTTCCTGCGCAAGTTCGGCAAGTACACCGTTCCCGACTTCGTCGGCGACCGGTACTACTCGAGCACGGCGCGCGTCGTGGCGGTGGTCGCGGCCATCTTCGTCAGCTTCACGTACGTCGCCGGACAGATGCGCGGTGTCGGCGTGGTCTTCAGCCGCTTCCTGGAAGTGCCCGTCGAGACCGGCGTCGGCATCGGCATGGTCATCGTGGCCTTCTACGCCGTGCTGGGTGGGATGAAAGGCGTCACCTACACCCAGGTCGCACAGTACTGCGTCCTGATCTTCGCGTACCTCGTGCCGGCCATCGCCATCGCGTTCCTGCTGACGGGCAATCCCGTACCGCAGGCCGCTGTGGCCGAGGTGCTCCCCCGACTCGAACAGATCTCGATGGATCTGGGCCTGGCAGGCTACGCGTCGCCGTTCACCGACTTGTCGATGCTGAACGTGCTCTGCATCACCATCGCGCTCATGGTGGGAACGGCCGGTCTGCCACACGTCATCGTGCGGTTCTACACCGTACGCACCGTTCGCGCCGCCCGGTGGAGCGCCGGCTGGGCCCTGCTGTTCATTGCCGTGCTGTACACGACCGCCCCGACCGTGGCGATCTTTGCAAAATACAGCATCCTGACCACGCTGGCTGGCCGTCCCGTGGACGAGGTGGCGGCCATCCCGTGGGTGCACAACTGGATGCAGACAGGCCTGATTGTACTGCGCGATTCGAACGGCGACGGCATCATGCAGGCGGAGGAGCTCTTCGGAGGCGCCGGGCTGGCAGCCAGTATCGACCGCGACATCATCGTGTTGGCGTTACCCGAGATCGCACAGCTCGCACCGTATATCGTCGCTCTCGTCGCGGCCGGCGGCCTGGCCGCGGCCCTCTCCACCGCGTCGGGCCTCCTCATCGTCATCTCGAGTGCGTTCGCACACGACATCTACGCCCACTTGATCAACCCCGGTGCCAGCGATCGGAGGAAGCTGTTCGTCGGCCGCCTGGCCGTGGCCGGATCGGTCGTGGTGGCTGGATTTTTCGGGATCTATCCCCCTGGGTTCGTCGCGGAGGTGGTTGCATTTGCGTTCGGACTTGCGGCCGCCAGCTTCTTTCCTGTCCTGCTCCTCGGCATCTTCTGGAAACGAACGACGCGGGAAGGCGCCATCGCCGGCATGATCTCCGGCCTGGGGTTCACGGCGCTGATGATTCTGTTGATGCGAACGCCGCAGATCCTGCAGTTCCTGAACGTGGATCGTCCAGTCATCGACGACTTCCTCGGCGTGAATGCGCAGGGAATCGGCACGGTGGGTATGCTGATCAACTTCGCGGTGACCGTGCTCGTCAGCCTGCGGACACCGCCGCCACCGCTCGCCGTTCAGGAAATGGTTGACGCGATTCGCTATCCTCGGGTGCGAACGGCTGTTGTCGGTGGCGAATGACGAGCCGCATAGCGGTCTAATCCCGGAGCTCACTCGAGTTGCGACGGGACGGCGACCTACGACTCGCGCGACAGCCGTGGGGCAAAACGCATCCGGAGCGTGAGGACCGAGCTGGGTTGCGGGACCCAGCTCGGGTCGCCAGCCGCGGGTGGAGGATGCGTTTTTACCGCGCGATGTCGTCGGGAGCCCGTCCGTCGCAACTCGAGTGAGCTCCAGACTACGACAATAGCGGGCCCGACGGACAGATCGAACGCCGACGAGGCGTGGAACGTGACGACGGCCCACAACGGGACGATAATCGCGCCCAGTGTCATGGACGCGGGAGATGAACTCGACCATGCCGAAGAGCATTTCAATCCCGATTGCGACAGTGGCACTGCTCGTCCACCTGTCGGCCGCCGTGGAATATGCGGTCGTACCGGATTGGCTCGAGCTTCCCGCCAGTCCTGGCCAGATCGGCAACATGCACGGTGACGTCGCGGTCAGCTCCGCCGGCGAGGTGTACGTCAGCGTGCAGGACCCCGATGCCGCTCTTCAGGTCTACGCGGCCGACGGCCGGTTCCTTCGCAGCATTCCGGGCGCTCCCCCGGACCTTCATGGATTCGTGATTCGGCGGCAGCCTGACGGCGAGTTCGTCTTCGGCCCCACGCTTCGGGGCCAGTCAATCGTGAAGATGGCACTCGATGGCACGGTCGTGATGACGATTCCGGCGTCCACGATTCCCGATGAGTTCAAGGTACGCAACGCACGGTCCGGTCAGCTGGCGGTGCTGCTCACCAGCATGGATGTCGCTCCCAACGGCGACCTGTACGTGGCCGACGGCTATGCGAGCGACTACGTGCACCGGTTCGACCGCGCGGGCAGGTACCTCACGTCGTTCGGCGGCAAGAAGCCACCCTACAGTTTCAATACGCTGCACAAGATCGCTATCGACAGCCGCTTCGACCCGCCGCGCCTCATCGGTACGGACCGTGCGAACAATCGCGTCGTCCATCTCTCGCTGGACGGGGCCTTCCTTGGCGTGGTCGCCGAGAGTCTGCGGTTACCGGCGGCCGTCGCCATTCACGGCAACCACGCGATTGTCGGCGAACTGAACGGGCGAATCACGATCCTGGACACGGCAGGCACTGCCGTTGCACACCTCGGTGCCAACGAGGGGCCGGGCGTGGGTGGCAATCAATTGCCGCCGGACCAGTGGAGTCCCGGCCTGGTGGTCTCGCCTCATGGGGTGGCACTCAACGCGCGCGGCGACCTGTTCGTATCGGAGTTCAGTGTGTTCGGGCGCGTACACCGCTTCGATCGACGCTGACGACACGGCGGCCTTCCGAAACGTGCGTGAACGATGAATCCGGAGTCACTTGGGTTGCGACTGGCGGCGACCTACGACTCACGCGACATGACTCGGGCAAAACGCATCCGGAGCGTGAGGACCGAGCTGGATTGCGGGACCCAGCTCGGCTCGCCAGCCGCGGGTGGAGGATGCGTTTTACCGCGCGATGTCGTCGGGAGCCCGCCCCGTCGCAACCCAGGTGAGCTCCGGAACCAGGGACGGACAAGGGACGGCAGCCGGCTCACGGCTGCGCGTCGTCAGCGGGCAACAGAATCTCGCCCTTGCCCGGGGCGCCCGCATCACCACAGTAGCGGTGATAGGGGCCGTCGACCATGCGATGAGTGACGGCCAGACCGTACTGCCGGCGCAGGTAGATCATCAGCAGGCGTACGTATGGCGGGTGCCACGTGCAGGCGTATCGATACGTGGGGGGTACGAGCACACCCCCTGTCGTAATCAGGGATCCGCGCTTGCTTCCCCGGCATGGTTCGGCACCCGTGCGACCGAGAACCACGAGCGTTCCGGCAATCATCGCGCGACCCGCATGACCTCCGGCGTCGCCAGCCACAATCACGAGTCCGCGGCGGATGCGGGTGGCCGCCTCCATGCCGGCCGAGCCCCGCACGATGATTTCGCCACCGGTCATGCCTCGTGACGCGCCCGGCGCTGCGGCACCGAGCCGATTGCCGGCGTCGTGCCGCACGAGCAGCGTCCCTCCTGCCATCCCGACTCCGGCATCATCGCCTACGCCGCCGAGTACGGACACCGTTCCACCGCTCATGTGTGCCGCAACCCAGCTTCCCGCATCACCGTCAACGACGAGCTCGCCACCCGCAGTGCCGGCACCAAGGCCATGGACGTTCGACACATCTCCTTCGACACGTACGCGCGCGGAGTGCCCGCCCCGTACGACGAAGAAGTCGCCGAGCATGGCGGCGCGCGAACCGATCCAGACCAGCAGCGTGGCAATGTCTCGCTCGGACAGCCCGCCCAGGCGATCGGCTGTGAGACGCTCGACCTCGAGCCGAGCATCGAGCGGTGCGCGAAGTGAAAGTGTGGTGAACGCGCTCATCTCCCTGCGGCTACGCTTCCTTCTCCATGATCGTCCGCAGATGGAAGTGATACGGACCCAGCTTGCCGCCATAATTGCCTGCGCTGATCGCCCGAACGCCGGGCCGGCATGCCGCGTAGATGCCCACGCGCATGGCCGAGGCAACGGCGTCTGCGTCCAGGCCGTCGAGCACGATCTCGAGCACCGCGTTGATCCCGTCGGGCAGTGCCGTCCTGGTGAGCGGCCGCAAGGTCGGACAATACGCATCGTTGGTCGACGCAATCAGGTTCTCGTAGCGACGGGCTCCCACCTTGCTCCCGCTGCGAACGATGCCGCCGGGAAACGGCAGGATCACGCCGCGCGTGCCAGAGATTGCCTCAACCGCGGCTTCTGCGGCGGCGAGCGCGGTCCTGCCATCCTCGGCCAGTATCAGAAAATTCCCGCCGCCAACACCCTTCTTCTGCACGCCGAAGCTCTCTTCCATCAGACACTCGCCTTCCATGACCGGCACGCGCCAGTACCGGCGGCCGCCGACGATCTTGCTGATCTGAAAGCCGTCGCCGAAGACGCGCAGCGCACGTCCGGCAGGGATTCGATCCGGCGCGTCTGGAAGGCCGTCGAAGCAGCTGGCCGTGGGGCACGTGAGCACGGTCTGCCCGATGCGCTCGGTCAGCCGCCGTGCCAGACTTTCGGTATCCATCGTGAACACGAGGACGGACACACCGGGTCTCGCGTCGGGAGTGTCCTCCGGAGTCAGCTCCTCCTCGATTGCCGCCTCGCACTTGCAGGCGATCACCGACGTCGCAAATCCGGTCAACTTGAGCGCCGCCTCCCTGGCCCAACGCAGCGTCGCCGCGGTGATGACGACCCGCGCGGCGCGCATGCCGAACGCCTCGGCGAACGTGTCTTCGATGAGAACGCCGCGAATCCTCACGTCAACCTCGGCTGGCGAGAGGCTCGGGCGGATCACGGAAGTCCCCAACCGCATAGTTCTGGAACGAAACCGTCCCGTATCGATCGAAGTACTGCCGGAGTGTCCGCTCGACCGAGGCATCGTGCATCGGCCTCACGTGCAGACGACGTCCCGCCGGCGCGCGTCGTAACTGTCCTTCCTCGACGACGAGCGTTCCGTCCTTGATCACGTAACGTGGGGTCGCGAACATGCGGGAGACGTCGGAGTCGTGGGCGTACACGGTCACGTCCGCTCGCGCGCCGGCGCCCAGGTGCCCTTTATCGCGCAGTCCGAGGAGCCGGGCGGGACCCGCCCGCGTGATGATCGCGATCTCATTCAGTGTGTACTCGCGCCCGAGTCCGTCTGCGAGGGCGCTCCCCGCCAGCAACCGCTGGTTGACCTTCGCCAGCACGCCATCACGGTACGTGCGGTCCATGAGCAACCTGATGAGCTCCGGATACGACATGAACGTGCCGCCGTTGGGATGGTCCGTCGAGAGCACGACGCGCCACGGATCGCCGGAGAGCAGGAACAGTTCCAGGCCGACAACCCACTGCAGCGCGGCAACCGCCGCTCGTTCCTTGTACGCGTACGGAACGATGCCGCAGCCGGTTTCGAGCTCGATGTCCACATTGATCCACTTGCGCCCGCTGCTCTTGTGCAACAGGTACTCCACGGGTCCGTCAGCCGTCACGGTCGTGGCCGGACCGAACATGACCTGCCCGACATCGCCGCTCACCTCGGAGTGGGCGTTCACGTACTCGATCAGCTCGCGCGCACCCGAGCGCCAGCCGCCATCGCTCGTGCGGCCGTAGGCATGGAACTGAAGGTGGGTGAAGTGGGCCCGCCGTCCGTCCACCGCGCGCATGCTGTCGACCGTCGTCTGCACGTTCCCGGGCACGCCGAGATTGTTGCAGTGCACGTGTGCGGGGTGAGGAAGCGCCAGCGAGTTGGCAACCTCCACGAGCATCTCGATGATGCCGCGAGGCGTCACCCGTGTCGAACCGACTGGCGTATCGAGGCCGGTGGGTTCCCTCGCACCGCGCTTCCAGAGCTCCACTCCGCCAGGGTTCACGAGCTTGATGGCGTAGGCCCCGGCGGCCTTCAGGAGCCAGGCGACGTACTCGCGCGCCAGCGACCGTTCGCCGGCGTCGATGAGACGAAACAGGTACTCGTCATTCCCCACGAGGACGAAACAACCGGCGTCGACAAGGGGAGTGTCATCCAGCTCGGCGTGCGCCAGCCGCGCATTGACCGGCGCCACCGCCGCATCGAAGACCGTCGTGTAGCCGAGCCCGGCATACCGGTACCCGGTTGTGAACGTGCTCGGCACAGTGCCGCCCGTGCCGGACCGACCAACCGTATCCGAGTCGACCAACGACGGCGCCGGCATCGGATCCGCCTCGTGTTCCTCGGGCAGCAGGCGCCGAGCCAGATTGATGCTGCCACTGGCCACGTGGGCATGTATGTCCACGCCGCCAGGCATCACGATCATTCCGTGCGCGTCGATCGTCAGCGCCTCGGCCGGCACGTCGGCGACAATGCGTCCCTCGGCGATACAGATGTCGCGGACGTCACCCTCGACACCGTTCGCGGGGTCATAGACGGTACCGCTTGCGATGCGCAGCCGGCTCATCGCCTCACGAGGCCCTGCGTCGAGCCGTCACGCATGTGATGATGCTCCGCGCATAGAGTCTGGCCGTTCGAGGTCTCCACGCTCGTGACCCTGACATCTGGCATGGAAGGCATGAAGGGCAGGGCCTTACGGCGCGCGACGGAATCCACACGGCGACCACGACGGGAGAGAGGAGTCCCCGCCCGTCCCGGCCGTTACCGGCGTCGGCAATCCTCCTCAGCGGCCCAGCGTCTTCAACAACTCCGCGCGCGAGGTCAGCCGATCCGGATTCAGGTTGTGCACCGACATGATTCGTTCGGCATCGAGACCGAGCCGGATCAGGTTGTCGGCGAACACCCCGGATCCCACGACCGGCGGATCCGGCACCGGGTCGTCGGCCGGCGGAAGATTGAACATGTCGGCATAGGCGAGCAGCTTCTCGTTCGGGAGCCACAACACGAGCGTGCCGTCGGCGTGCGGGAGGCCCTTGATGAGATGCACCTCCACGACTCGCG
>CAZDLW010000041.1:0-26712 GCA_964505975.1 uncultured Bifidobacteriaceae bacterium | reverse complement strand
CGGCGGGCTGCTCAAGACGAAGGCTCTGCTCGCCGGCCTCCAGGCTGGGAATTTCGCCGCCGCCGTCGGCGGCGCCCGGCGCGACGAGGAACGATCGCGCGCCAAGGAACGGATCTTCTCCGTGCGCGATCCGAACGGGCAATGGGATCCCAAACGGCAGCGCCCCGAGCTCTGGACGCTGCTCAATGCCAAGCTGCGCCCTGGCGAGAGCATCCGCGTCTTCCCGCTGTCGAACTGGACCGAGATCGATGTCTGGCACTACATCCACCTCGAGAACATTCCCATCGTGCCGCTCTACTTCGCCCAGGAGCGCGAGGTCATCGTCCGCGGCAACTCGCTGATCGTGCAGGAGCAGCCGTTCGTGGTGACGATGCCGGGCGAGAAGCCCCGGCTCGTCATGTGCCGGATGCGGTCGCTCGGCTGCTCGCCGTGTACCGGGGCCATCCGATCCGACGCCGACACGGTCCCGAAAATCATCGACGAGCTGATTGCCATCCGGCACTCCGAACGGCAGCTTCGGGTCATCGACCACGATCAGGACGGGTCGATGGAGATCAAGAAACGCGAAGGCTACTTCTAATGTCCGGAGGGCTGCTTCGCATCTGCACGGCGGGTAGCGTGGACGACGGCAAGAGCACGCTGATTGGGCGGCTGCTGTACGACTCGCGGTCGGTCTACGAGGATCAGGTGAGCTCGGTCGAGAAGGCGTCCAAGAACCGCAACGCCGGCCCGATCGACTTCTCACTGTTCACCGACGGCCTGCGTGCCGAGCGTGAGCAGGGCATCACCATCGACGTGGCCTACCGGTACTTCGCCACCTCACGGCGCAAGTTCATCCTGGCCGACACACCCGGGCACGAGCAGTACACGCGCAACATGGCCACGGGTGCCTCGACGGCCGACCTGGCGGTTCTGCTGGTGGACGCGCGCAACGGCGTTCGGGTGCAGTCGCGGCGCCATGCCCGCATCGCCAGGCTGCTGGGGATTACGGACTTCGTCCTCGCCATCAACAAGATGGACCTGATGGACTTCGACCGTGACGTCTTCGAGCGGATCCGCGACGAGTTCGACGACGTGCTCAGCGGGGCATCCGTGCACGCGATCCCGATGAGCGCGCTGCACGGCGACAACGTCATCACGCCGAGCGATCGGACGCCATGGTTCGACGGTCCGCCGCTGCTCGATTTCCTCGAGACCGTCCGCGTGCATCGCGATCCGACCACCGCGCCATTCCGGTTCCCCGTGCAGCTGGTGGCGCGTCCGGACCACGAGTTCCGCGGGTACGCGGGACAAATCGTGTCCGGTCGAATCTCGCCGGGCGACAGAGTCACCGTGTGGCCATCCGGCCGGACGGCACGCGTCACGCGCATCGTCACCTACGACGGCGACCTGGACCTGGCGTTCGCGCCCATGTCCGTCACGCTGACGCTGGACGACGAGATCGACATCAGTCGGGGTGACGTGCTGACGATGGAGACGCCCTTCGTGGGCCAGCAGTTCCAGGCCGAGGTCGTCTGGATGGACGAGCGCCCGCTGGACCCGGCCCGACTCTATCTGTTGAAGCAAGGCACCCGCACCGTGACCGCCGAGGTCAATCACGGGCTGGTCTTGAATCAGATCAGTACGGTCAGGGTGTCCACCGCCCGGCCCCTCGTCTATGACACGTACGCGGAGAACCGCGCCACCGGCAGCTTCGTCCTGATCGATCCGGCAACCCACTTCACGTGCGGCGCCGGCATGATCACCGGCCCCGTTCAGACAACAGCCACCGCGCAGACGGCCCCACTCAGCGTGGCGGAGCGACTGGCGCACGTCGCTCGCCGCGCGGCATCGGACGAGGAGGCCGCCGAGGCCGTGGCCCGAGCCCTCGAGGATCTCCTCACATGACCGACCCACGCCATCTGCTGGCTGGAACGCTCGACACGGCGATGGCGCCCTGCATCACGTCGAGCTTTCAGGCCGAATGTGTCGTACTCACGCACATGCTGCGGGAACTGCGCCCCGACATTCCGGTGCTGTTCCTCGACACGTTTCATCATTTTCCGGAGACGCTCGCCTACCGTGACGATCTGACGGAGCGATGGAACCTCGCACTGGTGAATCTCCGTGCTGCCGAACCGCAGGTCGGGCTCTGGCAGGCCGAGAGCACCGAGGCGTGCTGCCGTCGCCACAAGGTGGGTCCGCTCTTCGCGGCGCTCGAGGGCTACGATACCTGGTTCACGGCGCTGCGGCGCGACCAGTCGCCGTCGCGTGCGAACCTCCAGGAGGTGGAGCCGTTCCGCCTTCCGAGCGGCAAGCAGATTCGGCGCATCGCTCCGCTCGCCGGCTGGTCCACGCGCGACGTATGGGCCTACGCCAAGGAGCACGACATTCCGCTCCTTCCGCTCTACGAACTGGGATACACGAGCATCGGCTGCGAACCGTGTACGGTGCTGCCGCCCGACCCCGAGAACCCGCGATCGGGCCGCTGGCAAGGTCAGAAGCTGGAGTGCGGCATCCACATCCAGGCAAAATGACGTTTCTGCACGCGCACGTGGGCCACCTCAGGTGGCCCGGCGTGTCGTCTCCCTCCGCGCCACTGGCCCGACGAACGCCGCGCCGAGATACGCCGCCAGCGCGCACGAGAGCGACGCGAGATATGGCGTCTGCCACTGCAACACGTACTCGCCGGCCAGCCAGACGACCATGCCCGTGCTGAGCGCCGCATAGGCGCTGAGCGATCCGCCCACGCGCGTGAACAGTCCGAACACACCGACCACGAAGATGCCCGCGCTCCCGAACGCCGATGCGGTTTCGACGAGCTCGTAGATCCCGCCAGCCGCCAGTGCGATCCCGTAGGCGCACACACCGAGCGCGACCACGCCCACGCGCGCCGTACGCACCTTCGCCCGCTCGTCGAGTCGCGGCAGGAGCGGCGCCACGAGATTGTGCGAGACGAGCGACGCGGCCGCGAGCAGCGCGCTGTCTACCGTGGAGAGAATCGCCGAAATCAGCGCGCCGGCAAAGATGACGTAGGCCATCGTCGTGAGGTGCTGCTGAGCGAGCACGGCAATCAGCTGTTCCGGCTCGTCGAGATCGGGCACAAGGACCGGACCGGCCAGGCCGAGCACCACTGGAATGAGCCCGACGCCGATGTACAGCCCGGCACCGAGCAGCGTAGCGTTGCGCGCCGTCGTCGCCGAACGGCAGGCGAGAATCCGCGACAGCAGCTCCACCGCGAGCAGTGATCCGAATACCGGAACGGCCCACGCCTCGGCCACATCGATCCAACCGTGGCGATCGCTCGGGAACCATCGAATGCGATCGGGCTCGATGGCCGCGCCAAGTTCGAGAAGACCGCCGCTCGCGTGACCAATGGCGAACAGCAGCACGATGAGGCCGACGATCAACGCGATCCCCTGCACGAGATCGGTAATGACATCGGCCAGCAGTCCCCCGACCACGGTGTAGAGCACCACGAACACGGCGGCCGCCGTGATGGCGATGGAGACTTCGAGATCGGACGACGCGCTCACGACCTGTCCGAACGCACGGATCTGCGCCGCCGCCCAGATGACAGACGCGGGCACCATGAGCAGGACGGCGAGCCGTTCAACGCCGATGGAGTAGCGTTCGCGGAACAGATCGGCAAAGGTGGTATAGCGCCTGCGCCACAAGGGGACGGCGATGGCCAGGCCCAGGACGATGAGACACAGTCCGTACCCGAACGGTTCGGCCGAGCCGCCCGTGAGTCCGTCGCTGTAGATCGAGCCGGCAGCTCCGACGATGGTCTCGGCGCCGAACCAGGTGGCAAAGATCGAGAATGCGCCGAGCGCCAGTCCCAGGCGTCGGCCGGCGAGCAGGTAATCGGCCTCGCTCGCGATGTGCCGCGACACGGCTACGCCAATCGCGAACTGGACCGCCAGGTAGGCGCCGACACCAATCAGCAGCGGTGACAACGTGCTGCAACCCGCTCTGATGTTGACGTTGAGGCCGACCTCACCAGGACGGCCCGGCGAGACAGCGACGCGACCATCACGAACGGCCAGGTCGAGGAGGGCATCGTTGGACCGCTATGCGGCCCGGAACGCGAGTTCTGTACTCGTTTGTCGGTCCGCATAGCGGTCCTAGCCGCGCGCAGCGCGGCAAAGAGATACTGGCAACCAGCCGAGGGGCTCTGCGAGGATATCAAGGGGCAGAGCCCCTTGGCTGGTCCGGGCCGCCGCCTTCCCTACGGCCGCAAGAGGATCTTGCCTGTAGTGCTGCGCGACTCGAGCGCCCGGTGCGCGTCTGCCGCCTCTGCCAGCGGCAGCACACGGTCGATACGCACGGTGAGGGCTCCGGTTCCGACCCAGTCGAACAGCGCAGTCGTGCGCGCCAGGATCTCCTCTCGCGTCGCGGAGTAGCGGTTCAGTCCCGGGCGCGTCAGAAACAGCGAGCCCTTCGTGGCGAGCAGCATCGGGTCGAACGGCGGCACCGGACCGCTCGAGTTGCCGAACAGCACCAGGTAACCGCGCGGGCGGAGGCAGTTGAGGCTCTTGTCGAACGTGGCGGCACCAACCGAGTCGTACACGACGTCCACGCCGCGGCCGCTGGTGAGACGTTTCACTTCTGTCTCGAAATCCTGCCTCGTGTAGACGATGACCTCGTTCGCACCCGCCTGCCGGGCCACTGCCGCCTTGGCGTCGCTGCCCACGGTGGCGAACACCGTTGCACCCCGCATGCGCGCCGCCTGCGTGAGCAGGAATCCCGCCCCGCCGGCCGCCGCGTGCACGACTGCTGTGTGGCCCTCGTGCAGGGGAAACGTGTCGTGGGTCAGATAGTGCGCCGTCATCCCCTGCAGCAGGACCGCAGCACCCGTGTCGAAGTCGATGAACTCGGGCAACGGTGCGAGCCGCCATGCCGGCACGACGGCGTGGCTCGCATGCGCCCCCAGCACCATTGCCCAGGCAACCCGATCGCCGGTTCGGACTTCGGTGACGTCGCGTCCGATCGCCACCACGGTTCCGGCCGCCTCCATGCCAGGCGTGAACGGCAGATGGGGCGCCCTGTTCACTCCCGTTCTGTAGTAGACGTCGATGAAGTTCAACCCCGCGGTGTGCACCTTCACGAACGCGTCACCAGGTCCGGGCTCCGGAACGTCCACGTCCTCCAGCCGCAGCGCGTCGGGGCCACCGTACGCGTGTACTCGAATCGCCTTCACGATCCGTGTCTCCGTGTCCGGGTCAGGTACGCTCCGCCGGCTCGGCAGCGGGAGCCGGTGCCGCCAGGGGCCAGAAGCCGAAGAACGCGGCGTGGAAGATCAGAAACGGAAACGTCACGCTGAGGAGGGCATTCGCCAGCCAGATCTCGTACTCGTACGCGGGGGCGCCCGACGGCAGGCTTCCGGTCACCACCGGCGCCAGAGCGCCGTACAGCGCCGCGAGTGCGAGGCCTATGACGAGTGCGGCCACGGTGTTCATCACGCCCTTCAGTGGCTGCGCCATCGTCGCAAAGAGGGAGCCCTGCAACATGTTCAAGACGATGATGGATCCGAAGATGAAGGGCACGGTCACACGCGTCAGAAACACCATCGGGTCCATGCCCAGGGCGCCGACTCCAATGGACATCGCCACTGCGGCGCCGGCAACGGCGACGAGCGTCCAGACGAGGCCGAGCGCAGGCTGTTTCATCACGGCCGGCGACGTCGTGAAGGGCCACAGATCGAAGCACAACACCAGGAACATGACCGCAAGCGCAGTCACGTAGAACACCAGCGCCACAACGCCGTTGAACAGCCCTTGTGGTGCCGAGGACAGGTACACCGGAGCGCCCTGGAGGAAGTCGTAGTTGAAGAAGATGCGAAAGATCGCGTACGTCACGATGTAGGCCGCCGCCAGAACCAGCAGGCCCGAACCAATCGGGCTCCTGGTCATGCTCGTGAATGGCCACCCCCCCCACATGATGGCAAGCCAGAACGTCGTGGGGACAACGATGATCACGAAATGCGATGGAATCGGGCCGGGAGGGCTGACGCCTTCGCCGACAACCTGCAGCGCGATGGGCGCGAGGAGGACGGCAGCCACGAACGTCACGGCGATGAGTGCGGCACCCTTCGACGGCTGACGCAGCCTCGACACGAACGGTGGATTCGCCCCCCACAACACCACGACGACGATCTGCATCGGGATGAGGCAGAGCAGGAAAAAGGCTATCCATCCCGCGAAGGCCGGGAACTCGAACAACGCAATGAAACTCAGCGAAATCGCCATGACAATCACCGCAGCGACTCCCCCGAGCAGCGGTTGTGACACTGGATCCTCCGATCGAGCCGGGCGTGCAACACAAACCCTGGAGCCCCGTCGGCTCGTTCGCCCGGATTGTTCACGAACGTGAGGCGCTCATCATAGGTGCGGAACGCACCGGCGTCCAGTGGTGGGTCGGACCGCTATGCACCCGACGCGCGAATCATGTACCCGTTGCGCCCTCTTGTTCGAGGCCGTGTAGCGGTCCTGAGCGCGCGGCGCGCCAAAGAGATACTGGCAACCAGCCATGGGCTGTGAGCTGTTCTCGCCCCGTTCCGCACATTGCGTTGTAGACGGGACAGGAGCAGTCACCATGTCGAGGTACACACGCAACGCAGCGCTCGTCCTCTGCTTGCTCGCGATATCGGTGCCCGCACGAGGCCAGGATGCCAGCGGACGCCCTCCGATCATGGGCGAATTCGTCGCTGGGTACGCCGGTTTCGTGGACGACGCCACAATCGACCACACAATCACCGGAGGGGCCTTGCGGCTGCCGCTGTCACCGCGGGTGAGCGTCGGCCCGGAGGTCGTGTACATGATCGGTCCGGGCCGCGACCGCGATGTGTTCCTCACGGGCAACGTCACGTTCGACCTCCTGCCCGTCCGCGGGGGACGCCGGCCACGCGTCGGTCCCTTCCTGGTGGCGGGCGCCGGCTTGTTTCGCCACACGGACCGCTTCGGGCAACGCGACTTCTCACATGTGGAAGCCGCCGCCACGGGTGGGGGCGGCGTCCGCGTGTGGGTCAGCGACCGCCTGTATACGGCCGCGGAAGTCCGACTGGGGTGGGAGCTGCACTACCGGGTGAATGGCGTGCTCGGCGTCACGCTGTGGCGCTAGACGGCGGAATCACTCCCGCCTCGCGATTCCTGGCGGTCTGACGCGAGAGCTCCACTGCTGTCCCCGGCGCTACAGCTTCGCGCCGAGATAGGCGCACACCCGCAACAGATCCGCGAACACGCCGCCGGCGGTCACGTCGGGACCGGCCCCCGGTCCCTGGACGACCAGCGGGTTCTTGTTGTAGCGGTCCGTGACGAACCGCACGACGTTGTCGGTCAGGTTGATGTTGGCAAAGGGGTGCGCGCCGTCCAGCTCCACGAGACCGACGGTGGCGCGACCGGTTGCCGCATCGAGCGCCGCGACGTAGCGCAGCACGCGGTGCTCGGCGCGGGCGCTCCCGAGGCGGGCTAGCATCGGCGCATCCAGCTCGGGCAGCCGTGCCATGAACTCGTCGGGGCTGCAGCCCGCCAGGTGCGCCGGAATCAACCCCTCGAGCTCGACGGCCGACAACTCGAGCTGCATGCCCATCTCGCGCGCGAGGATGACGAGCTTGCGCGCCACGTCCATCCCCGAGAGGTCGTCCCGCGGATCCGGCTCCGTGAAGCCGTTCGCCTTCGCATCGCGCACGACAGCGGAAAAGGGCTGCGTGCCGTCCCACACGTTGAACAGGTAGGCCAGCGTGCCGGACAGGATGCCCTCGAGACGCCGGATCTGATCCCCCGTCTCGCGCAGGTCGCGCAGCGTTTGAATAATCGGCAGACCGGCACCCACGGTCGCCTCGTAGAGATAGTGCGATCCCCCCCGGCGTCGCGCCGCCTGCACGCGCGTGAAGAGATCGAGCCGTCCGCTGTTCGCTTTCTTGTTCGGCGTGGCGATGTGAATGCCCGCCGCGAGCCAGGGGGGGTAGCGTTCCGCCACCTCGTCGCTCGCGGAACAATCGAGGATGACGGCGTGCGGCAAGTGTTCGGCATGCACGTGCGCCGTGAACCGATCCAGATCCGCGGGCTCGCCTTCTTCCAGGCGGGAGCGCCAGCCGTTCGGCGCAATCGACTGCTCCGACCGGAGCATGCGCCGCGAGGTGATGATGCCGCGCACGCGAAGATCGACGTGAAAGTCGCGCTTCAGACGCTCCATCTGCGAGGCGAGCTGATCCAGCAGGGCGCTGCCGACGACACCAGGTCCAATGAGGCCGATCGACACGGTGTGACGCGAGAGATAGAAGCGCGAGTGCACGGCCCTCAGTGCCCGTGTCGCCTGCGCTTCATCGATCACGGCCGAGATGTTGCGCTCGGACGATCCCTGCGCAATGGCACGCACGTTCACACCGGCCGCGCCGAGGGCGCCGAACATGGTGGCGGCGACACCAGGCGTGCCGGCCATCCCGTCGCCGACCACGGCCAGGATGCTGCACCCGGGCAGCACATCCACGCTTTGAATCTGCCGCTGCCGCAGCTCCGGCTCGAACGCGTCGCGCACCGTGCGATCGGCCTTTTCGGCATCGGACGCTGACACCGCAACACAGATCGAGTGCTCCGAGCTGCCTTGGGAAATGAGGGTGACCGAAATCCCCTGCTCGCGCAGAGCGCCGAACAGACGCTGCGCCGTGCCAGGGACGCCAATCATGCCGGCACCCTCCACGTTGAGGAGTGCCACGTGGTCGATGCTGGTGATTCCCTTTACAGCGTGCGTGGACTCCGGTGAGGCGCAGATGAGCGTCCCGGGCTTTTCGGGCGCAAACGTGTTTCGAATCCAGATGGGAATCTCCCTCTCCACCGCCGGCGCCATCGTCTGTGGATGGATCACCCGGGCGCCGAAGTACGCCAGCTCCATCGCCTCGTGGTACGAGAGCGAATCAATCACGGTGGCTTCGGGCACGCGTCTCGGGTCGGCACTCAGCACGCCGTCGACGTCAGTCCAGATGACGATCTCGTGCGCGTCGAGGAGGGCGCCGAAAATCGAGGCCGAGAAATCGCTGCCATTACGACCGAGCGTGGTCTGCAGGCCGTGCGCGTCCCGGGCGATGAAACCGGTCACCACGAGCGTGGCCTGTTGATCATCGGGTAGCACACGCGCCGCGTTCGCACGCGAAACGGCCCACTGGACGGATGGCCCGAGCGCGCCCCATGAGACCTGCACGATGTCTCGCGCATCGACCCACCGAACACACGACCGGCGTCCGCGCGCGGCGAGGCAGCGTACGAAGAGATGCGAGGACCAGATCTCCCCAAACCCAGCTATGAGGTCACGGACGACCCTCGAGGCCGACCGCGTCAGCCGCACGGCCTGGAGAATGCTGGCGATGTCGCGGCAATCGCGGTCGAGTTCCGCCACATAGTCGGCCGCGCTGTCCGGCGGGCACAGTGTGCGAGCCATCTCGACATGACGGCCGCGAACGGCGGCAACCCCCTCCGCAACGTCCTCCTGGCGTTCCGCCGCCGCGACGAGACCGAGCAGCGCATCCGTCACACCGCGACACGCGGACAGCACGACCGCGAGACGTGGCCATGCATCTCCTTCCACAATCGCGGCGACTCGCTCCATACAGGCCGCGTCGGCCACGCTGCTCCCGCCAAACTTGTGCACACGCCACGCTTCGTTCGTCACGCAACCCCTCTTGCTGATCCGAGAATCCTTCGATTATCCAGCAGTGAAGCTCTCCCTCAAACCACCGGGAATCGCGAGGCGGGAGGGGCGCATCGGAAACAGCGCCGGAATCCGCGGGCGACCTGCGCGCCCACGCAGCGGGACGGGACCGTTTACGCGGCGGTTGTCTCGCAGCACGGTTACACGGACCGTGTCGCCAACCGCGTACTCGTGCAACCGTGCCATCAGGCGCGGCACACCCTCGACAGGCTGACCGTCGATCGCCACGACGATGTCGCCTGGAATCGTCGCTATCACGCGGCCGTACAGGTTGGCCTTCGCGAGGTCCCGGTCTCCGGCCGTAGGGGCGGAGCCCCGTGGCTGCCTCACGAAGCCCTGGGCCGCCACCTGCCGCGGCCAGGCCAGCGCTCCTACGGAGTGAGCCGCACCAGGTTTGCGCCGGCAATCACATACATCGACCCATCGGGGCCCTGGCGCACGTCCCTGATGCGCTGGTTCAGATCGGCCAGCAACTTCTCTTCAGCCACCACACGCTCGCCCTCGAGGACCAGACGAACGAGGTGCTGGCCCGCCAGAGCGCCCACGAACAGGTTGCCCTTCCACTGCGGAAACAGATCCCCTGTGTAGAACAACATTCCCGAGGGGGCAATGGACGGAACCCAGAAGTACACTGGCTCCTCCACGCCCGGCATGGACGCGGCCCCATGTCCCACTGGAACGTTCTTTCGTCCATCGGGCTGTCGCGCATCGTACTGCGTCCCGTACGACACGTCCGGCCAGCCATAGTCGCGGCCGGGTCTGACGACATTGATCTCGTCGCCACCCTGGGGCCCATGGTCGACGAGCCAGAGCTCACCGGTCACCGGATGGATCGCGGCACCTTCCGGATCCTTGAAGCCATGCGCAAACGTCTCCGGGAGGACGGTTGCGCGGCTCAACCACGGATTGTCGCCGGGGATCGAGCCGTCACGGTTGATGCGAATCACTCGTCCCGAGAAGTTGCGCCGGATGTCGGGCTCGTCGCTGAACACGCGCTCCACTCCGTCGAGATCGGAGTCGTAGAAGCGGAAGCGGTCGGCGCCCGTGACGAAGAGCGTCCCGTCGGGTGCAATCACGATGCGGCGTTCTGCGCCTTCGGCAAGCACCTCGACATCTTCCAACCCCCGATAGTCGTCGCTCAGCTTCGCCCTGGCGACTCGTTCCATTCCCAGCTGCATGGTTCGACGCTCGGCCAGGGGCTTCGTCCAGACCCGCTCGTAGAAGAACTCGATTGGCCAGACGCCCGGCGTCTCTCCGCGCGGCGGGGCGAAGTACGTGAAGTAGAGCACTCGGTTGCGGATGAAGTCCGGGTCGAGCACGACGTCGTGCAAGCCCTGTGCGGCCACGGCCTTCACGCCTGGTACTCCCTCGATGGGGGCAAAGACCACGCCATCCGGCCGGACGACGCGCATCGTGCCGGCGTTCTGGGTCACGAGGAAGTTCCCGTCGGGCAGGAACGCCACCGACCAGGCGCCGGTCAAGCCACTGGCTACAGTGGTGACGGTGAACGCAGGCGACGGTCTGGATGGTGGCGGCGCCTTGGTCTGCCACGCGAAGGCCGGCTTCGGGTCGTGCGTCTGGGCACCGACGGCCAAGGTGGCCGCGACAGGTATGGCGACAAGGAGCGGGAAGAAGGTGTTCATGGCGTCTCCAGCGCGAAATGCTACCTCAGAGGACGCCCCAAACCGTGTCGAGGTCATCGCAGGCCGGTGTGGCTGGGGTTCGGCGACGACCGTGCCCGGGGTCGGCTCCTGCCATGGTCGGCTCCGGCATGATTCGCCAGGCGAAGACACCACCGGGCAGCGAAGCTCTGATAGGATTCCTTTGGCGTTCCTGGAGCGTTGCATCTATGCACTGCACGAGAATCGCGGGCTTTCTCTGCCTGGTCTCAATCGTCGGCGCGGGCGGCTCGTTCGCCGCCGACAGCGAGGTCGCCGACGCCGTGATGCGCGGCGACCAGGCAGCGCTCCGCGCGTTGCTGAACGCGGGAGCCGACGCAAATGCGCCGCGGCCCGACAGCTCCACCGCACTCCACTGGGCCGTGCACCGCGATGATACCGAGTCGGTGGAACTGCTGCTGCGCGGGGGAGCGAATGTGGCGGCTGGGACACGCACGGGCATCACGCCGCTGTCCATGGCGGCCGAGTATGGCCATGTGGAGATCATCGAACGGCTGCTTCGCGCCGGCGCGGACGCGCGGGCGCTCGGACCGAACGGCGAGACCATGCTGATGCTCGCGGCGAGAAACGGGAGCCCGGAGGCCATTCGGGTGTTCGTCGATGCGGGCGTGGATGTCAACGCCACCGAGCCGCTGCGGGGAACGACGGCGTTGATGTGGGCCGTTGCCGAGCGACACCCCGAGGCGGTGACGGCACTCCTCGCTGCAGGCGCAGACCCTGGAGTCGCGTCGGGCCCGGCCGGACTGCCGCGCAACTATCTGGCACCTCGCGTCAACACACGAGCCGTGGAGGAGGCGCAGCGCCGCCACGTCCGCGCCGTGGCTGCAGGACGCACCTACGACGAGCAGCTCGAGTGGGAATTCCGCAACAACATGGACCTCGGAGGACCGCGCAACGCCTACGTTCCCGACCGATCCAGGACAGCTGCCGGGCGGGCCCCGGCCGGAGCCGAACCACAAGGAGAGCTGGCGGCGACGCAGCCACAGGCGCAGCAGGCCCCCGCTCCACCCGAAACCCAGCCATCAGTACAGCCCGGCGGGGCCGCGACCCCGGAAGCCGTGACCGACGACCCCGAGGTCATCGTCGCGGGATTGGTCGGCGGAGGCGGTGGTGGCCTCACGGCACTGATCTTCGCGGCGCGTGAGGGCGACCTCGAGTCGGCCCGGGCGTTGCTCGAGGCCGGTGCGAACGTGAATCAGCAGACGACGTACGGCTGGACACCGCTGCTGACGGCCGTGAACAACCGGAACTATCGGCTGGCCGCGCTGCTCATCGAGCACGGCGCCGATGTGAACCTGCCCAATGCCGGCGGCTGGACGCCGCTGTATCTGGCCACCGACAACCGCAACATCGAGGGCGGCGATTATCCGGTACCCAACCCGGACATGGATCACCTTGCGTTCATCCGTCTCCTTCTGGCGAAAGGCGCCGATCCGAATGCGCGCGCGAAGGACAACACGCTGACGCGCACGATTTTCACGATGCAGTGGTTCTATGAGGACGGCGCGACGCCGTTCATCCGCGCCGCACAGTCGAGCGACACCGAGTTGCTGTCGCTCCTGCTCGAGTACGGCGCGGACCCGATGGCCGTGACGACGCACGGCGATACCGCGCTGACGGCCGCCGCGGGCATCGGCTGGGTAGAAGGCGTCACCTACGAGCACAGTCCGCAGCAGAACCTCGACGTGGTGCGGATGCTGCTGGACCTCGGACTCGATCCAGACGCCGCCAATGCCGAAGGGCGAACGGCCCTGATGGGGGCGGCGCTCAAGGGACGGTCCGAGGTCGTGGAACTCCTCGTGGATCGCGGAGCGAGGCTCGATCTGCGGGATCGCGGCAGCCGTGATACGCACATCCCCGGCGCGTCCGTGGCAGGCATTACGTTTCAGGCGGTCGATTACGCAGATGGGCTGGTGCGGGTGGGCGTGCAGTCGGCCGTGGAGCGTCCAGAAACGGCGGCGCTGCTGCGTCGTTTGATGGAGGAACGCGGATTCCCGGTCCCGCCGGTCAACCGGCCGCTGCACTCCATCTGCGTGGTTCCGCTCTGCGAGGGACTGCCGTAGCCAGCCACGGGCCGCCCTTGAATGGGGGCCACCTTCCGCTGTACGCGCGAAGGGCCGCCTCGACGGCGGCCCTCGATGTTGCGCCGAGTGGAAGAGCCTCGTGACCTTCCTCAGTTCCCCTTCAACTCTTCGAAGAGCACGCCGAAGTTGCCGGCTGCCCCGCCGCGGCCACCGGTCAAGGGCTGGTAGTCCTTGAACGTCTCCGGGAGCGTGAACTCCGCCATGGCCTGATCGGGAGTCCTCCCCATCTCGAGCGACTGGCGGGCGTGGGAAAGATACAGACGGTTGAACTCGCCGTAATCCACGAAGTCCTGCCAGGTCATGACGGGGCCGTGCCCGGTGATCACCCGATTCACGTCCTTGATGCCGCTGGCGGCCTTGCCGATGGTCTCGCCGTAGGCCACGCCGCTGCCGCCGTTGCCGCGATCGATGAACGGGTTGCCCTTGTTCGGGAACATGTCGCCGGCGTGCATCACCCGCGCGTTCCGGAAGACCACCAGCGCATCGCCGTTCGTATGCGACGCGCCGAAGTAGTACAACTCGATTGCATCGCTGCCACTCAACAGGGTCAACCGGTCCTTGTAGGTGCGGTCGGGCAGGCCATGCTTGTTGGCGGGCTGTTGAAACGCCTCCATCTTCTGCATGTTCGCCCCGGTGTTCTCGTGCGTCACAATCTCCACGGTGGCCGGAAAGAATGCGTTGCTGCCGTTGTGATCGCCGTGGGTGTGGGTGTTGATGATGTGGGTCACCGGCCGATCCGTGACCTTGCGCACCTGATCCAGAATCGCCTGACCGTTGTTCGCGAGCTTCGTGTCCACGAGCACGACACCGTTGGCCGCGACCAGCACGCCCGTGTTTCCCCCTGCACCGGGGATCATGTAGAGATTGTCGGCTACCTTCTCGATGTTGCCGACGCCACCTCCGGGTGGCCCACCGCCTCGCCCCTGTCCTCCGGGCGGCGGCTGCTGGGCGTTGAGACTTCCCGCGGCCGCGGCGAGCACGCCGGACAGCACGATGACTCCAAGCACGAATACGCGTTTCATGACGCTGCCTCCATGCACCGTGCGGGTCCGAGGGCAACCTGGCCCTTCGATGGCGCTTACGTCCCGGATCGCCGCCACCCCGCATCGGCGCCGCATCATGTTGTCTCCGCTGGAGGGGACTGTCAACGGGCCGCACGAGGTGGCGGAATGGAGGGAGCGGGGGGCTGTGGCCTGCCCGACAGGGGACAGGTATAATCTCCGGGCCGCGCGTTGGATATCCGCCGGCTGTAATTCATTTTTCTGGAGAGCGTCTGATATGAAACGACTGGCCTATCTCACCGTCGCAGCCGTCCTGACAGCCACGCCGGTGCTGGCCCAGACCACGTGGCAGATTGACCCGGCGCATTCACGCGCCCAGTTCACGGTCCGCCACTTCATGATCTCGAACGTGCGGGGCGATTTCGGGACCCTCAAGGGGACAGTGGAGAACTTCGACGGCAAGGACGTCACCAAGGCCAGGCTCAGCGTCACCATCGACGCGGCGTCGCTGACCACACGCGTACAACGGCGCGACGACCATCTCAGGAGCGCTGATTTCCTCGACGTGGAGAACCACCCGACCCTGACGTTCGAGTCCACGTCGATCACGCCGGCCGGAGGCGGGAAGTACAACATGCACGGGAATCTGACGATTCGCGGCACTACCCGCCCGGTGACCCTCGTCCTCGAACCGGTGTCGCAGTCCATCGTGGATCCGCAGGCCAGAACCCGCGTCGGAGCGGAGGCCAGCGGCAGGATCAACCGGCGGGACTTCGGAGTGAACTTCACCCAGATGCTGGATAACAACGTCATTGGCGTCGCCGATGAGGTCGTCATCCAGCTCGACGCGGAACTGGTGCGCCAGGATCCACCCGCGACGAATTAGACGTCCCCGGCTTCTTCCGCTGGCGTCAGGAACGCCGGCACCGGCGGGCACGGTGTCACGTCGCCGGCAGACGGGAGCCCCCTTCTGCCCGGCGGAACCACCTGCCCCGCGGAACACCTCTCTCGACGCCCCTCCCTGCCGTACGCCGCCCCGCTTGATGTGGCAGCGCTGCTCTACTCGGCGTCTGCAAGGGTCATGTGGCGGACGATCAAGTCTCCGACCAGATCGATGACGGTCCGGCGATGACTGCGCCGATCCTCGGCCACCGTGGAGGAGGACGTGGTGACCACCACGAGGTCGTGGCTGGGAACAACGAAGATGTACTGCCCTCCGAATCCCCACGCATAATAGGCGGGATGGCCTGCCAGCTCGCGCATCCACCAGCCGTAGCCGTAGTGCTCTCCGCTCCATGACGAGCGGGCCCGCATGACGAACGACCGATCGATCCATCGTTCCGGCACCACCTGACGGGCGCCGGCACGGCCGCGATTCAAATAGAGCTCGCCAAAAGCCACCATCTGCCGCGGCGTCAACAGCATGTCGTTGCCGCCGAAATAAATGCCCTGCGGGTCACGGGGCCACTGCCCGAGGTCGAACCCGAGCGGACGCGCCAACGCGTCCTGCGCAAACCGCCAGGTGCTCCCATTGCTGACCCTGGTCAGGATGGCCGACAACAGGTGCGTGTTACCGGTGCTGTAGTCCATGACCACGCCTGGCGGCGCCAGCAGAGGCCGGCTGAGCACGTGCTGAACCCAGTCACGGCTCTGCACCCAGGCACCGTAGAAGCGGTTGCTCGTGGACTGAAGGCCCGACCGCATCGTCAGGAGGTCTTCCACCGTGATGGTCCGTTTGGCCGCGTCCCGGTCGCGCGACAGGTCTGGAAAATACGTGGCAATGGGCGTCTCAACGCTGTCGATGAGACCGCGATCGATAGCGATGCCGACCAGTGCAGAGATCAGGCTCTTGGAGACGGACTTGACATTTGCCGGACGCGAGGCCCTCGCACCGTTGTAGTAGCGCTCGAGAACGATCTCGCCGCGTCGGCTCACGAGCAGACTGTGCAGGCGCGGCAGCTCGTCGGCGATGGCAAGCGCGGCCGACAAGTCGGCGGGCGTCCGGGGGCGACCCGCCGTCGTGGTCTGCCCGCTTCCAGGGTGCGGCAGCCACAGGAGGACGCACGTGCCGAGCAGGAGCAGTTGTCGCGTCACAGTCCGTCCCACTGGATGCGATCGGACATGGCATCCTCCCACGATTCGCGTTGCGGGCCGCGTAGCGGTCCCAAACCGGTCCGATGAGTCCGCATCAGTCATTCCTCATCCCGAATCGCTTCCCTGGTCGAATACCACGATACCAGCGAAGCCTCCGCCTCGGACCGTCGCCGCCCCTCGGCGAGTCACGTCCTGACTCACGAAGCTCATCCCAACAAAATGTAAAGACTGTAAGGTACTTGTTAAGAATGTAATGTCAGGCTATAGTGGCGCCCACTCTGCCGATGAACACGCGGGGACGGATTGCTCGGCGGCGGGGACCAGTCACGCCCTCAGCGCAGGAGCGCGTCACAGTCCGCGCTCGCACCATCGTTCTGGTGCTGGTGCTGTTCGCCATTGCATTCTGCACGCTCAGCGTTGCCCGGTATACCCGCAAATCCGCCACCTGGGACGAGCCCATCCATCTCACCGCGGGCTACATGGCCCTGGCGCACGGCGACTACCGAGTCGACACGTCACATCCGCCTTTCGTGCGCATGTGGGCAGCGCTGCCACTGCTGGCGATGAATCCCGCCGGAGGCGAGTCGGCAGCCATCGACGAGACGCCGCCGCTCGAGTGGTTCAACGAAGGATACAGGTTCGCTCACCAGTTCCTGTATCGGGACAATGACGCGGACCGTCTCCTGTACCAGGCGCGCTTCATGGTCGTCCTGCTGGGAGTGGTGCTCGGCATCCTGATCTTCAGCTGGCTGTACGAATGGCTTGGATTCCTGCCCGCTGTTCTCGCTCTGGCGTTCTACACGCTCGAACCAAACCTGTCCGCGCATGCAGCCCTCGTCACCACCGATTTCGGCATCACGTGTTTCATGTTTGGCGCCATCTACTTGCTGTGGCGCACATGCAGACGCTTCACGGCATGGAATGTTGCCGGAGTCATGCTCTTCACGGCTCTGGCGGCAACCACGAAGTTCTCCGCCGTCCTGCTGGCGCCCATGGTGCTCGTCCTGCTCGGCATTGCCGTGTCACAGGGCTCGGGAGTCTCGGTCCGCCGGGCCGCCGCGGTGGTCGCGCTGCTCGCGATCACGAGCGTCACGGCAATCTGGGCGGCATACGGCTTCCGCCACGCTCCCAGTGAGACAGCAGCGTGGACCGTGCAGGTGCAGGACACGATGTTCGCCCAGCGTGCGCCGTTCCTGTCGAGCGTCGTGACCTGGGTGGACGATCGCCGCCTGCTGCCAAACGCGTTTCTACAGGGCTTTCTGTTCAACCATACCTCCGTGCAGGGATGGCCGTCGTACCTGGCCGGTGCGTACAGCACCTCGGGCTGGTGGTATTACTTTCCGTATGCATTTGCTCTGAAGACGCCCGTCGCGCTCCTGGCGCTCTTCGGAACAGGGCTCGTGCTGTACGTGCGGAAGAGGCGCGAGCTCGGACCAATGAGCGAAGCCTTTGTTGTGGTTCCCGTGGCTGTCTACCTCGCGATGGCCATGTACAGCGGGATCAACATCGGCGTGCGCCACATCCTGCCGGTGTACCCCTTCGTCCTCCTCATCGCAGCAGCCGGCGTGAAGCACCTGATCGCGTCGCACACCCGTGCGGCGCGTGGGGCGTTGGCTGGTCTGGCTGTTGTCTGGGTCGTAGAGTTCACTCACGTCTATCCCGACAACCTTGCGTTCTTCAACGCATTCGCCGGCGGTCCTCGAGCTGGTTTCCGCCATCTGGCGGATTCGAATGTCGGGTGGGGCGGCAACCTGAAGCTGTTGAAGCGATGGATGGGTGCGTCCGGCGTCTCGCACATCAACCTGGCGTACTTCGGTTCCGCCGATCCCGCGTATTACGACATCGATGTCACGTATCTCCCCGGGTCCCCCACCTTCGCACTGGATCTCGTCGGCAAGCCGCGACTGCCAGGATACGTCGCCATCAGCCCGACGGTCCTCGCAGGGCCGTATCTGGAGCCGCGATGGCGTCTCTTCTACAGCGGATTCTGGGACGACGAGCCGGTGGCGGTGATCGGCAAATCGATCCGCGTCTACTGGGTGGATACCTGGCCGGAATCCTCTGTGTCGGCACGGGACGTTGACGCACATCTCGCTCTGGCGGATGCGCTGCTGATTGGCATGGCATGGCCGGACCACGCGATTCGGCACTATCGCGAGTACGTGGATCGCCGTCCACTCGACGTGGGCGCGCTGAGCCGACTGGGCATCGCCCTGACGCAGGCGGGTCAGATGCAGGAAGCAATCGACGTGTTCGCCCGCGTCGTGGACCTCGCTCCCGACGACGAGCGCGCGCGGTTCAACCTCGCTGAAGTGCAGCGGCGATCGGCCGCCGCCGCCGCATCGATGCTCGACTGACGATTCAACGAGCGATCAACACGCCAAACCCGATTCGGACCGCCTGCAGCAGCGTCCACGAAATCCCTGCAACGGCAAGTGCATGCCTGAATGGTACGCGCTCCGATCTGGAGAACGCGAATGCGAGCACTGCGACGTAGCCGAGGTCGAATGCGTTGACCGCGTCCAGCACGTTGTAGAGGACGGACTGGGGAGCCACCAGGAATCCAAACCCCACGCCGGCGTGAAGATCGGCGGCACTCCGCACGGCGCCGGCCCCCCTGGCCAGGACGACCCCGAACCGAGTGCCGTCCTTCAACGCCAGCAGGATGGCCGCCCACGCCACGCAGACGGTGATGCCCTCGAACCGCGGCACGTCGTCGGTACCGGAGGCGGCCAGGAGCAGAAACGCCAGCGTTGCCGTCACGGCCGCGTGCAGGAGCGGGACCAGCATGGCGCCGATCAGGCTGAACCGAAATACCTGGTTCTCGATCGCCACCATCCGTTCCGCACCATCCGGCGGCAGCAAGGACACCAGCGCCGCCGTGAAGAAAGGCCGATACGCGTACGACAGCGCAACGGACACGCCAACGACAAGGAGCAGGGGGAGGACGGCGTCCCGATAGCCGAGCCGTCGTGAAAAATACCTGTCGGGACGGAGAACTACGTCAGCAATCGAGAGCGCAGGCATCGTCGGGCTCCGAGTCACGCGCGGCAACCGTTCGAAGGGAGGGGATGGCACGATCCGGCGCCACCAGGCGCACGAGCACGGACTCCAGACTGCGACCGCCGGATGAATCTCCCGGCGTGATCGCTGAAGCCTTCTTCGCGAGTGCCGCACGGTCGCCGTCGAACACCACACGACCTTCACTGAGGATGGCGAAGTGATCGCAGACGTCTTCGACGAGCGGCAGAATGTGCGAGCTCAGCAGCACTGCGGCGCCGGCGTCGACGAACTGACGGATGATGGCTTTCATCGAGCGGACGGAGAGCACATCGACACCTTCGAATGGCTCGTCCAGCACGAGAATCCGCGGATCCAGCACGATCGTCGCGATGAAGGCGACCTTCTGTCGCGTGCCCTTGGAATAGGTCGAGATGCGGCGACCCAGCACGTCCGTCACATCGAGGGCCGCTGACAGCTCATGGATGCGATCCGCCAGGAGGCGTTCCGGCACACGGCGAATCCTGCCGACCCACAGGAGCTGCTCGACGCCAGTCAAAAGCTCGAAGAGCGGCGGCAGCTCGGGCATGCATCCCAGCGTTCGCTTGGCCGCTACTGGATCGCGAAACGGATCCACGCCCGCGACCCTCGCAATCCCCATGTCCGGCCGCGCGATTCCGCACAGAAGGCGAAGGAGCGTCGACTTGCCGGCTCCATTGGGACCGACGAGTCCACAGGCGGAACCGGCAGCCACCCGCATCGACGCACCACGGAGCGCCACGACGTCTCCATAGCGCTTCTCGAGGTTGATGACTTCTATAGGGTGCAGAGGGACAGGCGTGCAAGACATGATGTCTCAGGAGACCGTTGTGCCAGCAGTGAGCGCGCCAGTGAGCTGCTCGCGCCTGGCCAGCAGCACGCGATCCATCGCGCGGGCGGCGAGGTGGGCGCCGAGGACCGCCACCACCACCAACCCACAGCCAAGCATCAGGAGCGCCAGTGCGTCGAGACGCTGCGTGTCGTACAGGAACGCCGTAGCGACGCAGGCTCCCAGGAACACTCCGTTGGAGACGAGCCCGACGAGGAGCCCGGCCCCGCGAATCAATCCACCGCCAACGCCGTGGGGATCGGTCGGTGTGGGGAAGAGGACGCTCGACACGCGGCCGGTGGCCGTGCCCCAGATGAAGAACGCGCCGGCCGCCGTCAACGAATACAGGCCTGCCGGGTAGAAGCCGCCCGGTCGCGCGAACAGGAATAGACCAAGAGCGACGAGCCCCGCCGCACCAGCAAACAGTCCGATGGCCACGATCTTGGCGCGAATAACGACCCCTGGCCGATCGAGTACGAGGAAGAAGGCCTGTACACCGGCTCCGTCCGGGGCAAAGACGTTGGTCATCGTGGACACGGCGATGAGAGCAGGACTCAGCATCAGCACGAGTGTTGGCACGACGACCGAATCAACCGGAGTGGACCGTATCGTAAACGCCACAATGAACACCAACGCGAAGCACCAGCCCAACAGGAAACGCCGCCAGCGAACCAGCCTGAGCCACTCGACGTGGAGCACCGGGGCGCTCACCGCGCAGAGACGGGCAACGACCGTGATCCCAGTGGGAATGGGTCCAATCCGGATCCCGGCGCGCGGCGCGACCGCACGCGACCGATCCGACGCGAGCACGACGAACTCCAGCGCACCGATCACGAGTGTCCACACCAGCAATGCCGCCCACGCGTGCGGCCGCGTGCCATCGTCCATGACGATGCGGGCCAATGCGTTCGGCGGCAGAGTGGAAATCAGTGTAGCTGTCCACGACAAGGAGTACGTGGCCACTGCCAGTCCCAGTGCGGCAGCGCAGATGACGAGCAGCGCGCGCGAATTCAGCCCCAGTGCGGCAAACACGACGATACCGACCACTGCGGGCACCATGCGCAGCACAATCGCGATGCCCACGATCGCGGCCGCGAATGATGCCGGGTCGAGGAACCCGGCCAGCAGGAAGAGAAGAGGAAGCGCAGACACGGCTCCCACGAGCCCGTATCTGCCACACAACGTCACAGCTTGCAGTGACGCGAACACCTCGAGTCGGGTGACAGGCAGCAGTGCCAGATGCACTGCAAGCCGCCGCATCGTCGCGTGGACTCCCGTGGCAAGCGCTAAGAAGATGGCCCCACCCCAGGTAGCCCAGCTATAGCCGGCCACCGTGATCCTGACGAACGAAGGGGGGCTGCCAGCGAGAAGACGCGACGTGTCTGCGGCGGCCTCGCACTGTACCGCAAGGACGAAGGCCGCGACGATCGCCAGAACCGTCAGATCCTGTGTATGCGTTCGGTACTCGCCTGCGACGAGCCGCCACTCGAGACGAACCGTTTCGCGGGCGAGGCCAAGAAATGTTGACATGCGGTCCTAGCCGCGCGGAGCGCGGCAGAAGATACTGGCAACCAGCCGAGGGGCGCTGCGGGAATGTCAAGGAGCAGAGCCCCTTGGCTGGTTAGCAGTTGTAGTAGTAATAGGCGGCCGCAGCTAGACCGGCCGCCAGCCAGGCTTGAAGGGCACTGCTGACGGTCAAGAGCGTGAAGAGCTCCCCGCAGCAGTTCCAGGTGCCGACCTCGAAGCAATAGGAGGCGCCCCGAAGACATTCGATCGAAGTGGGCGCGGCCGTGTCGGCCAGGGCTGGCCATGCCCCGGCATACGACCAGGCATCGTCTTCGGCGACGGATGCCTGCAAGGGTCCTCCGTGACCAGGCGGTCCGCTCGATGGAGCAGCGGCTGCGTAGAGCAGCGAGCCTTGAACACCGCTGACGGCGACTGCCACCAGCACGATTACGAACAGACGTCGCGTCATATCCCAACCTCCTCGCACACGTTGTGATTGTGTTACCCACACTGTGGCAAGGCCGTGTCGTCCGCGCCGAGTACCACCATGGCTCCACGCCACTCCCGTTCGAGCACAGACAGGGGCGCACGCATTCGCCCGACGGCCGGATCGATGAACGTGACAAGGCCGTCGTCCGAACGCCGTTCAATCAGGAGGTAGTGTGTCCCGACCAGCGCAATCGAGGGCATCGACAGCACTGCGGGTGAGCGTTCGAGACAGTCGAATGGAACGTGGAGCATGGTGGCTGGCAATCCAAACCGGATACTGAGGGCGGTCAGCTCCCCAACGGTGAGTCCGACGCGGGCGTGTGCTGCCCGGGCGAGAAGCTCGCGGGGAACCTGACGACCGAAGAGCGCGAGGGCGTTGATCAGGCAGGCATGTCCGCAGTTGGCGTCGTTGGTCTGGAAGACAACTCCCCGGTCATCGAGCAGCTGTGCTCCCAGAACCCACGCTCGCACATGCCTCACGGCTCGCTGCCGGCTCGCGGCCAGCGGGGGAACCATGGCGAGCACGACGAGCGTGGCCACTGCGGCGGCGAGCCACATCCTCCAGCGTCGCCGAGATCGATTCTGCATTCATCACCCTCGTGCCTCCGGAACCAGCCAAGGGGTGTTGCCCTTGATATCCCAACAGGGCCCTTGGCTGGTTGGCAGTGTCTCTTTGGCGCGCTTCGCGCGCCTAGGACGGAGCCGACAACCGACCGTGCCACCGGAACGCGGAGTCGCATCGCAAGGCGCCTGCCCATGTTCCGGCGACAATGATGTGGCTGTAAGGTGAAGACCAGAAATCGCTTGCGGGTATCGGCACGCGGACGCGCGACGCCGAGCGGGTGGAAGTGTGAACTCCGGTTGTCGGCGTCAGAATTGAGACCCGGAGCTCAGTTGAGTTGCGACGGGGCGGCGACCTACGACTCGCGCGACACGAGCCGGGCAAAACGCATCCGGAGCGTGAGGACCGAGCTGGGTTGCGGGACCCAGCTCGGGTCGCCGACAGCCAGCGGAGGATACGTTTTACCGCGCGAAGTCGTCGGGAGCCCGCCCCGTCGCAACTCAACTGAGCTCCGGGGATAGTTGGTCAGCGCGACACGAGGGGGGATCTCGCCGCACTCTGATTCACGGCGAGAACGATCGGCGTGCGCGAAGCTCCACGCAACTGCCCGCGCGCGCCGACGGCGCCACTCCGGACTAGTCGGTGGCGCGTCCGCCAAGCCGGCGGCCGTCGGCCAGGGTGAGGGACACGAAGATTCCGCCGGGCTCACCGCTCTTGAGCGGGTTGACCACGACCGTCACCTTGTCACCCGGCTTCACCGTCGTCGACCTCCAGCCGCCCCTGACCATGGAGTTCGGGCTGCCCATCTCCACGCCCCAGCGCTCGGAGCCGCCTGCTTCGGTCGGTACGTCGAGCGTGATCGACGAATGAGGATTGATCCACCTGAACTCCACCACCGTCCCCTCCAGCGTCTTCTGGACGGTGCGGTCGAATACGACGGGCGAGTGATGGGCGGCCGGCGCTCCGCTCGCGACAGCAACGAAGATGCCGATACACGCGACGATTGTGCTCTTCATGACGCGTCTCCTAGTTCACGAGGCTCTGCGACTGTGTCGCGGGCAGGCGGTCGTTCAAATCCGGCAGGCACACGACCTCGGTGATGTCGGTGTCTTCGAGCTTCCGGAACGTCTTCGTCATGTTCCACTCGCCCACCCAGTTCTGTGGATCCGTCATCGTGTACTCGATGTCGAGCCGGCCCTCTCCGGTCATGCGAAAGCGCTCGATGATGTGGAGATCCTCGCTCGCCGGGATCGACGCACCACCCTGGTCCATCCAATGATTGTGACCAGGAAAGTACTTCGTCTCGACAATCAGGGAATCACCCTCCCAACGGCCAATCGATTCGCCGTTGAACGTGCGCACCACCTCGTCGTCCGGCGTGTGCTCGCGGCCGTCGACGTAGATGATCCGGAGGCTGTTCATGAATCCGCTGACCATGTAGATCGCAGTGGGCACCTGGATCATCGCGATGGGCCAGACGCGCGTCATGATGAGCGGCATGCCCGCAGGCCAGCATTGCCCGATATCGTCGCGGTAGATCCCGCCATCGTCCAAGGCTTTCTGTCCTCGATCGTAGTGCACCTGGGCTTCGGGAGTGAGCGTGAACGACTCGGGGACGAACCTCCACGTGTTCGCGCGGCCATCATGCTGCCATGTGCCCGTCAGGTCGAACGGGGGGGCCGGCCGCGGTTTCGCGAGGTTGGCGGACGCGAGTGCGCCCAATCGCGCCGGGGGCGTCTGCCGTTCCGTCTGAGCGCCGGCAGGGGCCGTAGCCAGGGCCAACAGCCATACCGCCATACCTGCCACGACGAACCTGGTCTTCTTCTCGAACATGATGAAAGCCTCCACGAGCGTGCCTGCCGCAGTCCTTTCGCTCGGACCGGTTGCGTACGCGCCGGACAGCCAAGGAACCTGTTGGTGGCATTGTAGCGGGAGTGGTGGCACTCTGCGCCACCTACTACTCATTCGCATGGATTGCATCCGCTCGAGCCGTCCAGTGCACCATCCAGTGCACCACGTCATTGTCGGCACCAGCGGTCAAGGCGGCCGCGCTTGACACTAAGGCCCACGCTGTAGCGCAATGACAGCGTGTCGCCAGTGGTTTACTACGCCATCCCGCTGTTCATCATCTGCATCCTGCTGGAACTGGGGTATGCGCGGCTTCGCGGGCGCCACCAGTACGACCGGCGCGACACGGCGGCGTGTATCGCCATGGGCCTCGGGAATCTGGCGGTCGCCGCGGCCATCAAGACTTTGGCCCTGGGCGTCCTGTGGTGGGTCTGGCACTACAGACTGTTCGACATTCCGGCGGGCGCGTGGTGGGCATGGGCGCTGCTCGTCGTCGGTGACGATTTCTGCTACTACTGGTACCATCGTGCCCACCACGAAGTGCGCTGTCTGTGGGCCGCGCACGTGAACCACCACTCGAGTCAGCGCTACAACCTGTCCGTGGCGCTCCGGCAGTCGTGGACGGCCCCGATCACCGGGTTCTGGTTCTGGCTGCCGCTGCCACTCATCGGCTTTCATCCGCTGATGATCCTGACCGCCCACGGCATCAGCCTGCTCTACCAGTTCTGGATCCATACCGAAGCCATCCGCAGCCTGGGCCCCCTCGAGTGGATTCTCAACACGCCATCACACCATCGCGTGCACCATGGTTCGAATCCGCGGTATCTCGATCGCAACTACGCGGGCATCTTCATCGTGTGGGACCGGCTGTTCGGCACGTTCGAGGCCGAAAGCGAGCCGGTCCGGTACGGGCTCGTCAGGAACATCAACACCTTCAATCCCGTGACAATCGCCTTCCACGAGTGGCTGGCCCTCTATCGCGATGTCCGGATGGCGCGCGGGTGGCGCCGGCGCATCGAGCTGCTGTTCGCGGCGCCCGCACCGGCCTTGGACACACTGGAGGACGACAGCACGAAGGGAGTCGGCCTCCAGCGGCGCTTCGTCGCCTCTTCTACAGCGTCCTCACCTGGACCGTCCGGAACCTGACGGTGCCGCCACCAGCCTGAAGCGCAATCGGACCCTGCGTGAACTGCCCGTCTTCGACGTCCACCGTCTGGACGCCGTTGAGCACGACGATGAGCCGCGGGCCACGAGCCGTGATCTCGAACGTGTTCCATTGGCCGCCGGCGTCGATCGTGCTCTGGGGCGGCGCGACGTTGACAATCGCGCCCGTCCGATACGTCGGGTCGGGACGGGTGTCGTAGATGTTCACTTCGTACGAATTCGTGGCAGTGACGTTCTGTGCGTCCGCGCAGCGGATGAACACGCCGCTGTTGGCGGGCTCGTCCACCCAGAACTCCACCCTCAGCTCGAAATCACCGTACGACCCCTCGCTCACGAGAAACCCGTTGCCACTCGTCGCCTGGACCACCCCATCGACAAGTTCCCAGTTGGCATTGCCGATTGCGTTCCAGCCGTCCAGACTCGAGCCGTCGAAGAGTGTCGTCCAGGCGTCGTCGACCGGCACTGAAGTCTCCTCAGAGGCCCGGCACCCGACACCCGACAGGGCCAGGAGGCCCGCAGCAACGACGAACCACTGTCTCATGTGTCCCTTCCTCTCCCTGCCTCACAGCGATAGCAATAACCTGGGCTCCATGGGCCTTCCGACTCCGGTCCTCTGGATCTTAATCCCGGAGCTCACGTGAGTTGCGACGGGACGGCGACCTACGACTCGCGCGACAGCAGTCGGGCAAAACGCATCCGGAGCGTGAAGACCGAGCTGGGTTGCGGGACCCAG
>CAZDLW010000040.1:0-26727 GCA_964505975.1 uncultured Bifidobacteriaceae bacterium | reverse complement strand
GCGAGAAGAAGCAGGTCGTCCGGTTTCCATCGCTCATGTTCGTGCGGCGGATCCCGTATCAGTCCGTCCGCCGGCGCAAGATCCACAATTGGCTGCTGTTGATGGTGCGATTGACCGCGCTGGCGTTGATCGTGTTCGCCTTCGCACGGCCGCTCCTCTCACGGTCGGATGCCATCTTCGCGGCCGGTGACGCCGCACGCGAAGTGGTGATCCTGCTCGACACCAGCTACAGCATGGGGTTTGCCGATCGCTGGGATCGTGCCCGGAACGCCGCGCAACAGGCGATTGCGGGGATCGGTTCGGGCGACCGGGCGTCGATCGTGCTGTTCTCCTCGGGCGCGGAGATCGTGCTTCGCTCGACCGGCGAGCGGGACCGGCTGTCGGCGGCCGTCAGCTCCGCACAGTTGACCGCCGGATCGACGCGATACGCCCCGGCTCTGAAGGTGGCAGGCAGCATCCTCGAGGAGTCGCAGCTCGTGCGGCGGGAGGTTGTCTTCATCAGCGATTTCCAGCGCAGCGGCTGGCGCGGGGAAGAAGGATCGCAGTTGCCGCCGGGGACGACGGTCACGCCGGCTCCCATCCAGGGCGTCAGCGACCGGCCCAATCTGAGCGTCACGACCGTATCGTTGGCCCGGTCGACGTTCTCGACCCAGGAACGGATGACCGTGACGGCGGGGGTGGTCAATCGAACCGAGCGACCGATGCAGAACGGCTCGATCGTCCTCGAGGTCAACGGCCTGCCAATCGGGAGCCGGTCCTTCTCGATCGACGGCGGCGAGGTCACGTCCGTGACCTTCGATGCCTTCACGTTGAGTGCGAAGAACATGCGGGGCACTGTCCGGCTCGGCGACGACGCCCTGGCCACCGATAACCTGTTCCACTTCGTGGTCTCACCTGCCGAGCCGTTGCGGTTGACGCTGGTCGATCGCGGTGGGCCGTCTGGTCTGTATCTGACCCGGGCACTCTCGATAGGCGAGTCTCCCCGCTTCGACACCGTCACGCGCCAGGCGAACGCCGTGTCGGACGACGATCTGCAGCGCAGCGCGACGGTGCTGCTGCACGACGTAGAAGTGACGCCGGCGCTGGCCCGCCGATTGGCGCGCTTCGTCGAGCAGGGCGGAGGGTTGCTCGTTGCGGCGGGCGCCCGAAGCACCTGGCCGCAGGACGTGGATCTGCTTCCGGCATCGCTCGGTGGTTCGGTGGACCGGTCGCGTGGTGCCGCCGCACGAGTGGGCGCGGTCGAGTACGGCCATCCGGTGTTCGAGCCGTTCCGGGCCCCGCGCAGCGGTGACTTCTCCACGACCCGGATCTATGGGTATCGCACGCTCACGGCTGCACCCGGCGCCGCGGTGCTGGCTCGGCTCGACAGCGGTGCCCCCGCAGTCGTAGAACGGCGCGTGGGTACCGGGCGTGTCCTGCTCTGGGCCTCGACGCTCGACAATTCCTGGAGCGACCTTCCGACGAAGCCGGTGTTCCTGCCCTTCGTGCACCAGGCTGTCCGGCATCTGGCGTCCTACACGGAGCCAAAGCCCTGGTTGACCGTCGGACAGGTGCTCGACCCGAGCGTGGCGGTCGCAGCGTCCCGCGTGCAGGAGCTCCAGCGCGTGGTCGTGCTGCCATCCGGACGACGTCTCCCGCTCGAAGACGAAGG
Source organism: uncultured Bifidobacteriaceae bacterium (assembly GCA_964505975.1). Classification (GTDB taxonomy): domain Bacteria; phylum Acidobacteriota; class Vicinamibacteria; order Vicinamibacterales; family UBA2999; genus Gp6-AA40. Next base: position 25,076 of record CAZDLW010000040.1, on the reverse strand, counting down.
TGCCGAAGTCATGGAGCTGACGGAGCAGGGATTCTACGAGCTCCGCAGCGACGCGAATACAGACGTGGCGGTGATCGCCAGCAACGTCGATCCCGCCGAAGCGGATCTGACGCCGATGGACCCGGAAGAGATTGCGGCAGCCACGACCAGTGCGTCGTCTGGCACCGGAACTCCGGGAGCGGGCGTGACGTTGACACCCCAGGCACAGGAACAGCATCAGCGTCTGTGGTGGTACCTGCTCGTCGTTGGGGTGTTGCTCCTCGGGGTGGATACGGTGTTGTCGAATCGGCTGGCGAAGTCGTAGACGGCTTGAACGGCCGGAATCGATGCAATTGAGTCGAGTTTTCCAGCGGCCGTTCAAGGCGTTCTCGCCCGCACGGAGTGTGGGCAGGAAATACTGCCAGCTAGCGAGGCGGAGCCGCCGCCGACAGGCTCGCGCGTCCGAGGCGCAGCCTCGCCAGCCCCCGGTCGGTCCCGGGGGGCATCGGTCGAGGGGGAGACGTGGGAGCGTCCGGCACAGGGCCGTTGGCGTCGAAAATCCCGATTCGACTGTATGACGTTCCAATTACGCTGGTTAAGGCGTATTCTGATCTGACTTGGTGCGTGCACCGCGGTGGGGTTCGCGCCGACTTTCGCCGGGAGACGTCAGCTGCTGCCGGCTTCACAACCGAGGGGCTCATGCTCGAGTACCTGCGTCGTCGTTCAAGCCGTCCGATCGACCTGCTCTCGATCGTTGCCGAGGTGCGCTCACGCTGGCGTCTGAAACTGGCGCTGCGTGGAACGGCCATCGTCGCAGGGATTGTTGCGGCAGTGCTCCTGGTCGCCGCCTACGGCATGGAATGGGCGCGGTTCAGCGGTGCGTCAATCATCGTGTCGCGCGTAGTGATGCTCGTGGCCCTGGTGTCTGCCGTCGGCTGGTTCCTCGTCCGGCCTCTGCGCAAGCGCGTTACGGACGAGCAGGTGGCGTTGTACCTCGAGGAGCACGAACCGACACTGCAGGCATCGCTCGTCAGCGCCGTCGAGGCAAGTCGCAGCGGCAAGCAGCCGGAATCGACGGCGCTCGTCCAGCGGCTCGTGGAGCAGGCGATCGAAACCTGCGAGCGGCTCGGCGCGCAGCACCGCGTGGAGCGAACGCCGGTCCGCCGTTACGGCACGGCGCTCGCGGCCGTGGCGCTGGCTGCGCTGGCCGCCGTCCTGGTGGGTCCAGCGTTCATCCGGCACGCCATGTCCGCGATGCTGAGCGTGTCGATCAGCGCGGAGGCCGCGTCCCCGTACCGCATCGAGGTATCGCCCGGCAACGCGACCGTTCCCAAGGGGACGACACAGACGGTGACGGCCCGGCTCCTCGGGTTCTCGTCCGAGGACATCGTGCTGATGGCCCGGCGCGCACCAGACGGGGCCTTCGAGGAGTTGCCGCTCGTGCGGAGCGAAGACGAGCTCTATGAAGGGATGCTCTTCGACATCGTGACGCCCGTCGATTACTTCGTGACGGCCAACGGGGTGCGCTCGCCAACGTATACGTTTGCGGTTGTCGAATTGCCGTATGCCCAGCGCATCGATATCGAGTATCACTTCCCCGCGTATACGGGCCTCGAGCCACAGACGATCGAGAACGGCGGTGACATCGCGGTGCTCCGGGGAACCGAAGTGCGGCTGCGAATCATCCCGACGATGTCCACGCCGGGAGGCCGCCTGACACTCAACGAAAGCGACACCATCGCGTTGACGCCAGAGGCGGATGGGTCGATGATCGCGAGTTTCAAGGCCGAGAGCGACGGCTTCTACCGCATCGAGTTCGAGACAGTGCGCGGCGAGCGTGTCACCGGCTCCCCGCAGTACATGATCGATGTGCTGGGTGACCGGTCTCCGACTGTGCGATTCACGCGTCCCGGCCGCGACACGTCCGCGTCTTCCATCGAGGAGGTGTTCGTCGAAGCGACGGCCGAAGACGATTTCGGAATTCGCGACCTGGAGCTCGTGTATTCCGTGAATGGCGGTCCGGACACGGTGGTGCGGATGTTTTCGGGGCGCACGCGCCTCGCTGAGGTCAGTGCGGGACACACGTTCTACCTGGAGGAGCTGGATCTCGAAGCCGGCGACTCGGTGTCTTACTATGCCAGGGCTGCCGACAACGACGCGATTGGTGGCACGAAGCGCGCGACGAGCGATCTCTACTTCCTGCGGATCCGACCGTTCAGGCGCGACTTCCGCCAGGCCCAATCGCAAGGCGGTGGTGGCGGCGGTGGTGGTGGTGGCGCCGGCGGTGTCGAGGCGCTGTCGGAGCAGCAGCGGCAGATTATTTCCGCCACCTTCAACGTACAACGCGATCGCCGCACGTTGACGGCCGAAAGGCTGCGCGAGAGCTCCACGGTGGTTGCGCTGTCGCAATCGCGGCTGCGCGAGCAGGTGGAGGGGCTGCTCACGCGGATGAACAGCCAGCTGGTCGAACGCGATCCGGCGTTCGTGAAGATTGCCGAGCTTCTGCCGCAGGCGGTGGAGGCGATGAAGGAAGCCGAAAGCCGGTTGAGTGCGGCCAACCCTGAAGCCGCATTGCCGCCGGAGCACAAGGCGCTGCAGCTCCTGCAGAAGGCCGAAGAGGAGTATGAGTTGCAGGTCAGTGCCGGTCAGCAGGGCGGCGGCGGCGGGGGCGGCGGCGGCGCCATGCAACAGGAGCTGGCGGACATCTTCGAGCAGGAGCTGGATCGCATCGCCACTCGCTACGAGACGGCCAACCGCGCATCACAGCAGGCGGGCGACCGTGAGATCGACGAACTGCTCGAGAAGCTCAAGGAGCTTGCCCGGCGCCAGGAACAGGAAGCGGAACGGCAGCGGCGGCGGGCGCTCGAGGGTATGTCGGGCGGCGGGAGCAGTAGCGCCCAGCAGCGGGCGCTGGCCGAACAGGTCGAGGAAGCCGCACGGCGTCTGGAGCGGCTGGCTCGGGAGGAGCAACGCCCGGATCTGCTCGAGTCTGCACGTCAGATGCAGGAGGCAGCCGACGCGATGCGCCGGGCGGCCGCCGGCGGCGACGCGAATGCGAACGCAGAGGCGCAGGCTGCCCTGGAGCAGCTGCGCGAAACGGAGCGCCGCCTGCAGCGGAATCTCACCGCGCGCGCGCAACGCGACATCGACGATGCCCGACGGCAGGCCGAGGACATTGCGCGTCAGCAGCAGGAGATTGCCGAGATGACGCGGCAGCTTCCGGCGGGAGGCACCGAGCGGGCTCAGCAGGCCAGACAGATCAACGAGCGCAAGGACGCGCTCGAAGGACGACTCGCGGATCTGGAGAACCAGCTCGATCGTGCCGCTCGCGACGCAAGCCGCGAGGAGCGCGCCGCGTCGCGCAAGATGGCGGAAGCGGCATCCGCGATTCGCGACAACCAGTTGCGGGATCGAGTGCGGTTCTCGCGGTCGCTGGTCAGCCGGGGGTCGTCGCCGCAGTTGATCGCCGACGCCGAGACCGCCATCGCCAGCGGTATCGACGAAGTGCGCCGCAGACTGGAAGAAGCCTCGGCGGCTCTGGGACAGGGACGCCCGGTGGATCAGCGTGAAGACGCCCTCGACCGGGCGGGACGACTGGCGCGGTCCGCCCAGTCGCTGCAGGAGCGCACGCGCGAGCGCGCGCAGCAACAGGCGTCCGAAGGCTCGGAGCGCGGGCAGGGCGCGCGTGGCTCTGAAGCCGACTCGTCCGATCCATCAGAAGGATCCGAAGGTGGAGAGGCGTCAGCCGATGCCGAGGGCTCGCAGGGCGGACAGGGACAGGGACAGGGACAGGGACAAGGACAGCAGGCCGGAGGCCAGCGCGGTGACGGCGATGTCGGTGGGCTGGCCGCTGGCGGTGCCGATCGCGGCGGAGCATGGGGCGGTGGCGCCTGGGGCGGCTGGTGGGAAGGTGGACGGCTGACTCCGGAGGACATCCGGCAACTGCGCGGCGAGGTGCGTCAGTTCAACAATGAGGCCCGGGAGCTTCGAGGCATGCTGCGCGGCGACGAGTGGGATATCGATCCGCGCGAGCTGGACGAGATCCTCCGGGCGCTGAGGCAGCTCGAGGACGAGCGCGTGTATCAAAACGTGGCCGAACTGGCACGATTGCAGGCGTTCGTGGCCGAAGGGCTGAAGCGGTTCGAATTCGCGCTGCGTCGGCAGATGGACGCGGGCACGGGTGCGATTGTGCTGTCCGGAACCGACGACGTGCCCGAAGAGTTCAGACGACTGGTCGAGCAGTACTACCGGTCGTTGGGACGGTCGCCACGATAAGGCTGCGGCGTCCGCTCTAGAGTTTCGGCGCCTGCCATTGAGGTAGTGTTGCCACGGGCCTCGAAGCTGTATCTCGTGCTCGCCGCTGCGCTTGTCCTGTGCCTGACAAGCACGGCGGCGGCACAATTCGGCTTCGGCGGCTTCCGCCGGTATCCTCCGCGTTTCCCCACCGAGAACACCTTCGGCGAGGGTTTCAACTTCTGTCGAGGCATCTACCGTAGTGTCCGGCGCGAAGCTGGCGGCCAGGGCTGGTCCACCGACTACCCCGATGCCGAGCTGAATTTCTCGATCAGGCTGTCGGAACTGACCAGGACCCGCGTCAAGTTCACGCCTGACGGGATGCCCGATTTCGTGACCGTGCCGATCAACGACCCGGCACTGTTTCAGTGCCCGTACCTCCACATGGAAGACGTGGGCACCATGTCCCTTGCCGACGATGAGGTCGCAGCGCTCCGAGCCTACCTGTTGAAGGGCGGGTTCCTCTGGGTCGACGACTTCTGGGGAACGTATGCGTGGCAGATGTGGGTCTCGGAAATCTCCCGTGTCCTGCCGCCAGCGGAACATCCAATCCATGATGTGCCGCTCGACCATCCAGTGTTCAGGATGCAGTTCGAGGTGAAGGAGTTTCCGCAGATCCCGTCAATCCAGCACTGGCGGTTCAACCCGTACGACACGCGAGAGCGCGGCGCCGACAGCCAGACCCCCACCGCCAGGGCCATCTCGGACCGGAACGGGAACATCATGGTCCTGATGACGCACAATACCGATATCTCGGACGCCTGGGAACGGGAGGGCGAAGACCCCGTATTCTTCTATCAGTTCTCACCGGTCGGGTACGCCGTCGGGATCAACGTCCTGCTGTACGCCTTCACGCACTGACCAGACCACAGCGCTGCGCCCTTTCATATCCCGCCTTTGACCTAGTCCCGGAGCTCAGTTGAGTTGCGACGACTTGGGTTGAGTCTCATGTCCAGCCTGAACCGGTTCTGCTCAAACGCCGTCGAGCTGTGTCTCGCGAATCCGGCACGCTTGATGCTCCATATCAGGCCGGAGAGAGGTTGACGAGACGGACAGGAGGAGAGTTGCGATGAGCAGACTGATGGGGTCGATTGGCGTGTTGGCGTTGGTGTTCACCGTCGCATGCGGCCGGACCGACGTCGGGATTACCACGAGCGTCCAGAACCGGCTGACTGTAGACGATATGGTGCGGGCTGCCAACGTGGATGTTACGACGGAGGACGGCGTGGTGACGCTGCGCGGCCAGGTTGACAGCCATGCAGAGAGGGAGCAGGCGCTCATGATTGCACGGGAGACGGACGGCGTCCGCAGCGTGGTGGACGAGCTGCAGGTCGTGCAGACTGCGCCCACGACCGGTTTCTTGGAGCCACGGGACGATGCCGATCGTCGAGGGGATGTCGACCCACGCAGCGATGATCTCGAGCGACGGGACGATCTGGACCGCGCGACTCCGGTGGAGCCCCAGCCCGTACGCTAGCGCGAACGTCGTCGGAAGCGGGACGCAGGGGCGCATCGGCACGATCACGAACGAGCGACCGTAAACGAGCGACGTACGTGGGGGCCGCCTTCAGGCGGCCCTTCGCATGTCACGGACCGTCGCGCTTTTCGACGGCACAATCGGACGGGTCGTCGAGCAGCACCATTCCCGCCTTCAATGGCGCAAATCCTTCGCGCGCAAGTGCGGTTGCATGAGGGACCGACCGAGACACCGTGTCAGTCGCACGAGGCGTGCACGAACCATAATCCGGGCACTGTATAGTGTCGCCATGCATGCGCAGCTCGCGGCAATTGTCGAGGAGCTCGAGTCTGCCGAGCGGCGCCTCCGTGTGCTCCAGCGCGACCTCGACACCGATGCCTGGCGCCGGCGTCCTGAACCGGGGCGGTGGTCTGCGTTGGACTGCATCGCGCACCTGAATGCAACATCGAGGGCGTTCGTTCCGCTGCTTCGCCAGGGCGTCGCTGAAGCGCGCGAACTGGGCGGGACGGTACGGCGGTATTGGCGAGACCCCATAGGGTGGATGATCTGGGCGATGGTGAGCCCGCGCCCCTGGTTCCGGACCCGGACCGCAGCGGCGTTCGAGCCGTCCACGGACGAGTCCCCGGACGAGCTCGTTCGAGAGTTCCATCGGCTCCAGGCTGAACAGATTGCCCTGACGCGCGAATCAGACGGATTGTCCATCCACCGCGTCACCCTCGCTTCGCCGTTCGACGCGCGGGCGCGGTACACCGTGTATGCTGCGTTGACCATCATCCCACGTCATCAGCATCGCCATCTCTACCAGGCAGAGCGGGCGGCGCAGGCCATCGGGTCGGGCCGCTGACCGGCCGGTCCGCCGGCGTGCGCCTCGCTAGACCGCTTGAATGGTCGGAATCCTTGTAAATGAGTCAAGTTTTCCGGCGGCCGTTCAAGACGTTTCGCCCGCACGGAGTGCGGGCAGGAGATACTGCCAGCTAGCGAGGCGGAGCCGCCGCCGACATGCTCGCTGGTCCGAGGCGCAGCCTCGCTAGCTTTTGTCCGCACGGTGCCGCCCGTGGTACCGTTCACCTTCGTGGGCTTCTTCAAACCCGTCGACAACATTCTTCAGACCATCGGCAACACGCCGATGGTCCGGATCAACGCGATCACACGAGGTGTCACCGACGCCTTCGTGTACGCGAAGCTCGAGACGTTCAATCCGGGCAACTCCATCAAGGACCGGATGGCTGTCAAGATGCTCGAGGACGCCGAGCGGGACGGCCGGCTCCGGCCGGGAGGGACGATCATCGAGTGTACGTCCGGCAATACGGGGATGGGGCTCGCAATTGCGGCCGTCGTCAAGGGATATCGTTGCGTATTCACGACGACGGACAAGCAGTCGAAGGAGAAAATCGATGCCCTCAAGGCCTTCGGCGCCGAAGTGATCATCTGTCCAACCGATGTCGACCCTGAGGATCCCAGGTCGTACTATTCCGTGGCGTCGCGTCTGGAACGCGAGATTCCCAATTCGTGGAAGGCCAATCAATACGACAACCGCTCGAATACCGAGGCCCACTACGAGCGGACGGCGCCGGAGGTGTGGGAGCAGACCGGCGGCAGGATTACGCACCTCGTCGTTGGCGTGGGCACGGGGGGAACGGTCAGTGGTGTGGGCCGTTACCTCAAGGAACGGAATCCGGCCATTCGAGTGTGGGGCATCGACACGTACGGCTCCGTGTTCAAGAAGTACAAGGAGACGGGGATCTTCGACAAGAACGAGATCTATCCCTATGCCACGGAAGGTATCGGCGAGGACTTTCTGCCGGCAAACGTCGATTTCGCCATCATCGACCACTTCGAAAAGGTCACCGACAAGGATGCCGCACTGATGACCCGTCGGCTTGCGCGCGAAGAGGGGATCTTTGCCGGCAACTCCGCTGGTGCCGCCATGGCGGGTGTGCTACAGCTGGCCGAGCACTTCCGTCGGGACGAGGTCGTGGTCGTGATCTTTCACGACCATGGATCGCGCTATCTCGGCAAGATGTTCAACGACGAATGGATGCGCGCCAGGGGCTTCCTCGAGGTCAGCGGCATGATCGCCCGCGATCTCGTCGCCATGGGTGTCTCTGGAGAGCTGTACTCCGTCGAAGCGGTGCGGCCCGTGCACGAGGCCGTCAAGGTCATGGGCGATCACGATTTTTCCCAGATTTCGGTGACGAAGGATGGCCGGATCGTCGGATCGCTCAACGAGGCGCATCTCTACGCGGAAATCGTCCGCGATCCCCATGTCAGGAACAAGCCTGTCGAGGCCATCATGCAGCCCGCGTTCCAGTTCGTGGACATTTCGACGCCGGTGGAGCTGCTGTCGCGCATGATTTCGCCGGAGAACCCCGCCGTGCTGGTGCGTGACTTCAAGACGGACAAGACGTTCATCATCACGCGATCCGACATCATCCGCGTCCTCATGTAGGCCCGCAAGACAGCCGTTCCGGATTCCGAGGCATCGGGCGGGCACGCTGCGGCAATCCGACGGGATTGCACAGCCAGCGGTGCACGCGCTGTGCGGCCAGACGCGTCTGAATTTCGCGACGCAGCGCCTGTGCCGCCCGCCCCTACAGTCTCGGCCGCGTTGGGCCGAAACGACTGGCGTCGCTCCCACAACCATAATTCCTTCCCTGACGCGAGCGGTTATGACGACCATTGGACCGACCTTGACCATCACAGGCGAGATGGCGAGCAAGGAAGACGTCACGATTCACGGCCGCGTGAACGGCAACATCCGGATGAACGAGGGTGGTGCTCTCCTGGTCACACCGCATGGAATGGTCCATGCCGAGGTCGAGGGGACACGCGTGACGATTCACGGAAAGCTGGACGGGAATGTCCTCGTGACCGAGCGGGTCGAGCTTGCTCCGACGTCCGACGTCACCGGTACACTGACGACCCCCTCGATCGTGGTGCGAGAGGGGGCCACGTTCAACGGGCGCATCGACGTCGATCGCCGGTCCGCGAAGGACAAACCACGCCCGAGGACCGGACCGGTGGCGCTCGAACAGGCCTCCAAGACATTGGGAGCCGCGTAATCAACTGAGCTCAGGGAGTGAATGCAGAATGAAGAATGAAGAATGAAGAATGCAGATGTGCTCGTTCTAGCGCATTTCTGACGTTCTTGATGCTGAATCCTGCATTCTGGGTTGACGCTCACGATTCTCATCGCCTGCCAAAGAGAGGCCGCTACGTCAGCCGCGCTCGTCGTCTCGGCCCTCTGCCCGACGCAATCGTGCGGCCGCGCGCTCGGCGATGGCCCGACGCTCCGACTGACTGGCCTTTCTGGCCAGTACGACTCTCTGGACGAGATCCGGCGGAGCCTTGCCGACAGAGCCGCTGTGAAAGGGAGGCTCGGGATCGTATTCGATAGTCAGTTGGATCTCTTCCGCGACGTCCGTTCCGAATAACTCGGAGGCCACCACCAGGCCGAAATCCATTCCCGCGGTCACGCCGGCGCCCGTGATGCGATCGCGGTCCACGACAACTCGATCGCGCGTGGGGTAGGCGCCGAACAACGCGAGCAGGTCGAAAGACAGCCAGTGCGTCGTGGCACGGTAACCTCGAAGCAGGCCGGCGGCGCCGAGCAGCAGGGCGCCCGTGCAGACCGACGTCACGTAGCGTGCATGACGCGCCTGGGTCTGGAGAAAGCCGAGTAGTGCCTCGTCCTCCATCAGCGAATTGACGCCGGGTCCGCCTGGGACGACCAGCACGTCCATCGGCGGCGCATGCTCGAAGGTGATGTCGGGCCGGATGCTCAGGCCGTGCTCGGTGACAACAGGCGCGGTGCTGGCGGCCAACAGGTGCACGCGAGCATGAGGCATTCGTGCGAAGACCTCATACGGCGCGGTGAGGTCGAGCTGGGTAAGGCGGGGAAAGAGCACCATCCCCACGTTCAGTGCGTCTGTAGAAGGCCGAGAATCCATCTGCCTGGTATGCTCAAAGATTCAGCCGAGAGAAGTCATCGAACCGGACGTGCAGTTGTCCGCATCCGACTCGCCGACTCGGCGATCGAAAAGCCCCTGTCGCGAAGGAGACCGCACCACGGTACCTTCAATCGAGGGCCTTGACGATCTCCTCCACCATCTTCTTGGCGTCGCCGAACACCATCATGGTTTTGTCCATGTAGAAGAGCGGATTGTCGATGCCCGCGTAGCCGGACGCCATCGAGCGCTTGTTGACGAGGACGGTGCGGGCCTTGTGCGCTTCGAGGATCGGCATGCCGTAAATGGGGCTGCCCGGCTCGCTCGCCAGTGGGTTCACGACATCGTTGGCACCCAGAACGAACGCCACGTCGCTCGTGCTGAAGTCGTTGTTGATGTCCTCCATTTCCTGAACCTGGTCGTAGGGGACTTCGGCCTCCGCAAGCAGCACGTTCATGTGTCCGGGCATGCGCCCTGCGACCGGGTGGACGGCATACCGCACGCGAACTCCCTTGGCCTGCAGCTTCTCCGCCATCTCCTTGACGGCGTGCTGGGCGCGTGCCACGGCCAGGCCGTATCCCGGGATGATGATGACGCTCTCGGCGTTCCCGAGGAGAAAGGCCACGTCCTCCGGTGACCCGGAGCGGACCGTGCGCCCCGCGGTGTCTCCGGTTGCCGCGCCTTCGGCGGCGCCGAAGCCGCCCAGAATCACGCTGATGAAAGATCGGTTCATCGCGCGGCACATGATGTAGGAGAGAATCGCGCCAGACGAGCCGACGAGCGACCCCGCCACGATCAGCAGCGGGTTGTTCAGGGAGAAACCGATGCCCGCGGCGGCCCAGCCCGAATAGCTGTTCAGCATCGAGATCACCACCGGCATGTCGGCCCCGCCGATGGGAATGATGATCAGCACCCCAAGAGTGAACGCAATCGCGGTCATGACCAGGAACGGGGGCCACTGCGTCGCGGGTGAGGCCAGGAAGAAGGCAACTCCGAAGCCCATCATGGTGATGGCGAGCAGCAGATTGGCCAGGTGCTGTCCCTTGAACACGACGGGCGCGCTGGAGAAGAGCCGGAAGTATCGTCCCAGCCCTGCCAGCTTGCCAAAGGCGATGACGGACCCAGAGAACGTCATGGCGCCCACGAACGTGCCGACGAACAACTCGATTCGATTGCCCGCCGGAATCGGATCCGGAACGTTGAACGCTGACGGGTTGTTGATGACGGCGACGGCAATCAGTACGGCCCCCATGCCGACCAGCGAATGCATGGCCGCCACGAGCTCGGGCATCTGTGTCATCTGCACGCGGCGCGCAATCAGCGTCCCGATGACGCCGCCAAGCGCTATCGCACCGACGATGACCTCGATGCGACGCGTGATGGCAAGCGTCACCACGATGGCGATCGTCATGCCGGCGATGCCGAAGCGGTTGCCCTGGCGTGCCGACTCTGGATGTGAGAGCCCTTTGAGGGCCAGAATGAACAGTACGCTTGCAGCCAGATACCAGAGCGCAATCTGGTTCGCCGACAGGGCCTCGGTCACCGCTTCTCCTTGGGCTCCTTCTTCTTGAACATCTCCAGCATGCGCTCGGTCACCAGGAAGCCGCCGAAGGTATTGATGGCGACGAGCGCTACGGCAATGGCCCCGAGAACAGCGCCGATGTCGAGTGTCTCGGTCCCGGCGGCCAGCACCGCGCCCACGATGATCACCGAGCTGATGGCGTTCGTGACGCTCATCAACGGTGTGTGCAGTGCCGGTGTCACGTTCCAGACGACGTGGTAGCCGACGAAGATCGCAAGCACGAAGACGGTGAGGTTGATGATGAACGGATCGACGGCCCCAGTCACGCGAGGTCCCCGACCGAAGTGCCGTCCGTGCAGACGATTGTGGCGTCAATGATGTCGTCGGATCGATCGACCTTCAGTTGGCCGTTCGAGTCGAACAGGAGATTGACGAAATTGAGCATATTCCGCGCGTACAGAGCGCTCGCGTCTGCGGGGACGGTCGAGGGAAGGCTCGATGGTGCCACGATTTTCACGCCGTGGGCCAGCACGACCGTGTCGGCGACGCTGAGCGCACAATTGCCGCCCTGACGGACGGCGAGATCGACGACGACCGACCCTGGTTTCATGCCTGCCACCGTGTCCGCCGTGAGCAGCCGCGGCGCCGGCCGGCCAGGAATGAGAGCCGTGGTGATCACGATGTCAGCGGCGCGCGCCCGTTCCGCTATGAGGGCCGCCTGGCGCATCTTGTAGTCCTCACTCATCTCCCGGGCATACCCGGCGGACGTCTCGGCGGCCTGCTTTTCCTCTTCCGAGAGGGGCACCTCCACGAATTTCGCCCCAAGCGACTGCACCTGTTCCTTGACGGCGGGACGGACGTCGAACGCCTCGGTCACGGCGCCCAGGCGCTTTGCCGTGGCTATCGCCTGCAACCCCGCGACTCCGGCGCCAAGTACGAGCACCCGTGCCGCCTTCACGGTTCCGGCGGCGGTCATGAGCATCGGGAAGAAACGGCCGTATTCGTACGCGGCCACCAGCACTGCTTTGTAACCGGCGATATTGCCCTGCGAGGAGAGCACATCCATCGCCTGCGCCCGGGTCGTACGCGGCAGGCGCTCGAGCGCAAAGGCCGTGACGCCGGTCCGGGCCAGTGGCTCGATGTCGAGGTCCGGGCTGAGCAGACCGATGAGAACCGTGCCGGCCTTCAAGAGCGGCAACTCGCTCTCTGTCGGCCGCTGCACCTTCAGGACGATATCGGATTGCCCATAGACGTCCGCGGCGCTGCACGCCAGCGTCGCACCGGCGGTCTCGAAATCCGAGTCGCGTATGTAGGAGCCGGTTCCGGAGCCGGTCTGTATCACTACCGCGTGGCGCCCACTTCCCGTGAGCTTCTTCACCGTCTCCGGGGTGACTGCCACCCGCGTTTCACCAGGATAGATTTCGGCTGGGATGCCGATGCGCATCGAGTTGAACCCTCAGTGGCGCCCGGGTCCATCCTCTCCCACACCGGCCGCGGAAGCATTCTATCGTGAACCGAGGCGGGAGGCAGGAGAGAGGAGAAGGAGGTGCGTCAGATGACGGACGCAATTGTTTCAGTCCCACGTGCCAGGTCTGAGCCCACCGCCTCCAGGCGGTGAGCGTCCAGCAGGTCCGAATCCGATCGGCGGCGTCGAGCTGGTGAGCACCTGGGACTAGCAACAGATCCCTCTTCGAGTGGAAAAGCACCCGTCACCTGGGCCATGCTCAATGCCATGGATCTTGGACTCACGGACAGAATCGCCATCGTCACCGGGTCGAGTCGCGGACTTGGACTCGCGAGCGCCACGGCGCTGGCCGCCGAAGGCTGTCTGGTCACGCTGTGCGGCCGCACGGAGAGCACGCTGCGCGACGCCGCGCGTGCGGTGGCCCTGGCGGCCGGCGGAGAGGATCGTGTGCTGAGTGTGCGAGCCGATGTCAGCCGCTCGGACGGCGTAAAGGAGGTCGTCGACCGCACGGTGCGCCAGTTCGGGGGGATAGACGTGCTCGTCAACAACGTCGGGGTCGCACGGGGCGCTGGCCTCCTCGATACGTCGGACGAAGAGTGGCTGGAGGCGATGGATCAGACATTGTGGCCCGCCATCAGGGCATCACGCTTGGCCGTGCCGCACATGCAGCGCCGCGGCGGCGGTGTCATTCTCATCATCGCCTCGATCTTCGGCCGTGAGGCCGGTGGTCGCATGACGTACAACGCCGTCAAGGCGGCCGAGATCAGCCTTGCGAAGTCGCTGGCTCATCAGCTGGCCCCGTCGAACATTCGTGTGAACAGCGTTTCTCCGGGGTCGATTCTGTTCGAAGGAGGATCCTGGTGGAGGCGGCAGCAGGAGGCTCCGGAGTGGATAGCCGACTTCGTGAAACGCGAACTGCCGTTCGGACGCTTCGGCCGCCCGGAAGAGGTGGGCAACGTCGTGGCCTTCCTGGCGTCGCCGCGCGCCAGCTGGATGAGCGGCACATCCGTTGTAGTGGATGGGTGCCAGAGCCGGTCGTTTTGATGCCGGCGGGTGTCGGGTAGACCGCATCCGGCCAGTCCCGGACCAGGCAGGTTCGTCTGTCATCTGGCGAGGCAGGGGCATGTGCCTGTGTACTGAAACCGGTGTGTGGATTCGTGCCGCCGCGGCGGCCTTTTTGACCGCTCGTTGAACGACTGACTCGTGGAGATGGTGGCGGCGCGAGGGCCACGTCAATGCTCGTGCGGACGCTGGGATCGGAGACGTGCTCGCTGACACCGAGGCGATTCGCCGGAGAGGCCAGGCGCCGCCCGAACTCGGGAAGCTGATATTGGGCCCGCGTGTTCTGGATGTGGGCGAGCAGTTGTCCGCGCTTCCGCACCAGGTGGAGGCGCCGGCGAAGGAGGTCGCGGGTCGAACGCATCGCGGCCGGGTAGACGTACGCCTGTGGCAATAGCCGCCGCGGAGTAGCGCGGCGATCTTCTGCAAGTCGATCGTGTCATTCTTCGCTTTGCCACCGTGAATCGCCTTCATCGCCAGCGCGTGGCCCAGCACGAACGTGAGGTCCTGTGCCGCGCACAGATTCGCGAGCCAGTACCACGTGAACATGCACTCGGCCGCCACGACGAGATCCTCTTGGTACGGGGCGACGATCTCGAGGAATGCCTCCGGCGTCGACTTCACGTTGCGGTGCACGGGCACCTGGCCGGCGGTGTCGAGGATGCAGACGTACATGGTCTTCACGTGGAGATCGATTCCGCAATAGTGGCCATGCTGCGGTTGTAGAATCTCAATCGTCCTCCTCCTGCGCGGGATGCGCACTTGCGCTGCGCTCAGCCTACCGTCGGTAGGTGGCAGGGGGAGGGCTGAATGAGCAACAGGCCGCTGCAGCCGACGAGCGGCTTGGCGAACGGTCTGTCATTGAAAGGTCGGTAGGCGCCGCTCGCGGCTGAGCGGCAAACCGCTAGACCGCCAAAGCACCAGCCGAGATTGGACGGAATCATAAATCTGGCTAGAATATAGCCAAAGTGACGTTCGAGGTCGTCCTCGCACCGGAAGCCGCTGCGGCGCTGAGACGTGTACCGGCGCCAGTCCGAGCCGGGGTCAAGGACGCCATTGGCGTGCATCTGACACACGAGCCGAGGAAGCTCAGCAAGAGCCGGATCAAGCGCCTTCGCGGCCTGAGCCAGCCGCAGTACCGCCTGCGCGTCGGTGACATCAGGGTGTTCTATGACGTTACAGAGACAGAAGTCCAAGTCCTCGCGATCATCACGAAAACCGACGCCCAAGCGTGGCTCGACGCGGAAGGGACACCAGGCACGGACCCGGCCGAGGGAAGTGGCACTGGCGGAGGTCAAGGA
The DNA here is from genome assembly GCA_964505975.1 of uncultured Bifidobacteriaceae bacterium. GTDB lineage: Bacteria > Acidobacteriota > Vicinamibacteria > Vicinamibacterales > UBA2999 > Gp6-AA40. The sequence continues at coordinate 10,033 of CAZDLW010000040.1, read as the reverse complement.
TGATCTATCGAAGTATCTACGACTCGCGGCCGACGAGGAGATCGTGATCACACGACACGGGCGCCCTGCGGGCGTTCTGATCGGCTTCGCCTCAGACGAGGATTGGTTCGAGTATCGTTTGGAGCATCATCCCGAGTTCCTGCGACGGATTGAAGAGGCCCGAGCGGCCCTTCGCGCCGGCGGAGGCGTCCCGTTGCGAGAGATACGAGGCTCCTCCTAACAAGCGCTTGCAGCGCCGCGGCTGAACCGCGGTCGTTGGGCGGATCAAATCACGGAATGGTGCTCTGACGACCCTTGCGGCGACGGGCGGTTCGCGTCCAATCCACGACCTCGAGACCTTTGAAGCGAGTGAAGTCCTTTGTATTGGCAGTGACCAGCACGAGCCGGTGTACATGGGTGATCGCGGCAATCTGCCCACCGATGCAGGGAGCGGACTGGCCGAGCCTCTCCAGACGTGCGCGCTCGTGGCCGTGCCACGTCGCGGCTGCTTCGTCGTACGGCAGGAAATCGGCGGACTCGAATGACGAAACGCCGTTCTCATAGGCGAGGGGAGGCCTGGCGCTGGGGACGAATCTTGCGGCGAACTCAGAGCAGGAGCGGACTGTCAAAGGAGGTCCGAGAGCCCCGGCATGTCGATGACGCGAAAACCGTTCAGCACGTTGACATTGCCCACGATCCACAGCGGCCAGAACCACCGCCCGCCGGGAAGCAGGATGTTGAACGCGAGCGTCATGGGCAGAACAATCCGTGAGGCCGCCGCGAGATCTCCCTCCCAGACAGCGTCGCCCAGCACCAGCAGCAGGCCAAGATAGGCAACGCCGATTCGCCACCATGGATTCTGCGGTTGCCGACGCCACAAGAGCACAAGTGCCTGCGTCGTGACCGCGACGTGTGTCAACAGGCCCTGACGGGCAGCGGAGTCCCATCCCTCCACCCGCAGGCCAGACACGATATCCGCCCACCTGCCTGCATAGCCCGCGAGCGGGGGCGCGAAAGCGCCCGAGCCCGCAAAGGAAGGCATGAAGTCACGGATACCCGCACCCTCGGAGAAGCCCAGATTCGACAGGTAGATCATCCACAGGGCGATGGGTGTCACGGCGAGAAGCGCCATGCCGGCAAGTCGTCCCACGGCCCGCAGATTCCACTTCCCGACGTCGAGGAGGATCGCTCCGCCGAGCAGATTCGTTTCCCGACCGAGGCCCGCGGCGCCCAGCACACCGGCAGCAATCCACGGTCGATGCCGTTCGACGGCGACGATGCCCAGCGCCAGCAGCAGCATGCTGGGACCATCCAGCAGCGCGAGCCGCACGGAGCTCAGAAGCCCCTCGGCCAACATGCATCCCGCCCACGCCGCCGTCAGCTGCGATGTGCCGGCCGGCAGCCAGCGGATGAGCAGACAGGCCAGCAGCACCCAGAACACGCCATTGAGCAGGGCATAGACCTGGAGCACCAGCCACGGCCGGCCCGCCCCGGCAATGTGCGCGACCCACGAGAACAGGATTCGACGGCCCCGGTAGCTCGGGTTGTCGATGGCGACAGGAATCTCGTCGCCGCGAAGGAGTGGCTCGATCGCAAGCTGCGCGTAGAACTGACCATCGTAGCCCCACTCGGTGTCGACGGCGCGAGGCGTGTCCCGCACGACGCGTAGCGCCTGGGGCTGAAACTGCTTGCCGAACATGATGAGACGCGTGAAACCAAGCCCTGGTTGATAGAACTGGCCGATGCTCCAGAACACGAGCAGAGCGATAACGGCGTGAGGAAGATGCTGGCGGGCCAGCAGCCCCACTCGGGACTGCCGTGTCGCATCCGGCACGAGGGCTCGCACGAACGACACAACCGCGTGCGCGTACAGAATCGCCACCCATATGCCAAAGCTGCCGAGGGACAGCAGCACGTTGTACGGCGTGACGAGCGGGGCTGCCAGCACAGCTGCGAAGAGGAGGAGCACGATACCGACGCAACCCCGATGGAGCACCCGCCCGCCGTAGCGTGGCCAGTGGAGCGATGGTCGAAGCGCCAGCAGCCCGATCAGCCACGGCAGGAGCAGCCATCGAGGCACGACGCCGTCGTGCACCCGCGATGCCGGCACGATGACGAAACTCAGAATGCCGCGCGAGAAGCCATGGGCGTTGGACACCTCCAGAGACTCGAGTTGCCAGCCCGGACGGTCCCCGGTGATGGTCACCCGGTGCTCGACGGGGCCCATGGGCGTGAAGGAGGCGTCAACGCGCGTTCGTTCCGCAGGTGGTACCGGAGCCTGGGCCAGGGTCCGGTCTCCAAGTGTCACGCTGAGGCTCAGTGGCTCGGCGGCGCCGCGGACCCTGATGATGAGGGCGGCCGGTGCTCCTGACAGCGCTTCCAGGCTCGGCAGCAGCACGTCGATGGACGGATCGCTGGCCAGTTGCGGGGATGTCACCACGAGCAGGCGGGGTCGCTCGAATCCGGCATGGACCCGAAGCGCCAGCATCCCCGTGCAGGCACTTGCCAGCAGGAGCGAGTAGGCCAAGCGCCGGAGCACGACGGAGCAAGGCGCCGAGAGTGACGATGCGCGGCTCTGGAAGGGGCGTCGGTCGGCGAGTCTCACAGAGATGACCGGTCTCGGCCGAACTCGCGAAGAGCCCGTGGTCCCGAGGCGAATCAGTATAACGATCTATTGAACCCGGACGGGCCTTCGCCTTATCATCGTCTCTCTCATGCTGCCCGCGACGCGATCCCCTTCCCACGATCTGGCACTGCAGCACGCGGTCGATCGGTTCACGGGCGGGGTGAACGACCGTCCGGACAAGCCGGACGGTTGGGTCACGGCCGTCCGATGGGTCCCCGCACGGCAGGCGCAGTACGCGCCCCGTCCACCAGCCGTGCATGCGGCAGTATGGGAAGTGCTCGAACGGCGTGGCATCCAGCAGCTCTACACCCACCAGGCGACGGCCATCGAGCATGCGCTGGCCGGGCGTAACGTCGTCGTCACCACGCCTACGGCTTCAGGCAAGACGCTCTGTTACAACGCGCCGGTGTTGAGCACGGTCATCGGCGACCCTGCAGCCCGTGCCTTGTATCTCTTTCCGACCAAAGCGCTTGCACAGGATCAGCTCGCCGAGCTGCACGATCTGTCGCATGAGCTGTTGCAGCTGAATGGCAGCGGCATCGGTGTGTTCACCTATGACGGGGACACCCCGCAGGATGCCCGCCGTGCCATTCGTGGGCGCGCACATGTCGTTCTCACGAATCCGGACATGATCCACTCGGGCATCCTGCCGCATCATCCGCGCTGGGCGAAGCTCTTCGAGAACCTGCGCTATGTGGTCGTAGACGAGCTTCACGCCTACCGGGGGGTATTCGGGAGCCACCTCGCAAACGTCCTGCGTCGGCTGGCACGGATCTGCCGGCACTACGGTTCAGCCCCGACGTTCATCTGCTCGTCCGCCACCATCGCGAACCCGCGAGAGCTGGCCGAGGCGCTGGTCGAGCAGCCATTCGAGCTGGTCGCCGAAAGCGGTGCACCTCGTGGCGGGAAGTGCTTCCTCTTTGTGAACCCACCCGTCGCGAACCAGCAACTTGGCATCCGCCGGTCCTACCTGGCGGAGACACGGCGGATCGCCGCGGAGTTCCTGAAACGCCATCTGCAGGTCATCGTGTTCGCGCAGAGCCGGCTGGCGACGGAGATCCTCACGACCTACCTGAAAGAGGACTTCGAGGGACCGCCGGGAAGCGACAAAGAGATTCGAGGATATCGTGGCGGCTACCTGCCAGGCCGGCGGCGCGAAGTGGAAAAGGGGCTTCGGGACGGGCGGGTCCGTGCGGTCGTCTCCACCAATGCTCTGGAGCTGGGCATCGACATTGGAGCGCTGGACGTGTGTGTGATGGCCGGCTACCCGGGCACCATTGCGGCAACGTGGCAACGCGCCGGTCGTGCCGGTCGCCGCAGCGCCAAGTCGGCAGCGGTGCTCGTGGCCAGCAGCGCTCCCCTCGATCAGTTCGTTGTACGGAATCCCTCGTACTTCTTCGACGCCTCGCCCGAGCATGCGTTGATCGATCCGGACAATCTGCACATTCTGGTGGACCATGTGAAGTGTGCCGCCTTCGAACTGCCGTTCACGACGGTGGAGCCCTTCGGGCGTCATGACGTGCAACAGGTGCTCGGCGTTCTCTCCGAGAACGGATTCGTCCACCGGGCCGCGGTCGATGCGGCCACGAGTTCGCTCGCAGAGGACGAAGAAGCGCCAGAGGCGCTCTGGCAGTGGACGAGTGAATCGTATCCGGCGGATGCGGTAAGCCTGCGGTCGGTCTCGTCGGACAACTTCGTCGTGGTGGACGTGACCCATGGCGCGGAGGTCATCGGCGAGACCAGTTTCACCAGTGGGCCGGCCACGCTCCACGACAAGGCCATCTACATGGTCGAGGGCGCCTTGTACCAGGTCGAACGGCTCGACTTCGAGGGCCGCAAGGCCTACGTGCGCAGGATCGAGTGCGACTACTACACGGACGCGATCACCTACACCAAGGTGACGGTGCTCGACGACCTCTCCGTGATGGACGAGCCGGACGAATCCGCTGCCGACTCTCGCGTCGGGGCAGCTGGTTCCGGCGACGGCGAGCACGCCCGGTACGGACCAGGTGAAGACGAAACCACAGCTATCAGGTCGCATGGCGAGGTCCACGTGTCGTCGCGCGTCGTCGGATTCAAGAAGATCAAGTTCTACACGAACGAGAACGTCGGGTCGGGCGAGCTGGATCTGCCGGAGCAGCAGATGCACACGACGGCGTACTGGGTGACGTTACCGCGCCGGGTGATGGCTGTGCTTCCGTATGCCCCTGACGACCGCAGGGACGGCGTGGTGGGCCTGGCGTTTGCGATGCGCCAGGTGGCTCAGTTGCTGCTGATGTGCGACAGGCAGGACATCGGGATCTCGATCGACAGCGACGGACAGATCCAGGGGACCGGCCTGGCGGTGCCAGGCGATGCTGGGCCGACGCGAGTGAGCACCGCAGGCACGCGCACGGAAGACGCGGCACTCGTCTCCGACGAGCCTCGCATCTTCATCTACGACAACTATCCCGGTGGCATCGGCTTCAGCCAGCCGCTGTACGGGATGCACGCGGTGCTCATCGAGCGGGCACACGAGCTCATCGACGGCTGTGATTGCGATCACGGGTGCCCGTCGTGCGTGGGGCCCCTCGGCGATATCGGTCCCTTGGCCAAGCTGGTGGCGCTTCGCATTCTCGATCTCGTCGGAGCACCCCGCTCGTATCGGCCGCCTGGAGCAATGGCGGGCGACGCGGACCGCGGCGACGCGAGCCAGACGGGAAGGCGAACAGCGCCCATTGGTCGTGAGCGCGTGTTCTGATATGGGCACCTTCGCCGATCGTGTACGCGGCGTCGTTCGCCCCGATGCCACACCTGGGTGCACGCCGGCTCATGAGGCCGATCCGAAAGCGAATGCCTGCGAGCGTCTCGTGCACGCTGGGCATCAGTTGTCCGTCCGGTCCACGGACCACCTGGGGCTCGGTCGGGCGTGCCCTGCAGGCGGCAGCCAGGGCCTTGCCGACGCGTTCGATCACACTCGGACACCACCGCCCGAAGCGCCTGCCGTGCTCGGCGGTGAATGGCAGGTGGTTCGTGGCCAGCGATTTCTCGTCGTCGATCGTGAGTACCACCCGGACGATCGTCATGGCGATGTGCCGGTCGCCGACGCGATGCCGCTTTCGGCAGGTACCTGGCCCAGGCTCTCGATGCTGGCTGGGGAGCCGTGTGATGGCGGACTCCTGTTCCTGGATCTCGAGACAACGGGGCTGACTGGTGGCGCCGGGACGCATGCGTTTCTCGTGGGTTGCGCCTGGTTTCGCGATGGGCGGCTGCGGATCCGTCAGTTGCTGCTCCCGAACGCGGCGGCCGAGCGGCGCGTGCTCGAAGCCGTCGCGGATCTGGCCGCCGGCGCGGGCGTGGTGGTGACGTACAACGGAAAGAGCTTCGATCTGCCGCTCATCGAGACCAGGTTCCTCTACCATCGGATGGCGACGCCTTTCGCGGGAATTCCCCACATCGACATGCTGCATCCCGCCCGTCGTCTGTGGGGTGGTGTGGCGTCTGCACCCGCACAAGGAGTCGCCACCGGGTGCCGATTGACGACACTCGAACGCGGAATCTGCGGATTCGTCCGTGCAGCGGATGTCGAGGGTTTCGAGATTCCGTCGAGGTACTTCCAGTTCGTTCGCACAGGCGACTCGCGGCCGCTGCGGGTCGTGCTCGAGCACAATCGGCTCGACCTCCTGTCGCTGGCGCTGCTCACGGCACGCGTAGCCCGGTTGCTCGAGTGCGGCCCCGCGTACGCGCGCTCGCTGCGCGAAGTGCTCGGTCTGGGCCGGTTGTACGAGCGCTGTGGCCTGGCGGCCGAGGCGCTGGCCTGTTATGCGCGTGTGTCAGGCGTGCGGACGCCGAACCCACTCCCGTCGTTGCCGGTCGGTCCACGTGACGGTGCCACGATCGCCGAAGCGCTGCGCTCCTACGCGATTCTCTGCAGGCGTCAGCGGAGATATGAGGAAGCCGCAGCAGCGTGGAAGCGGGCGGTTGGCGTTGTACGCTGTCCGCCGCACATCCTCCGGGAGGCCGCGCACGCCCTTGCGGTGCACCACGAGCACCGATCGCGAGATTTGCACGCGGCTCGGAGGTTCGCACAGCAATCGGCCGCGCTCACGGCGGCGCCGCGCGTGGCGGCCGCCATGCGGCACAGACTCGCGCGCCTCGAGCGTAAGTTGGGAATCTCCAGGGAAACAGGAGACCCGACCTCGCCCCGCGCGGAATACCACGCTCGACAGAGCGAAACCTTGTTCTGAATCAGGCCGTCGCTGGTGTTCTGGACTTCTTCGCGGCGTTCTTGTCCGTCTTTGCAGCCCGGGCTGCGGTCTTGCGCTGCTCGGCCGTCTGGGTGCCGAATTTCTTGTTGAACCGCTCGACGCGTCCCTCGGTATCGACGAGCTTCTGACGCCCCGTGAAGAAGGGATGACACGCAGAACAGATTTCGAGGTGAAGCTCGGGCTTGGTCGAACGCGTCTTGAACGTGTAGCCACACGCGCAACGAGCCTCGACATCCTGGTACTTCGGGTGGATCCCCTCTTTCACGGCTGCTCCTCGATTGGACCGCTATGCGGCCCGAAACGCGAATCTCGTGCGTGTTACTGTGACCGCACCGCGGTCGTGCCGCGCGAAGCGGCTCAAGAGCGACTGCCAATCAAGCCGCTGGGCTCGGTGACGTATCAAGGCAAGGCCGGCCCTCGGCAGTGTCCGAAACACGCCATTATACCAGACACGCCTGGGCCTCGCGCCACGGCTCGGTCGGTCCGACGCTGACAACATGCTCTGTGTGTGGTGTTGCCACCTGGGCGTCACCGCACGCGGTCCGTCGGGGGTCGCGCGCTGGCCGCGACAGACGCGTGAGCCGGATCGTAGATCCGGACGCCGCCGTGCTCCGTGATCGCAAGGGGTGGCCAATCCAGGGCACCGAGGCGACCCGCGGATTCGTAGTGCGCCCGGAACACCGGCTCCTCCCACTCGTCGAGCAGGAAGTACGGGTGATAGCCGTGCTGGCGGAGCGCTTCGAGAGTCGCGTCGAGGTCCGATGGAGCAAGGGAGTCGTACCGGATGGTGGTTCGGCCCGAGTAGTACCGGGCGCTTCCGCTGTGCTGCATGGCCAGGAGCACGGCGCGATCGGGCAGTTGCTCCGCGATGTAGTTGCCGACGATGGCGTACCGCCATTCAGTGCCAGGCCCGAACGCCTGATGGTTTCGCATGTACGCGAGACCATGCAAGGCAGTCGCGGCAACCATCACGATGGGGACGAGCGTCCGCCCGTCGCGCATCCTCGCCGCCAGCGAGAACACGCCAACTGCCGTCAGCACGAGCACGGCCGGGAGTGCGGGCAGCAGAAACCGCAGATACCGCCAGTCGTCGAAGGGCAGGTAGAAGGCATAGCAGGCCACGAGCACGGCGGCAAACGCCCACAACAGAGACAGCGAGGCCCCGCCTCGGGCCGGCGAGCATGTCGGCAGCGGCTCCGCCTCGCTGGCTGGCAGTATCTCCTGCCCGCACGAACTGCGGGCAGGAGGTCTCGATCGGCCGCTCACGAACTCGACTCGTCCGCATGAACGTCGGCCGTTCGAGCCGTCCAGTATCGACGCCCGTTGAACCCAGCGCCGCGCCGTCGCCAGCAGCGGCACCACGATGGCCAGGGCGACGAGCGGCGTCTGAGTTTCCACGATCCAGCGCGTGTAGTTCGCCGCATTCGGCCAGAGGTACGCCCATTGGAAGTAGTAGGTGAGCGACCCGTACCCCGATTCGAGCGCCGATCCGTACCAATAGGCGTACAGCAACGCGAGCGTGAGACACGCCATCATGGGTCCGACCGCAAAGAACAGGACCCGCGACACGGTGTCGCTCGACATGCGTTGTTGTAGGGCGCGCCAGACGAGCAGGATCGACGGAATTGCCACCAGCGGAACAATGTTCGGCCGTGTGAGGACGGCCGCGCCGGCGGCGAGCCCGGCACCGAATGCGGCGCGGCGCGACTCGGCCGGCAAGAGCGCCAGCATGAGCGCGCACCAGGCCATTGCCGGAATGTCGCTCATCGGAGCGGACGTGAGCTGCGACAGGAAGGCCGGGCTGGCAATCATCAGTATCGCCGCAGACACGCCCACGCTAGGGCCTCCCACGCTCCGACCAAGGGAGTACGTGGCCAGTACGGCGACAGCTCCAAGGAGCGGCACGACCCAGAAGACGGCCTGGGATCCACCGAGGCGCTCGAACACGGCCATCACCATCGGGAAGCCAGGTGAGTACGTGGGCACGAGCGCGGTGCCATCCGGCGCCACCCGGTATCCCAGGGGCGCGAAGGCGTGCGCAGGAATGCTGTCCGACAGCTCGATCATCAGCGGCTCATTCATGCGCAGGGTGCCCGAGGCCCACTGCCGGGCGTGGCTGACGTATCCGTACGGGTCCGACCCGCTCGCGACGAGAGGCGCCTTCACGAGACCGAGGACGATGACGAACGCCGCCAGCAGGACCGCCACGAGGACGGTCGAGTCTGCGCGACGACCACGCAGCACACGCCCGATTGCCACGGTCACGCGGTCCCAGCGTTCGCGTACGCGGCCCGGCACGAGGCCCGCCAGCCAGGCGCCATCAGCGGCGAGGGTGCGTTCCCGTTGTCGGGGCGGGGCGAGCAGCGCTGCCAGTGTCACGCCGAGCAGCGCGATGATCAGGGGATTGAAGGGAGCGCGCGAAGAAAGTCGGATCGGCCCCAGTTGCAGAATCACGCCGCCCGTGAGGGAGATCGCCGCGGACCATACGGCGGCGATCGCCGCGATCATCAAAAGGGCGCGGCGCACGCGCTCGAAGCGGCTGACGCGGTGGGGGCGGCGCACGTCGGTCACGGGTGCTCGCGCGACGATGATTCTGTGTCCGGGTGATCGGTCGATGAGGGCCGGCCGCGAACGACCGGCCCGCGAACGACCCGCTCGATGTCCGCGGCCGTCGGGCGCAGGCACACCGAGATGCTATGAGGCGCAGCCTCGTTAGGACTTCCCCGACGCCATGGCCGCCAGGAACTCGGCGTTCGCCTTCGTCTTCCCGAGCTTCGACAGCAGCAGTTCCATGGCCTCCACCGGGGACAGCGGCGTCAGCACCTTGCGGAGCACCCACACGCGGTTCAGGTCCTCCTTGGGCAGCAGCAGTTCCTCCTTCCGGGTGCCGCTCTTCTGGATGTCGATTGCCGGGAAGACGCGGCGGTCGGCCAGTTTGCGATCCAGATGGATCTCCATGTTGCCGGTGCCCTTGAACTCCTCGAAGATCACCTCGTCCATCCGCGACCCCGTGTCCACGAGCGCCGTCGCCACGATTGTCAGCGACCCGCCCTCTTCGATGTTGCGGGCCGCGCCGAAGAAACGCTTCGGCCGCTGCAGGGCGTTGCTGTCGACGCCGCCGGACAAGACCTTCCCGGACGCGGGCACGATGGTGTTGTAGGCGCGCGCGAGACGCGTGATT
>CAZDLW010000039.1:0-26785 GCA_964505975.1 uncultured Bifidobacteriaceae bacterium | reverse complement strand
CGGAGGGATTCTAGCTCGAACACCCGACACGACCCCTAAGCCACGGCCGGTGCATTGGCAGTGTCTAAGAAAGAGGACACTGCACATGGATGCCTGCGGCGTGGCCTTGCCTCCAGCCAACTGCTAGCAATCACGCCAGTTAGCCCGAAGCACAACCAGAACCCCCCTCGCGGGCGTCGCCAGCGAATGGGCGGCTACGGCCGTTGAAGTGCCAAAAAGCCCAGTCTTTCGGCCCGAGTCTCGTTGATATGACTGGGGCGTGTGGACTATACTCAGGAGTGCTGTGCCCGGCTTGAGACCGGTCCTACCACCAACCTACCTGCAACGGGGGAAACGTGACATTCCAGGTCGGTGACAAGGTCATCTACCCGAACCACGGGCTCGGGATCGTCGAACGGATAGAAGAGAAAACAATTCTAGGCCAGACGTTAGGTTTCTTTCATCTCCGCATCGTATCCAACGATACAACCGTCCTGGTGCCGGTGTCGAACGTCGATGGCGTCGGCCTTCGCCGAGCGATCTCAGACGGGGAAGTCGAACGGCTCTTCTCGCTTCTCAGCAACGGCAAGATCGACAACCATCAGAACTGGAAGGGACGGTTCAAGGACAACTCGGACAAGATGCGCACGGGCTCGATCTACGACATGGCGGACGTCCTCAAGAGCCTCACGTTCTTGAGCAGGTCGAAGAGCCTGTCGTTCCGCGAGAAGCGGATGCTCGACCGGGCGAAGGCGCTGATTGTCTCCGAGGTGTCCGAAGTGATGCGTGAGAAGGCGCTCGAGATCGAAGCCAAAGTCGACCGTGCGCTCGAAAGGTGCTTCATGATGAAAGCCCGCAGCGTCGCCAGAGCGACGGCGCGCGCCAAGGTGATCAAGACCATCAAGACTGCTGAAGTGATTGTCGCGCCCCAGCGTCGGGCGGTGCGCGCATCCTGACGGTTGCCTCCTTCGCCCTTTCAGCCTTCTGATCGCCCAGGCGCCCGTGCCTGGGCGTTTTTTTTGCCCGTCACATGCCCGGATACGACCGTCGGTGGTCAACCGTGCCCCTTGCGGCCTCGCGCGTCCGATTCCCGCCGCCGTGGATCGCCGAGATCCGCAGTGACTCCGTCCACCGGTGCACGCCGGGTCATCCGGTCCGCGGGTATCCGACTCGCGCTATCGTTGTCGTTGCGATGACAGGCACGCCCCGTAGGTTCACCGAATCTGTCTCATCCGTGACGACCGCGATCGCGGCCGTCCGCTCGGTGGTCACTTACATCGTCATCGTGTGCTACATCGCTCTGGCCGGGCCCCTCGGCCTGCTGATTGGCGTGCTGTTTCACTGGAAGGGCGGCTTGTACGCCCTCGGGCATGGAGGTGTGGCGCTGGCACTGACGCTCGCCGGGATTCGATACCGGGTGTTCGGCCGGGAGCACGTGCCACAGACGGCCGTCGTGTTCTGCTCGAATCACGAGAGCAACGTCGATCCCCCGGTACTGTTTCGGGCGCTGCACCCCCGGTTGCACATCCTGTACAAAGCCGAGCTGCACCGCTTCCCCCTGATGGGTACGCTGTTCGATATCGGCGGCTTCGTGCCGGTCGAGCGCAAGGATCGCGAGAAGGCGATCGCATCGATCGCGCGTGGCGCCGATTCATTGCGTGCCGGCAACTCCTTTCTCATCTTTCCGGAGGGCACGCGCAGTCGTACGGGCGAGCTCCTGCCGTTCAAGAAGGGAGGGTTCATCATGGCCATCCAGGCCCAGGTGCCGATTGTGCCCGTTGCAGTCAGCGGCGGCCGGGATGCGATGGGCAAGGGAAGCGGGCTCGTGAAGCCGGTGCGCGTGAGTGTCCGGATCGGGGAACCGATTCCGACGGCTGGATTGACGCTGGAGGGACGCGATGCGCTCATCGAGCGTGTTCGTGCGGAAGTCGAGCGGCTTCGCGAGCAGGGATCCGTGTGGGCCGCGGCTTCCGGCCGCAGTGCCGGTGAATCCGTTTGAAGCCGCCGGGCGCGACCCTGTGGCCCGTTACTCACCAACGGAGAACGTCAGCGTCCACGGTTTCAACGGGCCCCCATCGAAGGCGGTAATGCCTTCGAGCAGCTCGACTCTGAGCGTTCTGAAGCGATCGAGCGGATCGGCGAATCGGATTTCGATTGATCGCGTGGCGCCGTCGTATCTGACCGTGAACGCCAGCGGGCGTTCCGTCGTGACACCGAGATAACCGATTCGAATGTTGCCCGCCAGTGAAGCCTCGTTGAGGCCACGCGAGAACTGGACGCGCACGGTGCTGCTGGCCGCGACGCCGATGTCCTCCTGCGTCGGGGAGCTGAACACCACCTCGAGCGGAAGGAGGGGAGGAGAAGGGGCATCCTCGTCGGCGATCTCTGGCCGTTCGGGCTCGCTCGCGAGCGCAATCCCCGTTGCCTCGATCGTCACGAGTCCACGCTCGCGTCCAACAGTACCCGTCACCTCGACCCAGCGGTTCGTATCCAGCCGCCGATCCACATCGAGGTCGAAACCCCGGCCGCGCGGTCGCAACCCGGTGATCCACACGGCCCCCTCGGCTCCTCGCAGCACGAAATCATAGCGGCTTCGGCGCGGAGCGTCCGGTAGATCGCCGAACAGGTTGCGGCCGCGGAAGTTGCCGACGATCGTCACCGTCTCACCCTGGAACCGCCATGGTTCGAGTGCAAGGACACGTACGGAGGCCACGGTGGCGGTGGGAGCCTCCAGGATGCTGTCGACGCGAACGAACAGCTCCTCTCCGGGGCGGGGCCACTCCTCGCGCTCGCGCCCCTCGAGGTAGGCGCTGAGCCGGGGATCGTTCTGTTGCAGGCGGCCCACGTCAATCAGCTGGCCGCGAACCTCGATCGCACCGCTCGCCCCCCTGACACCGTCGCCGAGCAGCAGCTGGATCTCGCTCTCATCCGTGCGGAGCGTCATGCGCAGGCCCGCTTCGGCGAGCTCGCCTCGAAGCAGCACGTTTTGCAGGTGGTAGTAGCCGGGGTACTGACGGAGCGCGTCGATGGTCGTGAGGCGCCGTGCGGTGGATTGCGCGTCGGCCGGCGCGTAACCCAGCAGGAGCATGAGGCCGACAACCGCCGAGGCCATGCGGTGCATGTGCTGATTCTAACGACGCTTGCAACTGACTGTCGAGCGCGTGACGACTCCTTGCGAGGCGGTCACTGACACGGGGTCTCATCAGATACTATGGGCGCCGGCCGGTCACCCGGTTGCAGCCGAGGTGGTAGCATTGAGCTTGTGAATCGGTCGAACAAGCGGCGCCAGGCGCCAGAGCAGATCTCCGAGCTCACCACCAACCGACTTTCGATCTATCTCCGGTGCCTCAACGAGCTCGATGCGGCTGGAGTCCGGACGATCTCCTCACAGGCCCTGGCCGATCAGTTTCACCTCAATGCCGCGCAAATTCGTAAGGATTTGGCGTATTTCGGCGAGTTCGGCGTTCGCGGTGTCGGTTATTACGTCAAGGATCTCCGCCGCCACCTGCGCCAGATCCTCGGGCTCGACCGGCGGTTGCGCGTGGCCATCATCGGGGCCGGTAATCTCGGACTCGCTCTCGCGGATTACCCGGGATTCCGTCAGGAAGGGTTCGAGATTGCGGCGCTGTTCGATGCTGCGAACGAGAAGATTGGACACGAGTCACGTGGTGGGGTCCCGATCCTCGACATTCGGGAGCTCAAGCGCCTGGCGCGGCGCGAGCGGGTCGACATCGCCGTGATTGCCGTTCCCGCCCCGCACGCCCAGCCCGTGGTGGACCAGGTGGTCGCCGCGGGGATCAAGGCGATTCTGAACTTCTCTCCCGGTGCCCTGACGGTGCCTCCCGATGTGAAATTGAAGAGTGTGGATCTCACCGTATCGCTCGAAAGCCTCTCCTTCTATCTTGCTCAGGGGGATGACGGTGGCGCGTAATCGCGAGACGGAGCCGCGGCTGTCGCATGTGGACGCCAAGGGCAGGGCCCGAATGGTCGACGTGAGCCAAAAGCCGGCGACTCCGCGCGAAGCGGTGGCGCGCGGCGAGGTCACGATGAGCCCACTGGCCCTTGGACTGGTCCGCCGCGGGGACGTGACCAAAGGGGACCCGCTGCAGGCGGCACGACTCGCGGGAATCATGGCGGCCAAGCAGACCTCCGCCTTGATACCCTTGTGTCATCCGCTGCCGCTGACGCACGTCGGAGTGGAACTGACACCCACGCGCCGCGGTTACCGAATCGAAGCCCGCGTCCGGACGACCGCACAGACAGGTGTCGAGATGGAAGCGCTCACGGCCGTGTCCGTGGCTGCGCTGACCCTCTACGACATGGTAAAGGCCGTCGACAAGACCATGGTGATTGGTGGTATCTGTTTGGTCGAGAAGCGGGGCGGCAGGAGCGGCGTTTACAGGCGACCACGACGGTCTGCGTGAGCACTCGACGCGATCCTGCATCACGGGCGTTCGTCCAACGGACGACGCCCGCCCACGAACCGCCGCCATCGGCCGACGGTGCCCAGCGGACAGACACGGCAGGCCCACCCCATGGGGCCGCGTACTATCGCCTTGCCTTGATCCTCGGTGGGCTGACGGCGATGGGGCCGTTGGCCATTGACATGTACCTGCCGGCCCTGCCCGCGATTGCCGCGGAGCTGGGAGCACCGGCGGCGTCCGTTCAGTTGAGTCTCGCCCTCTACTTCACCGGCATCGCGATGGGTCAGGCGTTCTACGGCCCGGTCTCCGACCGGTGGGGTCGCAGGCCTGCGCTGTTCGCCGGTCTGTCGTTGTTCGTGGTCGCCTCGGTCGGCTGCGCGATGGCGTGGACGGTGGAGACGCTCATTGCATTCCGCTTCGTGCAAGCCCTCGGCGGTTGTGCCCCTCTCGTGGTTCCGCGTGCCGTGGTTCGAGACTACTTCGACGAGCGGGGATCCGTGCGCATGTTGTCGGTGCTGATGCTGGTGATGGGGCTGGCCCCGATTCTGGCTCCGCTCGTGGGCGGCCAGTTGCTGATTCATTTCGGGTGGCGCTCGGTGTTCTGGCTGCTGGCGACGTATGGGGTGTGCGTCCTGCTGCTCGCGACCGTCTTCCTCCACGAAAGCCTTCCCGCCGCCCGCCGGCGCCGACAGTCGATTCGGTCGATTCTGATGGTCTACGCCGGACTGCTCGTCGACCGCGCCTACATGGGCTACGTGATCACTGGAGGGCTCGTGTTCGCGGGACTCCTGACATACATTGCCGCGTCGCCGTTCGTGTTCATCGAATTGTTCGACGTCCCCCCCGAACGCTACGGCCTGTACTTCGGCATCAACGCAATAGGTATCATCGGTGCGTCGCAGGTCAACCGCTGGCTGGCCACGCGAGTCCACCCCAGGCGAATCGTGCGTGTGGTGCTCCGCGTCTCGATGGCTGCGGGTGTGTTGCTGGTCGTCAACGCGAGCACCGGATTCGGCGGATTCGGCGGGATCCTCGTTCCGCTGTTCTGTTTCATCGCGATGCATGGGTTCGTGATGCCGAACACGACGGCGCTGGCCATGGCTCCTCATGGCGCCGTGGCGGGTAGCGCATCGGCCCTTCTGGGCACGCTGCAGTTCGTGTTGGGTGCCACTGCCGGAACGTTGGTGGGCGTCTTCGGCAACGGGACGGCCGTGCCATTGGCCGTTGTCATCGCCCTGTGCGCGTTGGGGGCATCGTTCGTGTATCACGCAGTGCCGCCCGCGCCAGAGGCCCGCCTCTGAGAGGCCCGGCACTGGCTGGCGGGCACTCCGTGCCGGTAACGGTGGGCGCGGCTGCCGCGATGGCAGTCCTTTCGCGCGACGGCCCCGGTGTATACTCCGGGTCCCAATCGCCGACGCCCACGCCTCACGGGTTGGACCGCTATGCGGCCCAGAACGAGAATGCTGTACTCGTTGTGGCGCGTGTCAGGCAAGGCCGCTTAGCGGTCCTTGGCGCGAGGCGCGCCAAGGAAATACTGGCAACCAGCCAACGGGCTGTGCCTCATCTGGATATCAAAGGAGGAGCCCCTTGGTTGGTCAGCCGTCACATGCCAAGGCTGGACAGCGCCGCTCGAGGGGCGTACGCTGACGTGCAGACCGTCCCGGGCGAATTGAGCCATTGACCCATGAGCAGTGACATTGGAGGTATCGAGTGCCACGCCTGAATCCGCCCTTCCGCGCCGACCAGGTCGGCAGTCTGCTTCGGCCGCAGGCACTGCTGCAGGCCCGTGACCGGTTCCAGAAGAACGAGATCACCAGGGAGCAGCTGCGCGCGGTCGAGGACGACGCGATACGTGATGCCGTCGAGAAGCAGGAGGCGATTGGGCTTCGAAGCATTACCGACGGTGAGTTCAGGCGCACGTTCTTCCACACCGACTTTCTGCAGCGCCTGCAGGGCGTGGCCATCACGGGTGGCATCGCAACGAAGTTCCACACCCGCGAGGGTGAGATCGACTTCGCGCCGCCGCGCGTAGCGGTCACTGGTAAGCTGCGGCGCGTGGAGGACATCCAGCGCGCGGACTTCGAGTTCCTGCGCTCGGTGGTCACGCAGACGCCAAAGGTTGCCATCCCGTCGCCGACGATGGTGCACTTCCGGGGGGGCAGGAAGAGCATCGATATCCAGGCCTATCCGGACATGGACGAGTTCTTCGCAGACCTGGCCCAGTGCTATCGGGACGAGATCGAGGCGCTCTACACGGCGGGGTGCCGCTATCTCCAGCTGGACGACACGAACCTTGCGTACCTGTGCGATCCGGCCCTGCGCGCGCAGGCGCAGGAGCGAGGCGAGGATCCGAACGAGTTGCCCCACGCCTATGCGTCTCTCATCAACTCCGTCGTCGACTCCCGGCCGAAGGACCTGACTGTCGCCATTCATCTCTGCCGCGGGAACATGCAGAGCGCCTGGGTGGCTGAAGGAGGGTACGAGCCCGTGGCCGAGGCCCTGTTCGCCGAGCTGAACGTCGACGCCTACTTTCTCGAGTACGACGACGAGCGCTCGGGCGACTTCGCGCCGCTGCGGTTCGTCCCGCCCCAGAAGACCGTGGTACTGGGCCTGGTGAGCAGCAAGATCCCGGCGCTCGAGTCCGTCGCCGCCCTGACCCGTCGAATCAACGAGGCGTCACGGCACCTGGCGCTCGACAACGTGTGCCTCAGCCCGCAGTGCGGATTTGCCAGCACGGTCCATGGCAATGCCATCTCCGAAGCGGATCAATGGGCCAAGCTGGAACTGGTGCTGAGGACGAGCCGCGAGGTGTGGGGCGAGGCTGCGGCCGGCGTGTAGTCGAGGGCGATCTCCCCGCCGACCCGCGCGGCTGGTTGCCAGTGTCTCCTGCCGCGCATCAGGCGTCCATTGGTCCGCGACCGCGTCCCGTGCGCCCGCTGCTCACCACAGCTCGTGCGCGACGAGCGCTGCCTGCATCCGCGCGCGTCGGTTCCGTGAGGCTCGATATCGTGTCAGTTGCCGCGTGGCCAGTCTGAGACCGATGATCGTCAAGACGCTGCCGATCGCCCGGTCCAGCAGGTAATCCGGCACGTAGCGACGGGCGTACTCCCGGGGGTTGAACTGTCGCGCGCGCGCCTCGAGGAGGGTCAGCTTGCGGTCCAGCGCCGCTCGAGTCTGGCTCATCTCCGCTCGGATGACAGCCGCTTTGCGATCCATTCGGAGTTCTCCTTCAGAGTGGATACCGTTTCCTCGGGCACGGGATTGACCTTGCGCAACTGCCTGCGGCCCGATGAGAGCGTGACGAGCCCCACGATACTCAACAGGACGGCGACCACCAGGAATCCAGCCCAGACCGGCCAGGCGAGGAAGTCGGCTATCGCGACGGCCACGGCGACGAGCAGGAACGTACCGCCGAAGGCCAGGGCGGCCGCCGCCACACCGAAGCTCAGCGCCGCCGCCCGGGCTCGTCCGGCCTGCTCATGGATCTCGACGCGGGCAAGCGCGATCTCCTCGCGAATGAGGGCGCGAAGGTCCAGCAGGATGCCACGGATCAGGCTGCCAACGGACTGCGGATCGCCAGGGTGAAGACTCATGCCGTACACATCAGCAAGTCGGATGCCGGCGCAGCAGCCGGCTGGGCTTCCTTAGGAAACCGTCCGCCGGTCTCCGGACGGCGGCGGCTCGATGTGAATCACAACGTCGGCCAGTTGTGGAAACTTCGCCATGAGCCGGTCTTTGACGGTGTGAGACGTGGCGTGGGCCGCCTCGAGTGTCATGGCACCGTCGAGCCAGAGATGGAGATCCAGGAAGACGTGATCGGCCGAGCCACGGGTGCGAATCTTCTCGCATCCGACGACGTCCGGCAACGACTGCACCACCTTCCGCACGTCCTGCTCGGCTATGACAATTTCGTCCGATAGGACCCGCGAGGCGTCATGGGCAATCTCCCAGCAGGCATGCCCAATGAAGCCGGCCACGAGGAGAGCGGCCATGGGGTCGAGGATCGGATACCCCAGCCACACGCCGACCAGGGCCGCCAGCACCGCTCCGGTGGTGAGGATGTCGCTGCGCGTGTGCATGGCGTCCGCGTTCAGCACTTCGCTTCCGAGGCGGCGTCCCTCGCGCCGCTCGTAGGACGCCACGATCACGTTCACGATCAGGGTCAGCGCCATCACGCCGATGCCTTCCGGGAACACGCGAGGCGCGCCCCCGCGAATCAGCCGATCGGCCGCAGCTGTCAGCACTTGCAGGAGTACCGCAACCAGGAACACGACGATGCCGATCGAGGCCATCGTCTCGTACTTGCGATGACCGTAGGGATGGTTCGCGTCGGGGGGACGTCGCGCCACCGAGACGGCGACGAGTGCCACGCCGGTGGACGCCGCGTCGGTCAAGGAATGGAATCCGTCGGACAGGATCGACACGGCGCCCGTCGAATATCCAAGGACGATCTTGACGAGCGCGACGCTGAGATGGACCGCGAGGACGCGATACAGGACGCGAACGATCTCGGTATAGCGTTCGGAATGCACGAGGCAGAAGGTGCGGGACGCAGCGTGTGACGTGGGAGGCTACCGCCAGTGCCAATCTTCCCTCGGGCTGCCGCGCCTGGCGTCGCGCGCCCTGGCCACCAGCCGCCGGGCGCGGGGGATGTCAAGGGGCGGAGCCCCGTGGCTGGTCAGAAGACCCGCGCGTTGGGTATCGGCCACCAGCGCAGCTGCACCTTTCCAATGATGTATCGCTTCGGGACCTGCCCCCAGTGCCGGCTGTCGGAACTGTTGTTGCGATGATCCCCCATCACGAAGTAGTAGCCTTCCTGAATCACCATCGGGCCATGATCGTCGTGGCTGCGGTACTCGGGCGGGACGAAGTCGTCCGCCATCGGGACGTCATTGACGTAGACACGCCCATCCACGATACGAATCTGGTCGCCCTCTTCCGCGATGACGCGCTTGACGAACGACTTGTCGGGGTCGCTGGGATAGTAGAGCATCACGATGTCGCCCCGGCGGGGATCGCCGATTCGATAGGCGAGCTTGTTGACGATCAGGCGGTCCTGATCCGACAGCGTCGGTGCCATGCTCTGGCCTTCCACGCGCGCCACCTGGAATCCGAAGGTCACGATGAGCGTTGCGTAGACTGCCGCCGAGGCCAGCGTCTTGAACCAGGCGATGATCTCCTCTTTCCAAATCTGCAAACGGACCAGGGTTGGTGTACCGCGGTCTTCCACCTCGAGGCGCAGCTCTTCGGAGGGCTCGCTTCCTACTGGTCCAGGGGCCGTCGTGCCACCTGACAGCTCGACGATGGGTTCCAGGACTCCGGGATGAGGGGACGGCTCCAGCCTCACGCCTGCTCTCGGGGATTCGCCCTGGCCCGGCGCAGACGCGATTAGAGCTTCAGATACTCCCGGAGCCGCTTCGTCTGCGAGCGGCTCACCGGAATCTCCGTGACCCTGGGGTCCTTCATCCGAAGGATGTAGTTCCTGCTGAACCAAGGCACTATCTCCTTGATTTTGTTGATGTTGACCAGGTGAGACCGGTGCACCCGCCAGAAGACATCGGGATCCAGCCGGCCCTGCAGGTCGTCCAGCGTTCGACAGTTGGACGTCCCGGTCACCTGCACAGTCACTATGTTAATCGACTCGTCGACCACCGACGCGAAGATGATGTCGTCGGCCTGTACCAGCATGAGTCGTTCACCCACCCGAACCGCCACCTGCTCCCGACGAACCTGCCGGGTGGCCATCAGTTTGACAATCCGCTCGAGCTGGTCGTTCAGCGGTGCCGATGTCCCAGAGCTGGACCGTTCGGTGATCAGGCGTCGTCGCGCCCTGTGCAGAGCTTGTTCCAACCGCCCCGTGTCGACCGGCTTCAGGAGGTAGTCAACCGCATTCACCTCGAAGGCTTCGATGGCGTGCTGGTCGAAGGCGGTGACAAAGACCAGCGCGGGGCCGTCCTCACCCCGTTCGAGCAGGCGTCGAGCCACCTCGAAGCCACCCAGGCCAGGCATCTGGATGTCCAGGAAGACCACGTCGGGCTGGTATCGGTCCACGGCGTCGAGGGCCTCGAGGCCGTTGCCGGCCTGGGCCACGATCTCGAGCTCATCCTGCTGCGCGAGCTGATAGCAGAGTTCGTCGCGCGCCAATTGTTCGTCGTCCACGACGATGACGCGAAGGCTGTTGCTCATTCAGGTGTCCAGTGCCGCATGGGTGGCGCGGTGTCCCCGTCTCGACGGGACGCTTGCCGACGCCCATTCCCGTCGGTCGCATAGGGTGCCCACGTCGCTCGGCACGCGCGGGGGTTCATGCGGTACTCTGCTCGGTGGCAGTCAGTTCCGGGACCTCGATCCGCGCGCGTGTACCTTTGCCGGGCTCGCTGGTCAGTGTCAACTGATACGTCGCACCATAGATGACGTGCAGCCGCTCTCGCACGTTGGCCAGGCCGATCCCCGTGGACATGGGCTGGTCGAGCCTGTCCAGCACGAAACCCATGCCATCGTCCTCAACCTCAATCACCGTCCGGCCGTGTTCGCGATGGCTGCGGATCGTGATGGAGCCTGGCCCCATCTTGCGTGAAAGACCATGCTTGATCGAGTTCTCCACCAACGGCTGCAGGATCATGCTGGGCACGATGATGTCGAGCGTGTCGGGACCGATGTCCTTGCGCACGATCAGATTGGGCCCGAAGCGCACGACCTCGATGTCCAGGTACTCGTCAATCGATTCGAGCTCTTCTCGCAGCGTCACGAAATGCTGATGGCTGCGGAGCAGCCGACGGAGCAGGCCTGAGAGCTTCACAATCAGCGTCCGTGCCGTCTCCGGTTGCGTGCGGATGAGCGACGAGATGGACGCGAGCGTGTTGAACAGGAAGTGCGGGTTGATCTGGCTCTTGAGCGCCTCGATCTTGGCAGCGAGCAGCAATGTCTCCTGTTCGGCGAGGCGATGCTCGATGCGGGCGCTATTCCAGATCTTGATTGGCGCTGCCACCGCGAGCACCGTGGCGAGTATCACGAGCGCCGTCATCCAGGGCGACGGTGCGCCGAGGAAGAACAGCCGCTCGGAGCCAAAGCGCGTGCCAAGGCCCTGGCGAAGGACTTCGAGCGCCACGGGGGCCATGAGCAACACGAGCGGCCAGCTCGGCTCGAAGGTCCGAATCATGTGCCAGACGTGCTTGTGGAGATCGGCGAACACGAACGGCGTGAACTGCCAGATCGCCTCCTTGGGGCACGCTTCACGCAAGCCGCCGCCGGCGAAGCCGCAGCCGACGGCAAATGGCAAGGCGATGAGCTCGCCGGCGAGGAGTGCCGGCGTCGCCACCATGGCTCCAACCAACGCGCCAGTGTATGGTCCGGCAATCAAACCGGCAAGAAACGCTCCCTCCAGCGTCAAGTCGGCCGCATGATAGCTGAGCAGGACGCGCAGGGCGACACCGCCCATCAACGGGACGCCAATCGAGAGCGTGAAGACGAGGCGGTCAATCCAGCCACGCCGCTCGAAGATGAGAATATGGCGAAAGCGGCGGTAGCGCGCGAGCATCGTCGCGAGCACGGCGATCACCGCGAGCTTGACAAAGATCGTGAGCAGGAACTGGTCCGGCGTCAAGAAACGGGGTTCCTGGAGCACGAGCGTATTCTACAGACTCCCGATGCCAGCGAGGCTCCACCTTGGACGTGCGAGCATGTCGGCGACGGCTCCGCGACGTCTCGCCGTACGGAAATCGGGCCCTTCAAACCGTCTAAGGCGAGCCCACCTCCCCAGGGGCACGGGACACCGACACCTGACTGCCTTCCCGTGCCTGGAGTATGATCGCGGCATGGTTGGTCCGCTGATAACCGGGTTTCTGACGACGTTGCGGCACATGTTCAAGAAGCCCGTGACCGTGAACTATCCGTACGAGAAGGTTCCGGTCTTCCCGAAGTTTCGAGGCAAGCAGGTGCTCATGCGGGACGAGAACGGGCTGGAGAAGTGTGTCGCCTGCGGTCTCTGTTCCGTGGCATGCCCGGCCGACGCCATCTACCTGGAGGCTGCCGAGAACGATGGCACCGTGCTCGCCGGACCCCGCTACGCGTCGGTCTATCAGATACACAAGATGCGCTGCATCTTCTGCGGCATGTGTGAAGAGGCGTGTCCGGTATCGGCCATCTTCATGGGCAAGGACTACGAGCTCGCCGTCTACAGCAAGGACGATTTCATCTGGGACAAGGCCGATCTGCTCGTACCGCCGCCGGCACACACGCTACCACCAGCGGCCGCGAGCCGCTAGCTGTCTCGATCGCCTGCCTTACTCGTGACGATCTCAGCGTTAGACGTGAGGAGAACACTCCGCCTCGGACCGCCGAGCATGTCGGCGGCGGATTCGCCGCGCGAGACACCAGCTGGCAGGATCGTTCCCCGCACTCCGTGCGGGCGAGACGTGTGTGTTTTCGCCTTGTCGGGATAGCTGTGGTGACGATATAGTGCCGACGACCCACTGCGTGCTCGTACCGGGCGCGCGTTTCGCCGGAGCCTGGGCGGGGCAGCAACAACGCCATGGGCACACCGCTTGCGTGACGGCTCTGTCGGTCGTTGAGAGAAGCCGATCCTGTGTGTGGGACGATACTCCGACGCGCGAGTGTTGGGGCCAGGTCGACTGAGGCAGAGGAGCCGCTGCATGGCGTTGTTCGAGCGGGAAGAGCGCGAGTTCACATCCGACGCTGCCAGTCGCGCGCTTTCGGTGACTGCGGTCGAGAACGACTTCGTCGAACGCGTATACGAGAAGCTGGCTGGCGTGTACGACGTGGTGTTCGGTCCCACACTCCATCCTGGACGCCTCGTGGCGCTCGAGCGGATGGGTATCCGTCCGGGCGATCGCATACTCGAGGTAGGCGTCGGCACGGGCATCAATGCGTCGCTGTATCCACGCAACTGTCAGGTGACCGGCATCGATCTGTCCACAGGGATGCTGGACAAGGCGCGTGAGCGCGTCGCGCGTAAAGGGCTTCGCCATGTCCGACTGCTGGAGATGGATGCGGCCGCCCTCACGTTTGCGGACAACTCGTTCGACATCGTGTACGCCCCGTATCTCGTGAGCGTCGTGCCGGATCCGGTACAGGTGGCCCGTGAGATGCGACGTGTGTGCAGACCAGGTGGAAAGATCATCATCCTGAACCATTTTCGAAGCGCCAGCCCGATGCTGTCGCGCCTCGAGCGTGCCATGTCGCCGCTCACTGTCCACGTGGGCTTCAAGTCCGACCTCGATCTTCCCGGCTTTCTCGCACAGGCAGAGCTGCAGCCCGTCGCAATCGAGAAGGTCAATGTGCCGCGCATCTGGTCGCTCGTGACCTGTCTCAAGAACTGAGGCCCCAGGGGCGCTGGGTGTCCACGCCCCACGCAGAACCAGCCAGGCTGCCCCCGAACCCGCGAGCATGTCGGCGGCGGCTGCGCCTCGCTGGTCGGCAGTCTCTCCTGCCCGCACGCCATGCGGGCGAGACCTCTTGAACGGCCGATCGAAACCTGACGCGTTTGCAGGAATTCCGGCCGTTCACGCCGTCCAGGGTCGTGAATGGACAGGGCGGAGTCGGGGCTACAGTTGGACTTTCGGGCGCCCCCGTGGTTTCTTGGGGGGCTTGTCCAGCGCCTTCAACAGCAGATCGGCGGCGACATCGGCGCCCGACGTGTCCGGCTTCTTTCGTGGCTTCGGCAGGGCCAGGAGGCGGTCGAGATGCGGCTCCCACTTGCCTGCGAAGAGATCGTCATGGGAGATGATCGCCGACGGCAGGTACTTGGACATCTCGTCCACCAGCACGTCGTACTCCGGGAAGTGACCGCGTGAGGTGTACAGAACCGCCGTGTCGTTGGCAATGCATTCGGAGATGATGCCGTAACCCGGCTTGGTGACCACGGCGGCCGAGGCCGCCACCAGATCCTCGTAGCGGACGCCCGCGTCGTACATGGCTTCTTCGTTCACCGTGGCGAACGCGCCTTTACGTTCGGTGGTGGGCGTCTCCTTCCTCGCCCGGCTCAGCGTGACCGTCGCGGCCGTGACCACCGTGTACTTCCTGAACCTGCCGAGGGTGTCGGTGTCGAGTCCAGGCAGCCCGTAGCCGCCGAACGACACCAGCACGATGGGCTTGTCAGAAGGGAGCTTCAGGATCCGGCAGACCTCCTCGCGCGACCGGCCGGCGTGGCGCGCGATGAACGGGATCTCCCTGACGTTCGAGCACGAATCGAATCCTCCGGACATCGGCAGGCGCAGCGTCATCGAGGCTCTGGAGTACGCATTGCGAATCGCGGGCAGGAGCGACGGCGCCAGTCGCACGCGGGGATAATCGGCATAAATCCAGTCCCACGTGAAGTTGCCCAGGCCGATCGATGGAATACCGGCGGAGGCGCCAACCGCGAAGGCCAGCGGCGGGATGTCGCCGACGATCAGGCCGGCGCCCAGTTCGCGAAGCACACGCGCTTCACTGGCGGCCCTCGTCACGAGGTCGCTGTGGAACGAAGAGGCGCGCCGGATGGTGTCCGCCTCGTCGAGTGTCAGGGCATCCACCTGCACCACGCCGGTGTCGCATTCCAGCGTTCCAAACGTAATCTTGCCCTTGACCGTCAGGTCGAACAGCCAGCGAGGTGCGGAGGTGCGCACCCCGATGCGCGTCTCGGGACGCTTCGCGAGGATGGCGTTGATGACCTCGATGCTGCGAGCCGCGTGGCCGAAACCGTGGCCGGAGATGTAGAAAACGATCGCTGCTGCCAACTACTGGACCGCCGTTTGGAAGGCCGAAGCAGGCTGCGCCGGGGCGGGGGGGCCACCGCGCTCGTGTGCGCGGCGAAGGGACCTGGCGGCCTGATACTGCGTAGTCGTCGGCATGTTGTGGGTTGCCATTTCAGTGTGCCCGTCCAGCAGCCCCCGCCGGGGCTCTGTCGTCCATTGCGACCTTGATCACGTCTTCCAGGGTCTCCGCGGGGATGAACGTCATGTCCCGCCTGACTTCCTCGGGCAGCTCCGCGAGGTCCGGCTCGTTCAAGGCCGGGAGCACGAACGTCTTGATGCCGAACCGGCGCGCCGCCAGAGCCTTCTCCCGAATGCCCCCCACCGGCAGGACCAGCCCGCTCAGCGTGATTTCGCCGGTCATCGCCACGTCCTGCCGCACGGGCGTGTTCCGCACCGCCGAGAGAATGGCCGTTGCCATCGTCACTCCGGCGGAGGGGCCATCCTTCGGGATGGCCCCGGCGGGCACGTGGACGTGGAGATCCTGCCTTGCCAGGAAGTCGGCCGAAATCCCGAGCTCATCGGCTCGCGCCCGCAGGTGGCTGAGGGCCGCCCTGGCCGATTCCTGCATGACGTTTCCAAGTTGCCCCGTGAGAATAATGTTCTGGTTCCCGCCGGGAAGCAAGGTCGCCTCGACGAAGAGCACGTCGCCACCGGTCTCGGTCCACGCGACGCCGGTTGCCACACCTGGCCGGGAGGTGCGGAATGCCACTTCCTTCTTGAATCTGGGCGGGCCCAGATAGGTCTCCACGTGATCGGCGTCCACGACGGTCGTGGGGGCGGGGGTCGCCTCGGGGGGCCTGGCGACAATGCGGGCGGCCACCTTCCGGGCGATGGTCCCGAGTTGCCGTTCGAGATTCCGAACACCGGCTTCGCGCGTGTACTCGGCCGTCACCAGCCGGAGAGCGGCATCCGTGATGTCCATGAGGTCCGGCGAGAGGCCGTGCTCGGTGAGCTGCCGCGGCAGCAGATACGTGCGGGCGATGTTCAGCTTCTCCTCTTCGCTATAGCCCGACAGCTGGATGATCTCCATGCGATCGAGCAGCGCCGGGTGGATGGTGCCGAGCTGGTTCGAGGTGGCGATGAAGAGAATCCGGGACAGGTCCACGGTGATTTCGAGGTAATGATCCCGGAAGGCATGGTTCTGTCCGGGGTCGAGCACCTCGAGCAGGGCCGCAGCCGGGTCGCCCTGGATGCCGACCGAGATCTTGTCGATTTCGTCCAGCATGAACACCGGATTCATCGAGCCCGCCTGTTTGAGCGCCTGCACGATGCGGCCGGGTATCGACCCGATGTAGGTGCGCCGATGTCCCCGGATCTCCGCCTCGTCGCGAACGCCGCCCAGCGAGATGCGCACGAACTTGCGCGACATCGCCCGTGCAATCGACTGGCCGAGCGATGTCTTTCCCACGCCGGGCGGTCCGACGAAGCAGAGGATGGGCCCTTTCATGTCGCCCTTCAATTTGCGAACAGCCAGGTGCTCGACGATCCGCTCCTTGACCTTGTCGAGGTCGTAATGGTCTTCGTCGAGGACACGGCGCGCCTCGACGGGATCCAACCGGTCTTCGGTGGTCACACTCCAGGGGACATCCAACAGCCAGTCGATGTAGGTCCGCAGCATCTGATATTCGGGTGACGCCGCAGTCATGCGACCGAGACGTTCGACCTCGCGCAGCGCCACCGCCTGGACGTGGTCGGGCAGCCGGGCATCCTCCACGCGCGTGCGCAGCTCGGCGCCCTCGGTGCCTTCGCCTTCCCCGAGCTCCTGCTGAATCGCCTTGAGCTGCTGCCGCAGATAGTACTGGCGCTGAGCGTCGGTCATTTCCTGCTGCGCTTGGGACTCGATCTTGCCCTTCAGCTCCAGGAGCGAGACTTCACGTGTCAGCGCGCCGGCCACCATCTCCAGCTTCTTGACGACGTTGTCTTCTTCGAGCAGCGCCTGCTTGTCCGACGGCTTCATGTCGATGAGCGTGCCCAGCACGTAGCCCAGGCGCAGCGGATCGTCGATGTTCATGACGACGGCGCGCAGCTCCTCGGACATGCCGGTGGTAAGCGACAGCGCTTTCTCGACGAGCTCCTGAATCCGCCGCACGTGTGCATCGACCTCGATCGTCCGCTCGACGTTCTCTGGCAGTGGCGTGATCTGCGCACGCATGGAGTTGGCGGTGCGGGTGATCACGTCACCGCGGGCTCGAGCGACGCCTTCGATGATGATGTTGATCCCGGTGCCCACCTTGGCCATCTGCCGGATGACGCCCACGGTCCCCACACGGTGCAGATCGGTGGGCTGCGGGTCGTCTTGCTCGCCTTCCTGGAGCAGCAGAAAGACGAGCCGATCGGCGCCGAGCGCCCGATTCACCGCGTCCATGGACACGGCGCGATTGACAGCCAGCGGTTGCAGCGTCAGGGGAAACGCCACCGTGCGCCGGAGCGGCAGGACCGGGAGCTCGGCGGGCAACGTGGGGGCCGCGGGACCGGCGCTTTGTGGTTCGGAACGAGCGCTTTGACCTGTCAGCATGAGCTAGTCCGTTGACGGTTGCCCACATGCCCTGAGGCACAGGCGCCAGGGCCCGGGGCCGGTCCCCTCGTGGCCGCGTCCCGAGGCTCGGGACCCCGGGCGGCCATCGAGGTGGAGGGGGCTCGCGTGTCGTGCGCCGGGAGGCGGAATCCTCGTGGATGCGTCGGCCATGTGGCGCGAAGCGAACAGTCTATCAGTGCTTGCCGTGATATACGCTAAGGACGTGGACGAACGGCACTTCTTCACGGAGCGGCCGGAACAGCGCGCCGCCCGCTTCCAATGCCCGCGATGCCGCCGTACGAACGAGTACTCAATCCGTTGGGTGCGGCGCACGAAGAAGGCGCAGATTCCCTCCGGCGCCACCGATCGCGACCGGGCCCTCTTCAGCAAGGTCAAGGACCACCTCATCCGCGTGGACGACGATGTGACGTGCAAGACATGCGGGAAGCGGTTCGAAATCCCCTCGCATCGTGCACTGGTGTTCCTCGAGGAGCTCGAAGGGCTCCCTCAGGAGGACTACGACGAGTAATCGCCGGCTCCTCTGCTGCACGGCTCGAACGGCCCGCACTCATGCAAACGAGTCAGGTTTCGAGCGTGCCGTTCAACAGGTCTTGCCCGGACGGCGTGCGGACAGAAGAGACTGCCACGAGCGAGCGGAGCCGCTGCCGACATGCTCGGCGGTCCGAAGCGGAGCCTCGCTGGCTGCGAACGGTGAGCGCCGATGGAACCTCGCACGACGTCCCGGCGCGAGCATGCACCCCACGTATCCGGCGCGAACCGTCGCAAGGTCCGCCGCACACAACGCCCGTCCAGCGGGGTGACTTATACTACAGACTCCCCGGGACGCGCGCATGTGGACCAGCCAAGGGGCTCAGCCCCTGATATCCCCGCAGAGCCCCTCGGCTGGTTGCCAGTATCTTCTGACGCGCTCCGCGCGGTTAGGACCGCTGTGCGGTCGGGAGAACGGGAACAGACTTCGCGTTCAGGGTCGCAGAGCGGTCCTACCATGGTGAGAGGAGACAGACAGTGATCGGGCCGGCCACCCGCCGCACCATGTGGCAGATCTTCGTGGTCTGTCTTCTGTTCTCGTTGGGGGGACCGGTTCCTGCGCAGGCGCCGGCGCAAACGTCGGCAACGGGCTTGCCCGTTTCCGCGGCGGAGCACGCGCTCAATCGCGGCCGTTTCGACGAGGTCGACACGCTGCTCCAGAATGCCACCGATCCGGCGGCCGCGGTGCTGCGCGCCCGAGCCGCGATAGCGCGCGGCCGCTACGAGCAGGCGGAAACACTGTTGGAAAGTCCGGCCGCCGCCTCGCCGGGCGGCGATGCGGCACTCGAGCTCGGGCTGTTGCAGATGCGACTGGGCCGCCGGACGGAAGCCACCCGCACGCTCAACCGGGTCGTGAACAGCCCGAATCCGCGCACACCTGCAGACTACCTGCGGCTGGGCCGGGCGGCCCGCGCGCTGGGTGCGTACCAGGACGCCAACTCCTTCTTTCGTCGCGCCAACCAGCTCGCGCCTGCCGATCCCGCGGTGAACACCGCCTGGGGGGAGCTGTTCTTCGAGAGGCACGATCCCTCGGAAGCGCTGCGTTCCTTCGAGGATGCGCTTCGCGCGGATGAGGACTATGTGCCGGCGCGGGTCGGTGTGGCCCGCGTGGCGCAGGGGCAGAACCCTCCGGCGGCGCGCGCGGCGGTCGATCGGGCGATCAAGACCAATCCGCACTTCGTGCCGGCGCACCTCGTAGCCGCCGAGCTCGCGCTCGACAACCGGCAGCGGGATGAGGCACGCGTCTCGATCCAGAACGCGCTGGCTATCAATCCCAACAGTCTCGAGGCGCGATCGCTCGATGCGGCCATGGCGTTCCTGGAGGACCGGTTGGATGACTTCGAGCGACAGGCGAAGGACGTACTCGCGCTGAGTCCGCTATATGGGGAGGTGTACCGCGTGGCAGGCGACCACGCCGCGCGCAACTATCGCTTCGATGAAGCCGTGGACCTGGTGCGTCGGGCGTTGGCTATCGACGCCGACCATACGCAGGCCTATGCCGATCTCGGCATGCACCTGATGCGTACCGGAGACGAGCCGGGCGCCCGCCGGGCGCTCGAACGTGCGTGGAAGGACGACCGCTCCAACTACATCACGTTCAACCTGCTCGAACTGCTCGACAAGCTCGACACGTTCGAGACGATTGAAGACGGCAACATCACCATGCGCTTTCATCCCGAGGAAGCGGGAGTGATGCGCGAATACGCCCTGCCGCTTGCCCGCCAGGCGCTCGAGACGCTGTCGGCGCAATACGAGTTCACCGTTCCCGGACCGATTCTCATCGAGATGTTCCCGGTGCACGACGACTTCGCGGTCCGCAACGTGGGCCTTCCCGGCATGGTTGGTGCGCTCGGCGCGTGCTTCGGTCGTGTGGTCACGCTGGATTCGCCGCGCGCGAGGCCACCGGGCGAGTTCAACTGGGCAGAGACGCTGTGGCACGAGATCGCCCACGTCATCACGCTGCAGATGTCCAACAATCGCCTGCCACGCTGGGTGAGCGAGGGCATCTCGGTCTGGGAGGAGCGCCGTGCCCGTCCGGAATGGGGACGGGAAATGCAGGTGCGCTTTGCTCAGGCGCTCAACGAGGGCCGCGTCCTGAAGCTCGATGCCCTCAACGAGGCATTCACGGATCCCCGGACGATCTCGCTGGCCTACTATCAGTCCTCGCTGGTGGTGGATCACCTGGTGGACACCTACGGGGAGCCGGCACTGCGGGAGTTCCTGCGCGCGTTCGGGCGAGGGCTCGAGACCGACGACGCCCTGCAGGAGGCATTCGGCGCCGGGTTCAATCTCATTCAGACGGCCTTCGATGAGAAGATCGAACGGGAGTTCGGGAGTCTGCGCCGGGCACTGCGGCGACCGGAGGTTGGCGGCGATCCATCGCTCGATGAGCTCCGCTCGCTGGCGGCCGCCAATCCCGAGAGCTTTCCACTGCAGATGGAGTTGGCACGCGCGCTGCGTGAGGCCGGGCAGCCGGATGCGGCCATCGCGGCGCTCGAGCGCGCAGCGGTGCTCGTTCCCGGAGCCACCGGGGCGATCAATCCCCACGCAATGATGGCCGATATCGCCGTGGAGCAGGGAGACACGACGCGGGCCATCGCGGCGCTTCGGTCGGTGCTCAGGGTCGAGCACGCGGATCTGGAATCGGCCCGAACGCTGGCATCACTCGTTGCGCCGCTTGGCGATCCCGTCCTGATCGAGGAGGCGTACCGGCGCATCGTCGAATTGGATCCCTTCGACACACAGGCCCTGACGGCGTACGGCCGCGTGGCCCTCCAGCGGCGTGACCTCGACGCCGCAGTGCGCGCGTTTCGAGCCGCCCTGGCGACGAATCCCACCGATCGCGCCTCGGCGCACCTGCACCTCGCCGAAGCGTACGTCGAGACGGGTCAGTACGCGGAAGCCAGGCGCGAGACGCTGTCGGCGCTCGAGATCGCACCCTCGTTCGAGCGCGCACAGGACCTGCTGCTCGAGCTTGTCGATGCCGGACGTTGAGGAGTGTTGGGAACGTTGTCCTGAGCCGCAGTCGAGGACAAGCGGCGGAGCCCCGTGGCGGGTCACCGGCCGACGATGATCTGTAGACACTGCGGAACCGAGATTGCCGACAAGGCGCTGATCTGCTATCGATGCGGAAACGCGACGACGGAGCCGCGGATCAAGCCTCCAGCGGAGGGATCGTTGTTCGAGCGCCCGCGGCGCTCGCGGCTGCCCATCGTCGTGGTCGTCGTCCTCCTCCTCCTGGCGTTGCTTGCCGCATGGGCCTTCGACCTGTTGCCGCGCATGTAGCCGCTGAGCCGCCTGTGAAGCGCAGACAATGCGAGTCTCGTACGCCTTGCACTGACGGCCGAGTCCCGGAGCTCGGTTGAGACGCGCCTGCGCGTCGGGGTGGCCGTCGCGCGGTAAAACGCATCCCCGCGAGCTGACCGCGCCATCGAGCTCGAGGACCGGCAGGCTCGGGCCGTTATAATTCGAATGTGCCAGAGAGGAACGTCCGGATCGTGAACGGCGCCTACGGCTCGCTGATCCACGACTGGAATCGGACGGCCGCAGTGCCTGCGCCTTCACTCGTCATGCTCAACGACGAGACGTTGCGCGACGGCCTCCAGTCACCATCGGTACGTGTGCCCTCCATCGAGCAGAAGATACGGATCCTGCACTTGCTCGACCAGAACGGCATCGATACGGCCGACATCGGCCTTCCCGGCGCCGGTCCGCACGTGGTCCGCGACGTGGAGCGCCTGGCCCGCGAGATTCGCGACAGCCGCCTGCACCTGCATGCCAACTGCGCGGCGCGTACGGTGATCGCGGACATCCAGCCGATTGCCGACATCGTGCACCGGACGGGCTTGCCAATCGAGTGCTGCTGCTTCATCGGGTCGAGCCCCATCCGGCGGTACGCCGAGGACTGGACAGTCGAGCACCTGCAGCGGTGCACCGAGGAGGCCATAGGCTTTGCGATTCGGCAGGGTCTGACGGTGATGTACGTCACGGAAGACACCACGCGATCCGACCCCGAGACCTTGCGCAGTCTCTTCAGGACGGCGATCGACGCCGGAGCGTCGCGCCTGTGCATTGCGGATACCGTCGGGCACGCGACGCCGGCCGGTGCACGTGCGGTGGTGCGATTCGTACAGCGCATCGTGGACGAGAGCGGCGGCGACGTGGGACTCGACTGGCACGGGCACAACGACCGCGACATGGGGACCATCAACAGTCTCGCTGCCCTGGAAGCGGGTGCGACGCGTGTCCATGGCACAGTGCTAGGTCTCGGAGAGCGGGTTGGCAACACGTCCATCGACCTGCTGCTGGTCAATCTGGTGCTGATTGGCTGGATCGATCGGGACCTGACGCATCTGGACGAGCTGGTCCACGCCGTGTCGGAGGCCACCGCCGAGCCGATTCCGGACAACTATCCGGTGTTCGGGCGAGACGCCTTCCGGACGGCAACCGGCGTCCACGCCGCGGCGCTCGTGAAGGCCTTTCGGAAGGGCGATGCTACGCTTGCGGACGCTATCTACTCGGGCGTTCCGGCCCGGCTCGTCGGGCGCTCCCAACAGATCGACGTCGGCCCACTGTCAGGGAAGTCGAACGTCGTGTACTGGCTCGAGCGGCACGGGTTCGCCGCGACCGAGGAGCTGGTCGATCGCATCTTCCATCGTGCCAAGGCGTCCTCAGCGACCCTCACCGAGCAGGAGATTCTGCGGGAGGTCGAGAACGCGCGGCTGTATGCCACGACCAGGTTGGATGCCTGACAGGTTGCTGACAAGCAGCAACCTGAATGCAGAATAAAAGTGTTCGACCACGCGCACTGCTGAGATTCTTCATTCTGCATTTTGCATTGACGTCGGAGCGTCTTCGTCCTGGCCGATCAGCGCCCGGGCCCCGTCGATGCCAGATGGCTTTCGATGGCCGGCCACGACGCCAGGACGACCTCGCCGACGATGCGCAGGCTTTCCGCGCTCACCTGATCCAGGTCGTCATCGGCTGTATGCCAGGCGGGATAGTCCAGGTCGATGACGTCCACGGCAGGAATTCCCGCCCGCAGAAACGGAATGTGATCGTCTTCGATCGTCGTCAACGCGTTTGAGAAGATGTGGCGGTACCCCAGGCGTGCGGCGGTGGTCCAGATGATATCGACGAGCCAGGGGGTCGAATTGGAATCGCGGCGGATCAGCAGATCTTTGTCGCCGACCATGTCCAGCAGCACGAGCGCCTTCAGCCCGCTGAGTGTGCCGTCCCGGCGGGCCGCCTGCACGTAGTGGCGGCTTCCGTAGGTGTTGTCGTCGCCTTGCCAGTCCCAATTGATGGCCTCTTCACCGTCGAAGAACAGCAGCTCTATGGTGAACTCGTTTGGGCGGGCCGCCAGGACGCGGGCCAGCTCCAGCACGACGGCGGTTGACGAGGCGCCGTCGTTGGCGCCGACGAACCGGAACGGGGCGCGCTTCGTGTCGTAATGGCTCGCCAGCGCGATGCGGTCCGCACGCCGGCCCGGGATGAGGCCGATGACGTTTGCCATCGGTACGTCGCCGATCGGCGTCTGGGCGGTGAATGGCTGCTCGCGTGCCTGGATCCCCGCCGCTTGCAGCTCTTCGATGATATAGCGGCGCGTCTCGGCGAGTGCGTCCGACCCCGCCGGCCGTGGACCGAACTCGACCTGCCGTCGAAGGTGCTCCCACGCGCGTGCGCTGTCGAAGGGGACTCCCGCGGCGGCGTCGTCGTGGCTGGCGGATGTGCCGGTGGCGGTGCGCGTGCGTTCGGACGAACCCTGGCGCGCGGCTGCGAGATCGCTGCTGCCACAGCCCATGAGCACGACGGCCAGCCCTATCCCGACGATGGTCGCCGCCGCAGTACCGGCACTCCTGCAGTGGCGGAGATCGGCCCGTGGAAGTCGCGATCGTCCCAACACGTCAGGTCCTTCCTTCCAGCGGCACGTAATCGCGTCGTGATGTGCCGATGTAGATTTGCCGGGGCCGCGAGATCTTCTGCTCGGGGTCGAGAAGCATCTCTTCCCACTGGGCGATCCAGCCACACGTACGCGCGATGGCGAACAGCACCGGGAACATCGTCACCGGGAAGCTCATGGCCTGGTAGATGAGCCCCGAATAGAAGTCGACGTTTGGGTACAACTTCCGCGTGACGAAGTAGTCGTCCTCGAGCGCGATGCGTTCCAGCTCGAGGGCGATGTCGAGCAGCGGATTCCGGCCGGTCACGCTGAACACTTCATCGGCGGTCCGCTTGATGATTTTCGCACGGGGATCGTAGGACTTGTAGATACGGTGCCCGAAGCCCATCAGTCGGCCCTCGCCCGCCTTGACGCGCTCGATGAACGAGGGAATGTTCTGGACGCTCCCGATCTCTTCGAGCATCCGGAGCACCGCCTCGTTGGCCCCGCCGTGCAGCGGGCCGTACAGGGCTGCCGCCGCTCCAGCCATGGCCGAGTACGGGTCGACATGGGAGCTGCCGATGCCGCGCATCGCGCTCGTGCTGCAGTTCTGTTCGTGGTCTGCGTGCAGGATGAACAGGATGTCCAGGGCGCGCTCGAGCACCGGATTGACGTGGTACTTCAGTTCCGTCATCCGGAACAGCATATTGAGGAAATTACCCGTGAAGCTCAGCTCGTTGTCGGGGTAGATGTACGGTCGTCCGATGCTGTGACGATAGGCGTAGGCGGCGATGGTGGGCACCTTGGCGATGAGCCGATGGATCTGTTTCTTGCGCGAGTGCCCGTCGAAGATCTGCTTGGCGTCGGCGTAGAACGTCGAAAATGCCCCGACCGTGCTCAGGAAGACGCCCATGGGGTGGGCGTCGTACTGAAACCCTTCCATGAGCTTCTTGATGTTCTCGTGCAGCATTGTGTGGAGCGTAATCTCCGTCGTCCACTCTTTCAGCTGCGTCGCGGTGGGGAGCTGACCGAAGATGATGAGGTAGGCCGTCTCCAGGTAGGTGGAGTGCTCGGCCAGTTGCTCGATGGGATAGCCCCGGTACTCGAGGATCCCGCGATCGCCATCGATGTACGTGATGCGGCTGCGACAGGCGGCGGTGTTCATGAATGCCGGGTCGTACGTGAGCAGTCCCTGGTCGTCGTCGGAGATCTTGAGCTGGCGCAGATCCGTCGCCCGTATCGAGCCATCCCGGACGGGGATCTCGTATTGTTTGCCCGTGCGGTTGTCGGTGATCGTCAGGGTGTCGGCCATAAGCGGAGGATGCGGGACGTTGAGAAAGTCGTAGTCGTGGCCAGGGCTGTTGGTGACGACGTATGTCCGGATGCGCGCCGCACCGCCGGAGCGTAGATCACCGGTCCGAGTCGGCGTCGTGTCCGGGGGGCGGCACCGTGTCCCCGGAAATCCTGTAGCGCCCCTCGGCCCATCGCGCCAGATCCTCGTTGCGGCACCGTTCGCTGCAGAACGGCCGCCAACGATCGTCTACCGGGCGTGTGCGGCACAGCGCGCACAGCGGGGCCTGGCCCATCCGGCCCATTCTATCGATTTCGTCTGGCGGGGCCTAGCCGCATCGACCGCGCGGGCACCGCCTCTCATTCCACCGGCGTTGGCGGGTGGTGGCGGACGTCGAGGGCCGAGACCATGAAGATGACGTCTTCGGCGATGTTCGTCGCGTGGTCCCCGATTCGTTCGAGATGGCGGGAAATGAGGATCAGGTCGAGCGCCGGCTCCACCGTGCCCGGGTCCTGGAGCATGTAGGTGAGAAGCTCGCGAAACACCTGGGTCTTCAGCCCGTCCAGGTTGTCGTCCTGGTGTAGCACCTGCTGCGCGAGCGCCGTATCGTGCTTGACGTACGCGTCGAGCGCGTCGCGGAGCATGGTCTGTGCGATGGCACCCATCTGGGGAATGTCGATCAGCTTCTTGACCGGTGGATGGGTGAGGTAGCGGTTGGCCGCCTCGGCGATGTTGACGGCCAGATCGCCGACACGCTCGAGATCCGTATTGATCTTGACTGCCGACACGATCGCGCGAAGATCGGTGGCCATCGGCTGGTGCAGCGCGAGCAGGCGGAAACAGCGGTTGTCGATCTCGATGTGGAGCTGATTGACCGGCTCGTCGCCGTGCAGCACCTTGTCGATCAGCACAGGGTCGCGGGAGACGAGCCCTTGCACTGAGGCTCGGACGCGCTCTTCCGCGAGTCCGCCCATCTCCAGAAGCCGCCCTTTCAGCGCTTCCAGCTCTTCCTGGAAATGCCGTACAACTCGCTCCACCTGTCCTCCCAATCATCGAAAAGCGACGGACGCTCGTCAGACGGCTTGAACGGCTGGAATCCATGCACATGAGTCGAGTGTTCCAGCGGCCGTTCAAGACGTCTCGCCCGCACGGAGTGCGGGCAGGAGATACTGCCAGCTAGCGAGGCGGAGCCGCCGCCGACATGCTTGCAAGTCTGAGGCGCAGCCTCGCTAGCCGAAGCGCCCCGTGACGTAGTCCTCGGTCAGCTTCTCGGCAGGGGCGGTGAAGATCTTCTCGGTTCGATCGTATTCCACCAGACGTCCCAGCCAGAAGAAGGCAGTGAAGTCCGACACGCGTGCCGCCTGCTGCATGTTGTGCGTGACGATCACGATCGTGTAC
>CAZDLW010000038.1:5718-26855 GCA_964505975.1 uncultured Bifidobacteriaceae bacterium | reverse complement strand
AGGTCGTCGCCGCCCGGACCGGTGTCGGTCGGCGCCCCGCCGTCGTGGCGACCGAGGGCGATGATGCGCTCGCGCAGGCGGGCGTTCGGTGCGAGGATGCCGTGATAGCGGTGGCGGTGGACGCGGGGCGGCGGGATGAGGCGGGAGAGGGCTGCGAGAAATTCGGTGGGCGAGAGGACGAGGACAGTAACACCGGAGAGCGGCGAATGCCTCGAAGGGCATAGAGAACGTCCTGGACGACTGATTCGACAATCACCAGAACACGCGGTGCGCGAAGCTCTTCACGTGCACAAACGCCTTCTTCTTCTTGGGGATCAGGACCTTGACCTTGGCGCCGTGGAAGCCGTCCAGCTCGAAACGCGACTCCTGAATGTACTTCCTGGCTTCATCCTGCAGCGGCCCGAGCGTTCGCTTCTTCTGCTGCTCGACCTTGTCCATCCACCCGGCCTGACCCATCTCGCTCAGGAAGAAGTGCAGGAGGTCGCTGTCGTCCGCGCCGGCGATGAGGTAGCAGCCCAGTAGCGGGTAGGTTCCGAACAGCGTTTCCGCGGAGGGCAGGGTGGAAGACTTCAGAAGGTCATTCGCGAGCTTCATCTCGCGGTAGTCGCGGCCCAGCAGGAACAGGCTGTTGGCGAGCTGCGCTCCGGACGCCGCGGCTCCCGTGATCGGGCCTGCCGCCGCTCCGCCGGCGCCGAACCCGCCCGCCGTCGCGGTCACGTCCACGGTGAACTTCACGGTATGGATGGTGGCCAGTCGCGCCGAGTTGTCCCTGTTCCTCGCGATGAGCTGGCGGACGGCTTTCGCGGCCTCCTGTGGATCGCCCGGCAGGATGTCGCAGGGAATGTTGCGCTTGAGCTGATACGCCTTGTGACCCTCGACCGCCGTGTTCACCCATTCCTTCACCATGTCCTTGCCGGCGAAGACGGTGGAGATGTAGGGCGTATAGAGGCTGGCGATGCCGAGCAGGCCCTTGGTCGTCAAAACGGCGAGCTCCTCGACGAAGATGCGATTGAAGTCTTCGCGTTCCTCCTCCTCGATGCCGACGATCTTCATGACGGCGTTGATGGCGTCGAAGATGGGAATCGCGCCCACCACGTCCGGCAGTCCTTTGCCCGCGGCGCCCGCGACCGCGCCGGCGAAACCGAAGCCGGACTCGGCGAGCGCCGAGGAATCCGCCTTGATGGCCGACTTCGTCTTGCGCAGGTACGTACCCGTGAACGCCTTCTCGAAGGCCTTCCTGCGATGCGCGTCGATCACCGCTTTCGCCGCGAGCTGCGTCTGTAATGCCTGCTTCCTGTCGACCATGTGCATGTGGATGCCCCCACCGTCCGAGGATTGAGGATTCACCCGCCGAACGCGTGCGCCCACCTAGGCGGCGTCACGGACGAACCGGTCGCGCGTCGGCGGTTGCAGTGCCCAGCCCCGAGGGCGTCAGCGGACGGCTCGATTCGGATCGGGGGAATCTACGGACGTACAATATGTGCAGCCCACGTGCGGCCCGCCACGGCGGTCTCGAATCGACCCAGCGGGCACAACCCGGGAAGCGCCTTGGGAGATGGGCGCCGGCAGGACACTGGCCGGCATTCCTGCTCCGCGATTCCCTCGTTTCAGGCGGGAGGGTCCCGGGAGTCGCAGGCCGCCTCCGCGTTTTCGCTGCCGAGAAAGCGCACGCGCTCGTTCGCTGATAGCGTGCGCTTGGCCCGGCTGCACGCACGCGCAGCCCACGCCGCCGGCTCCACGTCCCACAGGATAACGGAGCCGTCGAGGTTGGCGGAGGCGAGGAAGTGTCCGTCGGGCGAGAACGTGATGTCGGTGATCCTGCCGCCGCCCTGCAGCGGCGGGCCGACTGCGCTTCCGCTCTCCGTGTCCCAGATGACCACGCTGCCATTCTCATGGCCGCGGGCCAGCAGCCGGCCATCCGGCGAAACCGCGAGCGCGCTGAGTCGACGGCCAGCTCGCGGATGCGCGCTCGCTTCGTTCATCGAGCGGGAGGCGGTCCTCCTCCCGGCGCCGCTCGTAGTCTTCGCGTGCATGGCCGAGCGCGCGGAGCTTCTCGTTCCAGTCGGCTTGAGCGAATCGGCGACCAGCCGATGGTTGGGATCGACTTGCATGAAGCGGCTGCGGGCCACCTCCGCCTCGTAGCGGGCTCGCTCGACCTGCTTGAAGCGCAGCCGGTCGGCTTCTTCCAGCCTGGCTTCGAGCTCGTCCTGTACCGCGAGTGCCACTTCCAGCGCCACCGGCGTCATGGCCTCGAGCAGCAGCTCCGCGACCGCCTCATCGATCGCCACCCCCGGGACGCTCTGGCAGTTCGGCCAGGCGCCTGCGTGTTGCCGGTTCCCTTGCAGACGTAGTGCGGCTGCGGCCTTTCCCGGCTCCCCTGGTAGCGCACGGACATGCGGGCCCCGCAGATGCCACAGAGCGCCAGCCCCTGGAGAAGCGCCGGGCCTTCGCGGGGTGCACATCTGCGGTTCTCGGGCGTCGCCCGCTGGTTCTGGCGCAGCCGCTCGAGGTTCTCCTCGTACTCCGCCCAGGAGAGGTAACCGGCATGCGCGTCCAGGATCAACGTGTGCCATTCCTCCCGGGGCCGACCCACCATGCGCCCGCGGCTGTCCAGGGCGTCACGTCTTTCCGTCCGGCGTCCGTAGGCGTAGGCCCCCGTGTAGCGCGGATTGTGGAGCACGTTTTCCGCCCGGCTCTTCGTGAGGGCACGCCACAGGAGCTCGCCCTTGCAGGGTCCGTGGTGGGGGCGGATAGGGAACGCGAGGCCCTGCTCCGAAACGCCTTGACCGTCCTGTGCACCGAGCCCACCGCCGGAAGGTGGCGAAGAGCAGCATCACGCTCTCCTGGACCTGGCGGTCGGGATCGAGGACCACGCTGTCTTGCACGTCGTAGACGAAGCCCACAGGCAGGCGGAAGCGCAGTTCCCCGCGCCGGGCCTTGTTCAGCATCCCACCCCGCAGGCGGCTCGAGGTCAGCCAGGGCCGCGAGTACGCGATCGTAGTCCAGCCTCACGTACTCGTGCATCAGCACATTGCGAAACCCAGGAAGTCGCGCGAGCCGCTCGACCAGCTCGCCGGCGAATCCGCCGACCTGCCGGAGGTTGCGAACGGCCTCCGTGTAGTCGTGGAAGGCCAGGCCTCGGCGCGCGCTCAGCTCACCGGCCACGTCTATGAGGAGCTGGACGGCCATCAGCAGTGAAAACAGCACATCGTTGCGGAGCGACAGATCGCTGTCCAAGCGTGCAGCAGTGACGCTACGAAACCGCAGCTCCACCAGATGGTCGAGGTACCGGCGCAGCTCCGCCAGCCGTTCCACGAGATACGTCATCGCCGCAGCGCCTCGAGCTTGATACGCCTCATGCGGCGGAGGAACGGGTCGAGATCGGCGGCGCGCAACTGGATGTCGCGCCGGTACGCGTGTTCGGCTTCGGCGTCGGCAGAATAGACGAGCACGCCGCGCGTTACGACCGTCCGTCCCAGCTCTGGCGGAGCATCGTTCAGCACGACGACGTCGACCTCGTTCCGGTGCAGTGCATGCATCAGCTCTGACGTCAGGCGCACCCGAGCCTGGAAGCGCGCTTGCGCGGAGAGCGAGCGGTCGAGCAGCACGCCGACGTCGACGTCGCTCTCCCGATGTGCCCGGCCCGCCGCGTGTGCGCCGAAGAGATACGCGAAGATGAAGTCCCGCTCCGCGGACGCGGCGAAGTGACGTTCGAGGCGGCGCCGGACGTGCTCATTCATGGTGGCCGAACTGTACTTCTGAGCTGTGCGCCAGACAAGCAAATCAGCCAGGCTGGTGCGGTGAGCAGTTCCTTCAATCGCCGGTCAGCGGGAGCGGGAGGCTCTCGCTGTGGGTCAGAACGCAAACGCGGCCGGAGCACCGGGCGACGTTTCATCGACCGCGCGAGGATACGCCGCGTAGGCCGTGACGACGACGATGACCGGACCCGAAAGAGCCGGATCCCAGGGCTCGCCTGCTTCGATCTCAGACTCGAGGCAGCAGCAGGCGCACTACGGTGCCCTGCCCGTTCGCTGGCTTCAGGATGATGCTGCCACCCACCCGCTCCGCCTCGCGTTTGGCGAGCGCGAGGCCCAGCCCAGTTCCGCTCGGCTTCGTCGAGAAGCTCCAGTTGAAGCTACGATCCTGTAGCTCGGTTGGCGCGCCCGGGCCGCTGTCGCGGATCTCGATCTCGGTCAGCCCACCGCGGTCCCGCACCGCCACCGCGACGACACCGTCATCGCCGGCAGCCTGAAGCGCGTTCGCCAGCAGGTTGTTGACGACGAGCCGGAGCTGCTCGCGCGAGCCGTGGACGACCACCGGCTGGACGGGGTAGCTCTCGGTGAGGCGAGTGCCCTGGTCGGCGGCCAGGCCGCTGAGCCCCTCGACGCTCTCACGGACCAGCCCACACAGGTCCAGCGCGGTGCGCGTTTCCGGCACGTCATCGCGCGTGAAACGCAGCAGCCCGGAAACCAGGTCGTCGATGCGCTGGACATCGCTCTGGATACGCCGCACGCGGTCCGCCGCCCCGCCGTCCCGACTCAGGAGGTACATCCCCATCTTCAGACTCGCCAGGGGATTCTTGATTTCGTGCGCGAGTCCGCCGGCGAGCGCGCCCAGCGACGCGATCCGTTCGGCCTCCGCCAGCTCCCCCTGTGTTTGCCGCAGCAGCAGGCAGCTCTCCGCCGTCCGCAGCGCCGAGGCGACGCCTTCCGCGACCGTCTGGAGCGTGCGCTCCTCGGGCGGCTCGAAGCCGCGGCCATCCAGTTTGCGCCCGCAGCACAGCGCTCCGATCACCGTACCGTCGCGACGGACGATCGGCCAAGTCAGCACGCCGGTCCGCTCGCGGCGCACCTGCGCAACCAGATGCTGCCGCGGCCAGCCCGTGACGCACGGCATTTCGCCGAGACCCCACTGTTCGGCTACCTCGGCCTCGAGCACCAGCATCGCCTCCTCGATGCCGAGAATGGACGGCAACTCGTCCGCGATGCAGCGGCCGA
This sequence comes from uncultured Bifidobacteriaceae bacterium, assembly GCA_964505975.1. GTDB lineage: Bacteria > Acidobacteriota > Vicinamibacteria > Vicinamibacterales > UBA2999 > Gp6-AA40. Next base: position 21,858 of record CAZDLW010000038.1, on the reverse strand, counting down.
TCTCGTTCGGATGCAGCTCGGTCGCGACCCGATCCACGAACGCGCGTGCCTGCGCCTCGCGCTCGAGCCAGCTGGAGAACACGTGCCGGTCCACCATGTCGCGCGCCCAGTGGAGCACGGGCGAGAAGAGGATCGCTGCCAGGAAGATCACGGCGAAGAGCAGCGCCTCCGTGCCACCCAGCCGCAGGCCCGCGGTGCTCAGCACGATGGCTGCGGCGCCGGTGACTGCCATGCCGTAGAGCACGACAAGCATCAGCGACGCCGATGTCGTCAAGCGCTTGCGCGCGCGCCGTGGGCTCGGCCGCGCGTCGAACCCGCCCGCCGAAGACAGCGCGCTCGGCGCGATCGTTAGCAGCAGGATCAGCCGCTTCACGAGTCGGAACACCTCCGTGATCTGGCTGGGATCGCCCCAGACGAGTAGCGCAACGGAGAGCGGCGCGCCGCTGATGTGACACGCACGTCAACGAGGCCGGCGTTGCGTCCATGCGAGCGGCTCGCCGACGTCCGCGTCACACGCTGCGCACCGATGCGGTCCGCCCCCAGAGTGATACCAGGCACGACGAGGCTGCGCTCCCAAGGAAAAGCCCAGGGATCTCGAGAAATCGCATGCGACGGCCGTATCGCAAGCCGAACCAGCCAGCAAACCGACCCCGCTCCTGCTGCCGGCCGCCGTGAACGGCTAGCTGCATCACAGAGGATGCCTGCTGTCCCTTGCCGCGTCTCATCCGGTCGCCGCGTGCGCGTCCAAATCGGATCGCGACAGGCCGCCGCGACAGACCAGGCGAGTGGTAGTAGGGCGGCAGCCTCTGGAAACGCTCGCCGGCGACCGCCGTCGAACGGCCAGGCGGCAAGGAGCAAACGAGTGATGCGCTGGTCAGGCGTGGCGAGCTCGACTTCTTTCGTCCGGGCACGTGCGGCGCGCGGCGTCATCGCTTGCACTCTCCACCGCTTCCTACACACGACTGGACCTTCGCACTTCATAGTGTCGTCCCCTCATAGTGTCGACCCCTCGAATCGCCATTTTGCGTGCATCAAGGAAGGTGCAGTGATGCATCCCGTCGGATGCAACCCCAGCGCGCGTGCCGACAATACGACACAAGCCACGAAGTCACTGATTACACAATGCATTGCACCACAAATCCAGCGACCACCGAAGCGCCCGTTCCTGCACAACGAGGCGCGATGGACGCGGGCATGTCGCTTGCACCATGCCATGACCTCACAGCAATCCACCGGCGCCGATCTCTGCGTCCGCGATCATGCCAAAGCAAGGCCGGTTCCGATCTGGCCGGCGAGCCGCCCAGCCGCGACTCGCGCTTGTGCAGTTCACGGGCGACGCGGGATCTGAGGAGTCACACCCTGGAGGTTCGCATGCACAGGACGCAACGACTGCACACTCGCGCAGGACTGTGTGTCGCGCTCATCATCGCGCTGTTTTGCGCCATGCCCGCGTCCGGGCAGAACACGGGCACAGTGCAGGGGAGGGTGCTCGAATCGAGCGGACGAGTGTTGGCCGCCGTGCAGATCTCCGTTCCTGGGACAGGGATCGGCGCCGTGAGCAACGCGGCGGGTGAGTTCTCACTGACCGATGTGCCGGCGGGCGAGGCGACGGTCGAAGCGCGCATGCTCGGCTACGGCACGCGCCAGGAGCGCGTCACCGTACCGGCAGGCGGAACCGTGCAGATCGTGTTCACGTTGCGCGAAACGGCGATCAACATGGATGAGATCGTGGTCACCGGCACCGCCGCGGCCACTGAACGTCGCAAGATCGGCAACACTATCGCATCGATCGACGCGAGAAAAATCACCGAGCGAGCCCCGATCGCGGGCTTGGACGAGCTGCTGAAGGGACGTGCCGCCGGGGTCAACATGCTCCCCAGCTCGGGACAGGTCGGTACCGGTGGTACGCTCCGGATCCGGGGCATGGTTTCCATATCCCAGGACAATACGCCGCTCATTTATGTGGATGGCGTGCGTGTCGACAAGGCGACCAGTGGCCCGGGTGTCGGCGGACAGGGGTCCTCTCGACTCTTGGATGTAGTGACTACGGACATCGAGCGGATTGAGATCGTCAAAGGTGCGGCGGCCACGACGCTCTATGGCACCGAAGCATCCGCTGGCGTCATCCAGATCTTCACCAAACGAGGGCGCGCGGGGGCGCCGCAGTGGGACTTTCAGATCGAGCAGGGCGCCGAGCGCATTCCTGATGTGTTCAAGAGCGATCTCCACACGAATTTCGTAGGCCCTTCCGGCCTGCGCGCACGCGCGCCGAACGAGGTCATCGAAACGGGCTACAGCACTGCGGTCAACGCGTCGATGAGCGCGGGCACCGAGGCGGTGCGTTATTACATCTCGGGTCGCTACAACAGGCAGGCAGGCTCGCTTACTCCCGAATTGAACAATCTGCGTCAGATCGCGAGCCGCTTCAACCTCAACGCGGTGGCGAACGAGCGCATGTCGTTCGAAGTGAGTGCGGGCATACTCAACTCGCAGCTGCGACTGCCGGAGAATGACAATGCCATCTTCGGCCTCATGACGAACCTTCTCCTGGGGGTACCGTATCAGGCCACCGAGCAGCGGCAATGGGGCGAGGCGTTCAACAGTCACGAGGCGAACAACCAGCTGGAGAACATGCAGCAACTGAACCACTTCACGGGTGGCTTCACAATGAGATTCCAGCCGCTCGACTTCGTACGCACCCACTTGACCATCGGCCTCGATCTGGTGAATGAGGAGAACACGAAGTTCTTTCCTTTCGGTTTTGTGGGTTCGACGCACAATGCGGGGCGCAAGGACAACGAGACCAGAACGAACCGCGCCGTGACAGTCGACGCGCGCGTCGCGATGTCGAACCAACTCATGAACAACATTTCCTCCGAGTCAGCTCTTGGCTTCCAGGGCAACTTCGACAAGGTGATCCGGGTGTTCGCGCAAGGACTGGATTTCCCGGCGCCCGGCGTATCCACGGTGGGCGCGGGGGCGAGAACGCGCGGCAATGAGAATCGCACGGAGGCGGTGAACGCCGGCTTCTTTCTGCAGGAGACGCTCGGCTGGAAGGATCGCCTGTTCCTCACCGGCGGTCTCCGCGTGGATGGCAACTCAGCGTTCGGCGGCGAGTTCTCCACGCAAGCGTATCCCAAGTTCTCCGCTGCCTACAACATAAGCGATGCCGCCTTCTGGCCCGTCGGCGTCTGGCCGACCATGAAGTTGCGCGTCGCGTACGGGGCCTCGGGCTTGGCGCCGGCGCAGTTCGCGGCGGACCGCACGTTCATGCCGGTGTCCGCGCTGGATGGGCAACCGGCCGTTTCGCCAGCCAACCTGGGCGACCCAAATCTGGGACCGGAGCGGTCCAAGGAGCTGGAATTCGGGTTCGACGCCGGGCTGCTGGATGACCGGGTCAGCCTGGTGATGACCTATTTCCGTCAGCGAACGAAGGATGCGCTGCTCCCGGCGCAGTTCTCGCCAACACTTGGTTTCGAGCGCCCGCAGTTGAAGAACATCGGTGAAATCGAGAACACCGGGCTCGAGGCCGAAGTGCGGGCGCTCATGGTATCGCGGCGCAAGGTCGAAATCGAGTCGGCGGTGCAGTTCACCTTCCCATCCAACAAGGTCCTGGACATGGCCGGCTCGCCGCCGATCCTGCCGGCGGCCGCGAGCGCGATTCAGGTACGTGAGGGACACCCGATCCTCGGCATGTGGGTGCGTCCGCTTCTGGGCTGGGACGCGACCCGGCGCGTCCACATCGTCGGCGACACGGCGGAGTACGTCGGCCAAGCAATGCCCAAGTTCTACGGCTCGTACTCCCTCAACGTCCGGCTGCTCCAGAACCTGACGGTATCCGGGCTCGCCGACTGGGCGACGGGCCATCACCAGACGAACGGGACACGCTACTTCCGGATTCGCTATCGCACGGGCGATGAGTACCTGTCGCTTGTGGGCGACGAGCGCGGTTCGCCCACGCCCGCAGCGGATTCGCTGTACGACTTGATGATCAAACAGACCTATGGAGGTGTGACCGAGAGGGCCGACTGGCTGAAGCTCCGTGAGATCTCCGCCACGTATGCCATACCCGCCTCGCTCACGGCACGCATTGGCATGAAGGCGGCAAACGTCCGCGTGGCGGCCCGGAATCTCTTCACGATCACGGACTACTCGGGTGTCGATCCGGAGGTGAACTGGGCGGGGACAAACAACCTGATTCGCGGCGTTGAGTTCTTCACAGTGCCACAGTCCCGGCGCGTGTACGTGTCCGCGAACGTTTCGTTCTGATCCCGTGTGCGCGGCACACACGTCGCGTGAACTGCACAGTCGATGGAGCGCACAAACATGAACACCGCTAGAGTGCATGGAAGGTCCGATCGCAGGGGAATGCCTCGGTCAGCGCGTGCAGCGTCCCTCGCACTGGCGTGCGCTGGCATTGTGGCCTGTGGTGACATTCTCACGGTCGAGAACCCTCAGGACATTCTCGACGAGGACCTGGACTCGCCGGCAGCGATCAGCGCGCTCAGCGCAGGCGTGGCCGGGGATTTCGCGTTTGCATATGGACGTAACCTCCTCATGACGGGGATCCTCTCCGATGAGATCAAGCACACCGGCTCCCAATCCGGACTACGACTCCCGGACGAGGGCGACGGCGGGTCCACGATCAATACCTGGACGAACGGGGCGTACAACGCAGTCGCCGTTTCTTCGTGGACCGGCGAGGACCTGGTCCGGCGGATCAGGCTCATCGCGGAAGACGCGGAGAGCAACCCTCATCTCGCGCGAGGCAAGATCTTTGCCGGCTTTTCGATTCTGATCCTGGCCGACAATTACTGTGAAGTCAAGATTGATGGCGGTCCGCGCTTGACGCCGCACCAGGCCTATGAGGAAGCGGCTGCTCGCTTCACCGATGCGCTGACTGTGGCGACTGCCGCGAATAGTCAGGCTCTTCGACACCAAGCCATTGCGGGCCGCGCACGGGCGCGACTCCAGATGCAGGACTATCAAGGCGCACGGGAGGACGCGCGTCAGATTCCGACAGGCTTTGTTTTTCACGCGCTCTACTCATCGAACTCGGCGCGCGAGGAGAACCATTTGGCGAACCAGATGACGAGCGCGATTCGTCGAGAAGCGGGTGTGCATCCGCGCTATTATCAGCACCCGGTGCTGGGTGCGGATCCACGGATCCCGTTTGTGGATCGTGGCCCGGCGTACATTGGCACTGACGGTTCGACGCAGTTCGTCGAGCAGCTGAAGTTCCAGAGCACGGCCGATGACATCGAAGTCGCATCATGGCAGGAGGCGCGGCTCATCGAGGCCGAGGCGGAGATCCAGCTGGGTGATCTACCGGCGGCGATCAGGCTCATTGACGAAGTGCGGGCTGCGGCGGGTTTACCTTCCTATCAGGGCCCCGCGACGGCCGAGGAGGTGACGAAGCAGCTGTTCTACGAGAGAGCCGCCGAACTCTTCCTCGAGGGCCAGCGGTTGCTCGATCTGCGGCGCACGAACGACCCGTGGCTGCAGAATCGCGACGACTGCTATGAGATCGGAAGGGCGGAGGGCTCCCGCTGAGCGGTTCCGTGAATATGACAGTGGGGATGCCCATGCACAGACTGCTCCTGCGCCACCGCCCAATACTTTCGGTCCTGGTCTCGGCAGTCGGGCTGTCGGCATGGAATGCGGTGCCGACAGCCGGCCGGCAGGCTCGGCCGTTCGGCGCGGAGCTGCTCTCCGGCGTTACCTGGCGATCGATTGGCCCAGCGTACTCGGGCGGGCGCATTACCGACATCGAAGTGGATCCCCGCAGTAGCTCGGTCATCTATGTGGGAGCCGCCTCGGGCGGCGTCTTCAAGTCTGTCAATCATGGAACGACCTGGGCACCGGTGTTCGACGGTGCGGAGAACCTCTCCGTTGGGGACATTGCCCTCGCTCCGAGCCAACCGGACATCGTCTGGGTCGGTACTGGCGAGGCGAACAACCGGAACAGCTCACCCTACGGCGCGGGGATCTACCGCTCAGATGACGGCGGCCGTACCTGGCGGCGCCTCGGGCTGGTCGAGACTCGGCATATCGGACGCGTCGTCGTCCACCCCATGGACCCCGACACGATCTACGTCGCGGCACTCGGTCACCTTTTCGGGCCGAACCAGGAGCGGGGAGTGTACAAGACGGCCGACGGCGGCCGGACCTGGCAGAAGGTCAAGTACATCGACGGGCACACCGGTTTCGTGGATCTAGCGTTGCAACCTGAAGCGCCGCACACGATCCTGGCGGCCGCCTATCAGCGCCGCCGCACCGCCTTCGGATTCGCGGGCGGAGGGCCGGGCAGTGGGTTGTACAAGAGTACCGATGGTGGCCGCACATGGCGGGAACTGACACGCGGCTTGCCGACCGGCGTCAAAGGCCGAATCGGTCTGACTTTCTCGCAGCGCAACCCGCAGCTCGTGCTGGCCATCGTGGAGGCGGCGGACGGCGGCGTCTTCCGCTCCACTGACGCGGGCGAAAGCTGGGAGCGACTCAACTCGCTGAACCCGCGCCCCATGTATTACAGCAAGCTTCGTATCGACCCCAACGACGATGACAGAGTCTATGTGTTGGGGACACAGATGCATTCGTCGACCGATGGGGGTCGCACCTTCGAGGTCCACGATTATCGGGATGGCGACGGCTATGGCGTGGGCGTGCACGTGGATCACCACGCGTTATGGATCGACCCCACCGACTCGGAGCACCTGCTGCTCGGAAACGACGGCGGCTTCTACTTCAGCTACGATCGTGGCGCGACTTGGCGGATGGCGGACAATCTGCCGATTCAGCAGTTCTATGATGTCGCCGTCGACATGGGCAAGCCATACCGCGTCTTCGGCGGCCTGCAAGACAACAAGTCGCACTTCGCGCCCAACACGACACGGCGGTACCAGGGGCTGCTGAACCGGGACTGGACGGTGATGGACTTCGGGGACGGCATGTACGCGCAGGCCGATCCGATCGATCCGGCGATTGCCTATGCCAGTGCCCAAAACGGCGCGATCCTGCGGGTCAGCACAGTGACCGGCGACCGCAAGAGCATTCGTCCATATCCGCGCGATTCGGCCGAATCGTACCGTTTCAACTGGACCTCTCCGTTCCTGATCTCGCCGCACGACCCGGCGACGCTGTACCTCGGTGGGAATCGTCTCTTCAAGTCGAGGAACCGCGGCGACAGCTGGATCGAGACGGAGGATCTGACGCGGCGGCTCGACCGAGACACGTTACGCATCATGGGCTTGGTTCCTACAGCGGCCACGCCATCGCGGCACGACGGCGTGGCCGCCATCAGCACGATCACGACGATTTCCGAATCGAGGTTGCGGGCCGGCGTCCTTTGGGTAGGCACGGACGACGGCAACGTGCAGGTCAGTCGAGATGCGGGTAACACCTGGTCGGAGGTGGGGGGACGGTTTCCGGGTGTGAGCCAGCGGTTCTGGGTGAGCCGCGTCGAGGCGTCGGCGTCGGTGGAGGCGCGCGCGTATGTGGCGCTGGATGGCCACTGGGATGACGATTACGACCCGCACATCTTCGTTACCGATGATTTCGGCGCGACGTGGCGCCGCATCACGAGCCCGCCTCTCGAGGGCTCTGTCAATGTGGTCCGCGAGCATCCGCAGAATCCTGAGCACCTGCTCGCTGGTACCGAGACCGGGGTCTTCGCGTCGCTCGATCAGGGTCGGAGCTGGCTGCGCCTGAACGGTAACTTGCCGCGCGTACCGGTGGACGACATCGAGATCCATCCCCGCGAGAACGATCTCATCGTCGGCACGCACGGGCGCGGGATCTGGATCCTCGACCAGGCCAGCTTCCTGTCGGCATTTCAACCGACCGCGACCGGGCCTCAGCTGTTCCCCGTCCGACCTTCCATGACGTTTCAGTACTGGAACGGCGTGCCCGAGAATGGACAGGCCATGTTCCGCGCACCGAACGCGCCGTTCGGCGCGATTATCGACTATTACCTGGACGCGCACGCGCCCGAGGCAGTCGCGGTGCGAGTGCGCGACCCGCAAGGCTGCATCCTTCGCACGTACGAAGCGGCGTCCACGCCCGGCTTCCATCGTCTTACCTGGGACCTGCGTCTGGAGCCGATCCCGGGACTGCCGCCTCCGCCGATCGGAGGCATGGAGTCGAAGAACGCCGGGCCCTTCGTTCTTCCGGGCTTCTATACCATCGAGCTCGAAGCCGCCGGCGTGCGACGCCAAGTCCAGGCAGAGGTACTCGCAGATTCCCTGATTCCGCTGCTCGATGCCGAGCGGCGCGCCCGGTTCGACTTCGTGCTCGAGCTGCGCGAGTTGCGGGCCGGCGCCCGCTACGCGTTCGCAAGGGGCGATTCGGTGCAGCAGTTGATCGCGGGAGTCAGGAAGGCTGCTGGCGATCGAAATGGCGTGCGTGTCGCCACGCACGCTGATTCCGCCGCCGCACGAATTGGCGCGGTCATGGAGCGTTTTCGCCCGCAACGCATGGCTTTGGAGAACTGGTTCAACGGCCTGGCGGGGGCATTCGTCGGCGGCCCCACGTCTCAAGGCTCGATGACGGAACCGACGGAGGCGCAGAAGAGGCAGCTCGCACGTCTCGGCCCAGCAATCGAACGAATCACCAGCGAGCTCGATTCAGCGATTGAAGCCGAGCTCCCGCGGCTCAACCGCGCTCTGCGGCAGGCGGGCCAGAGCGTGATAGACGCGCCCAGGCGCCAGGCCGTCGTCGACTCGTACCCTGTCGTGTGCAACCGCTCGACAGCCACCGACCTGTAGCCCGGAGGGGAAACATGCCAGCGTCAAGCAGTTGCCGAGGCATGGTGTTGGTCTCGGCAATGGTGTTCGCGCCCATAGCGAGTGAAGCGGCGGCGCAGACGCAGCGCACGATGTCTCCGGTCGACCTGCTCGAGGTGCCGGAACTCTCGGGCGCCACGCTGTCCCCCGACGGACGACAGCTGTTGTACGTCCTCGCGACCACCCACTGGGAATCGAACCGTCGCGTGCGGCAGATCTGGCGGAGCGAGGCCGATGGCGCGGCCAGACGCCAGATGACGACTGCGCCGCAGGACGCCTCCACACCGCGGTGGTCGCCGGACGGGCGTCGCTTCGTGTTCCTGGCCAAGCGCGAGCCGACGGGACGCGTGTTGGCGTACATCATGGAGAATGACGGCGGCGAAGCGCGACTCCTGGTCGATCATCCCACCGAAATGTCCTCGCCTGTCTGGTCAGCCGATGGCAGTAACATCTACTTTCTGGCAAGGGACCCGCTTCCCACAGATGTGGAGGAACGGCACGAGCGCGGCGACGACATCGTCGCCTTCGACGAGGATTACCGGCAGCAACACCTGTGGCGCGCCGCTGCTGATCGGTCGACTGTTACGCGCATCACCGGGGGTGATTACTCGGTGCTCCAGTTCAGCCTGTCGCGTGACGGGTCGCTCATTGCCTTCCACCGCGCCCCGGATCCGCTACTCGGCTCGGCGCATCGGAGTGAGGTATGGGTGATGCGAGCCGATGGGTCCAACCCACGGCAGCTCACAGACAATTCGGTTCCCGAAGCGGGCGCCGAGATCTCGCCAGACAACCGGCGCGTGTTGTTCACCAGCATGGCGAACGACGAGTTCGAGCTGTACTACAACGACCGACTGTTCACGGCCCCCGTCGCTGGCGGCGCGGCCACACGGATCGCGCGCGATTTCCCGCACAACGTGGAGCGTGCACGGTGGAGCGCGGATGGCCGGTCGATCGTGCTGGTAGCCAATATGGGCGTTCACAGCCAGATCTTCTCGGTCGACCTGGCGAGTGGGCGGGCGCGGCAACTCACGAATGGCGACCACGCGATCCTCGGTTGGAGCTATGACCCAGCCACGGACCGGCACGTCTTTGCGCTCGACGAACGTACGAACCCTGGCGACGTGTACGTCCTCGCTGGGGATGGCGCGCAGCGCCAGCGGTTCACGCGCGAGTTCGATTACCTGGCCCGCGAGTTCCGGCTACCTCGCCAGGAGCGGGTCACCTGGAAGGGCGTCGACGGCACGACGGTCGAAGGGCTGCTATACTATCCACTCGACTATCGCGAGGGGACGCGTTATCCACTGGTAGTCCAGACGCATGGCGGTCCACCTTCATCGGACAAATTCGGCTTCGGGCGCTGGCGCGACTTCATCCCGGTGCTTGCGGCGCGCAGCTTCATGATCTTCAAACCGAACTACCGGGGCAGCACCGGTTACGGCGATGAATTCCTGCGCGACATGATCGGACACTACTACCAGAACGCGCACCTCGATGTCATGACCGGCGTAGATCACCTCATCGGGGCCGGTCTCGCGGACAGCGCACGCATGGTCAAGACCGGGTGGAGCGCTGGCGGACACATGACCAACAAGATCATCACGCACACGAATCTGTTCAAGGCGGCATCGAGCGGCGCGGGCGCCGTCAATTGGATCTCGATGTATGGAACCAGCGATTTGCAGTACATCCGAACGCCCTGGTTCGGAGGCACACCCTGGCAGGAGGACGCGCCGATCGAAGCGTACTGGGATCACTCGCCTCTGAAGGACATTGCGAAGGTAACAACGCCTACGTTGATCCTCGTCGGCGCGAACGATGTACGGGTGCCGCCCACCCAGTCGATCGAGCTATACCGCGCGCTCAGATCGAACGGCGTGCCGACTCGTCTCTACATAGCGCCGCGCGAGCCGCACGGCTGGCAGGAGCCGCTCCACCAGCTCTTCAAGATCAATGTCGAGCTGGACTGGTTCGAGCGGCATGCACTGGGCCGGGCCTATGAGTGGGCGGTGGCGCCGGAGCGAGGCCATCCTCGCTCGAATTAGGCGGGAAGTCCCTGCGGTCTGATTGCGGTCAACAAACCGGGGGACGCGGAACAGCTTGGACATTGCGCACCCGATTCACGCGTGCCGGGGCGAGCCCGTGACATTTGCGTCACGCAGACTGGAGGTTGTCATGATCAACGAGCAGGTGTCAGAGCGCCATCGTGGGTTGCTCGAACGGTCCCTGGGCTTTCTTTGTGTGCTGCTCGCGATGTCGGCCGTGCCCGGCGCCGCGCAGCAGGGCTACCGTGTTCCGCCGCAGAACGTCGTACAGATCATCGACTCGCCTCCGCCACCCAGCCTCGCGCTGAGCCCAACTCGGGATTGGATGATCGTCGCCCATCGTCGCAGCATGCCCGCGCTGAGCAAGCTCGCCCAGCCAATGCTCCGGCTCGCCGGCCATCGCGTGAACCCGCGGACAAATTCGCTGCACAGTCAATCCGACTTCGAGCGCCTGGAGCTGCTGCGAGTGTCGGACGGCGCGTCCTCACAGATCGACGCGCCCCGCCTTGCCCTGGGCGAACCCAATTGGGCGCCCGACGGTCGTCACTTCTTTTTCACAGTAACGACCGACGCCGCCGTAGAGCTGTGGATTGGTGACCCCGCGACGCCTACGACTCGCCGGCTCACGGACGCCGCGCTGAACGCGGCGCGCGGGCAGCCCTGCACGTGGATGCCCGACAGTCGTCACGTCCTGTGCCACTTCGTACCGTCGAACCGCGGCGGGCCGCCCGCCGGCGCCGAGGTCCCCGGCTCCCCCATCATCCAGGAGGCGGGCGGAGTGGATGCGCCGTCCTGGACGTTTCAGGATGTCCTTGGAGGTCCCGACGACGAGGCGCTCTATGACTACTACATGACTTCTCAGCCCATGCTCGTCGACATCACGACGGGCAGCCCGCGGGCTATCGGCAATACTGGCATTTACTGGACCCTCGATCCGTCACCGGACGGGCGGCATTTCCTTGCCGTCCGCATCGTGCGACCGTACTCCTATCTCGTTCAGGATCACCGCTTTCCCAAGGCCGTGGAGGTCTGGGACTCGCTCGGAAGCCAACGCCGCAAGATCGCTGACCTGCCGCTGGACGAGGGAGGGCCTGAGCATCTCGGGTGGCGACCACCCGGAGTGCGTGACTTCGCCTGGCGCGCATCGCGGCCGGCCACGCTGGTCTACGTCGAAGCGCTCGACGGCGGTGATCCGCGGCGCACCGTCGAGCACCGCGATCGCGTCTGGCAACTGGATCCGCCGTTCGACGGGAACGCGGTCGAGCTCTTCAGGACCGAGTACCGCGCGGGCAGGGGTGGATTCAGCTCCGAAGGCTGGATCACCTGGGCCGCCAGCGGGGATCTCGCGCTCGTCAGCGAGTTCGATTGGCCGACGCGTCAGGCTCGCACCTGGGTCATCAGCGCTGATCGGCCCGATCAGCAGCCGCGTCTCCTGAGCGAACACAATACGGACGACTGGTATGCGAATCCGGGTGATCCGGTGCTGGAAACCGCCCCCAATGGAAAGCGGGTGTTGGCGCAGGCGGGCGACTGGATCTACATGACCGGGCCGGGTGGCTCGCCCGACGGAGACCGTCCCTTCCTCGATCGTGTGAACACCAGGACGGGGCAACGGGAGCGGCTCTTCCGGTCCGACTCCGACAGCTATGAATCCGTCGTGGCGATCCTAGACCCGCAGGCGCGGCGACTCCTCACACGATACGAGACCACGAGTCAACCGCCGAACTACTACGTCGTCGAGCGAGCCCGAGGAGCGCGGCGTGCATTGACGGCCTTCCCACATCCGGCCCCCGAGATCGCCGCTGTGGTGAAGCAGCGCGTAGATTACTTGCGCGACGACGGCATTCCGCTCTCGGGCGAGCTCCATCTTCCGCCGAGTCACCGTCCCGGCGACCGCCTGCCCGTAGTCATTTGGGCGTACCCTCGTGAGTACACTGATTCTGCGGGCGCCGGTCAGATTCGCGGTTCACCGAACCAGTTCACATGGATCCGCGGGGCATCTCACCTTCTCTTCGTGACGCAGGGCTACGCCGTCTTGGACAACGCCAGTATGCCAATCGTCGGCGGGCTCACTGCGAATGACACCTATGTGGAGCAGTTGGTGGCGAGCGCGCAAGCTGCAATCGACAAGCTCGTGGACATGGGCGTTGCGGACCGGAACCGCATCGGCATCGCAGGACACAGCTACGGCGCTTTCATGACCGCGAACCTTCTCGCCCACTCCGATCTATTCAAAGCGGGCATCGCGCGCAGCGGCGCGTACAATCGCAGCCTGACTCCGTTCGGCTTTCAATACGAGAGACGGAGCTTCTGGGACGCGCCCCAAGTCTACTTCCGCATGTCGCCGTTCATGCAAGCCGACCAGATCAATGAACCGTTACTACTGATTCACGGAGCCGCTGACAACAACGCGGGCACTCATCCAATGCAATCGGAGCGCCTGTACCATGCAGTTCGCGGCCTTGGTGGTACGGTTCGCCTCGTGTTTCTGCCACACGAAAGCCACGGATACCAGGCCCGTGAGTCCGTGCTCCACGCTGTGTGGGAGATGTTGCAGTGGTTCGATCGACACGTCAAGGGTGCGCCGGCGGCCACTATGGGAGCCGACCCAACTCACGACGCGTCTCGATGAGCCTCCAAGTGGAACAGCGATCCATGGCGAAACGCGTCTCCCGACTCATCCTGGTACTCCTTCTCAACCATCTCGGCGGAGGGGTCAGAAGCAGTCTCTTGTGGGCTCAGGGATCCGCCGCTGAGTGGGACTCGAGCCAGCCCCGTGGCGAAACGCGGACTGTGGATTTCACGACCGAAGAAGGCACTTGGATGTCCGTAGACCTGTCACCCGACGGACGCTGGATCGTGTTCGACCTGCTCGGCCACATTTACCGTGTACCGGCCGGTGGCGGTAACGCAGAGTCACTCACGCAGCAGTCAGGCATTGCAATCAACTTTCACCCACGTTACTCGCCGACTGGCGAAAGCATCGCGTTCGTGTCAGATCGCAAGGGTCAGAACAACCTGTGGATCATGGATGCGGATGGTTCGAATCCGAGGCCTGTCTTTCTGGATGCGGCGGTGCGCGTTGTGGAGCCAGCTTGGATGCCCGACGGCCAGTATGTCGTTGTCCGGCGTCAGCGGCTGGGTGAACGGCGAATCAGCGGGATCTGGATGTATCACAAGGATGGCGGGCAGGGCGTCGAAATCGTTGGGAACGAAGTGACCGGCGCGTCATGGCCATCTCCTTCGGCGGACGGCCGCTACATCTACTTTCACGTCAATACACCTGGCGAAGCGGTCGCGTGGACGGGCACGGCGCGGGATGCTCTGCAAGGAAGCTACAATCTGCGACGCATCGAACTGACTACCGGCGAAATCACAGCGGTCACTCACGGTGAACCTTCCCGACAGTACCGTCTTTCGAGTGGAGGCGCGTTCGCGGGTGAAGTTTCGCCCGACGGGCGCTGGCTCGCCTTTGCACGGCAGATCCCGGATGGGACCATCACGTGGAAGGGCCACGAATACGGTCCGCGCACGGCCCTCTGGTTGAAGGACCTGCGGTCAGGTGCCGAACGCGTCCTCATGGATCCCATCGAACGGGACATGGCCGAGGAGACGAATACACTCCGCGTGCTCCCCGGTTATAATTGGACCCGCGACGGCCGCTCTATCGTTCTCGCGCAGGGTGGGAAACTGCGCCGCTTGGACGTGGAGACGGGTCACGTGGAAACCATCCCATTCTCGGCCCGTGTTCATCGCGTGATCTCGGAACAGGCGTACACGCCCTTCCGCATCGATGATGGTCCGTTCCAGGTCCGCTTCATGCGCTGGCACACCGCCTCGGCGGACGGCCGACGGCTCGCGTTCCAGGCCGTCGGGCGGGTCTGGGTGATGGATCTGCCGCGCGGGCGTGCACGTCGCTTGACTCCGAACTCTTTCGAGCCTCTCGAGTACGCTCCCGCCTGGGCACCGGACGGTCGCTCTCTTGTCTTTGCCAGCGTGGATGAGGCCGGCGCGGGCCATCTGTGGAAGGTCGCCGTACCTGGCGGAAGTCCCCTGCAACTGACTCGTGAGTACGCGGAGTACATGCATCCAACGTGGAGTCCGGACGGCAGTGAGTTGCTGGCTGTGCGCGGCGCGGGAGCCAGTGCCCACAACCGCACAATGGCGCACAATCCGTGGTACGACATCGTGCGCGTTCCTGCCGATGGAGGAGAGGCATTGTTTGTGAGCCGCGTTTCCGGGCCAACGCTTCCGACCCGCACTCAGTTCGTCCGGCCCGCTTACGGACCGGACGATAGAATATATTATCCACAGCTCGGGCTGCGCCGCGCCGATTCGACGGCGCTGGTGTCGATTCGAAAGGATGGGAGCGACCGCCGCGTGCATATGATCTTGCCCTACGCGGATGAGATTGTCGTTTCGCCAGGTGGTGACTGGGTGGCCTTCAACGAGGGCGACAACGTCTATCTGACTCCGCTTCCTCAGACGGGCGCAGCGGGAAAGCCGGTGCGAGTCGACAAAGCGGTGGGGCGGATACCGGTGAAGCAGATCAGCCGAACGGGCGGGATCTTTCCGCGCTGGCGCACTTCCGGCACGCTCGAGTTGGGCAGTGGAGCGCGTTATTTCGCTTACGACGTCGCGAGCGGAAGGGCCGACACGATCGTCGTCGATCTTGCACTGCCCCGAGCGCTCGCTCCGGGAATGATCGCGCTGACCGGTAGCCGGATCGTGACTCTCGATGAGCGGGGTGTGATCGAGCGCGGAAACATCTTGGTGCAGGGTGGCCGCATCGCATGCGTTGGAGATTGCGATGTCGCTGCGGCCGAGCGGGTTGAGGACCTCACGGGCAAGACAATCATTCCCGGCTTCATCGACATGCACTCTCATCATTTCCGGGAATATCGGGGCATCATTCCCAGAAAGGCCTTCGAAGCCTCAATGCCGCTCGCGTACGGCGTTACGACCAGCATGGACAATTCCATGTGGTCCCAGGATGTGTTTCCGGCGGCCGAGCTGATCGAGGCGGGGGTACTCGTGGGGCCGCGGACCTTCAGTACGGGGGACCCTCTTTATGCCGGAGATGGGCCCCGACAGAACGATCTCTCGAGTTACAGAGTCACGGAAGACGAGATCGATCGTTTGGCGTCTTGGGGGGCCGTGTCGCTGAAGCAGTATCTGCAACCGCGCCGTGAGCAGCGCCAATGGATCACGGACATCGCCAGGCGTCGTGGCCTCATGGTTACGTCGCAGGGTGCCGATCTGATGTCCAATCTCACCATGATCATGGACGGCCAAACCGGTTGGGAGCACACGCTGAC
>CAZDLW010000038.1:0-5618 GCA_964505975.1 uncultured Bifidobacteriaceae bacterium | reverse complement strand
TCGCCGAGGGTGGCCACGGTGCGATCGGCGGGCACGGGCAGCAGCACGGACTGGGTACGCATTGGGAGGTCTGGATGGCCGCTGAGGCGCTCGGTCCGATGGGAGCACTCGAACTGGCCAGTAGGGCCGGCGCCTATTTTCTGGGCGCCGAGCGGGACCTTGGCTCCATTTCGGTGGGCAAGCTGGCCGACCTCATTGTGCTGAACTCCAATCCGCTGGAGAATATTCGCAACACCGAGGACATTCTTTATGTAATGAAAGGTGGAGTTTTCTACGACGGCGAGACGCTAGACGAGATATGGCCCTCGCCGCGACCGTACGGTGCACGTCCGTGGCTGAATCCGGATGCCCTCGAGAGCGGCCCGCTTCCGATCGACCACTGGGATCATCGAACATCCGATCGACGCTGAAGGCTTTTGGGCTACGCTCAGGCTTGGCTGGTGAGCGTGCTGAGCGGCGCGTGCGTGTGCGATCTGGTAGCATGCGCGGCTGCAGTCGTCATCCGGATTCACTTCGAGCACCGATCGACTAGAGTCTGCGTCGCGACCTGCAAGTCTGTGGGGCAAAGCGCTGCCCGCCGCGCTGCCGCGCTACGGCGTGGTCGGCTACTGCTGGGGGGTGGCTGCTCGAGGACATGCTTCGCCTCGGCATCGATGTGGAGCGGGCGCTCGCGCGCCCGCCCCGACCCGAAGTGGCGGAGCTGATGGGGACGCTGCACTTCTGGGTGCTGCACACGCACCCGATCGCCGCCATCGGCCACTTCTACGTCGTCGAGCGAAGCCCGCCCACCCGCGAGCTGCTCGACTGGCTGGCGTCTCCGGCCGGCATCCCGCGCGACGGACTGCGCACGTTCGAGCGGCACGCGATCATCGACATCGAGCATGGCCGCGAGCTGGAAGAGCTGATCGACAGTCTGCCGCTGACGGCTGCCCACCGCGAGCTCCTGGCCCTGAGCTCGACCACGGTCATCCGTCAGCTCACGTGCATCATGGAAGGGCTGATCGGAAACGAAAGAGGGGCCGCACAGTGGCGGCCCCTCGGTGTGCTGACGGATGCCGAGCCGCCGCTTACCAGTCCAGCTCCGCACCGTAGCAGGAGCCCGCGGCGCACGCCGTCACCAGGATCGGGCGATTCGCGATGACGTTGCCGGCCTCGTCGATGGAGCTCAGGTCAATGGAGTAGCCGCTGCCGAAGAGCATGCCTTTGCCGTTCGACCAGTTGCTGTTCGCCTTGTAGTGGACCCACGTGTCGCTGCACGCATCCGGGTCCTCCGGGTCGCACACGCTACCGAAGTTCAGCTGCTCGTTGCCGCTGCGGGCCTGCACGTGGTTGGCGTAGACTGTGAAGCTGATGACCTCCGGCTCACCCGCCGTTCCTGCCACCCAGCACTTACCGGCGTTCTGGTTTGAACCTGTCGCGTTGCCTGCCGGGTTCTTGTAGTACCCGGCCACACCGGCGATCTCGTAGCACGAGTCGTTGGCCGCGGCGGCGAAGGCGACGCCCGCGCCGAGCCAGTAGCCTTCAGTCTCCTCGCCGGGGATCGTGAAGGTGACCAGGACGCCGGTGCCAGGCGCGGCCGCGCCGTTGCTGAAACTGGCGGTGGGGACGGGGTCGGTCGGACCATTCTCGCCACACGCACCAACCATCGGAACGAGGGCAAGCATGAACAGGGTGTACGGTTTCCGCATGACGATCTCCTTCGTCGGAGTTGGTGCCGGCGCCATGCCGGCAGACTCCTTCTTCGGCGGCCCGGCCGTCTCGGAGAGACCCGTGGCTTTGCGGACCGGCCTCGCGGCCGGGGTGCGCTGTCGGAAGGCGTGAGTGTACGTGGAGCGAAGGCCGTCGAGCTTGGCGTCAGCTCGATATGGCCCCCACAACCGGGGAGGAACAGAGGCTCGAATCTCTGGCAACGGATCAAGGCAAACGGTGTGCCGTAACGTCCGTCGAGTGTCGGCGCGGGTGTTCAGGGTCGGATGTAGCGCGCAGGTGTTGCAGCCGTGCTGCGCAGGATCGAGGGAAATTGTGGATCGCGCGCAACTGGGCGGGGACCCAGGGCCGCCGCCCAGGGTTTCCCGCGCAGGAGAATGGGACTCGAAGTGCCGGTTCGTTCAGCGGGTTCTGCGCGCGTAGCTCGAAGGTGAACGGTCTGCTGCGAAGTCTCGAGCCAGATCGAGATCCGTGTTCGAGAAGTCGTCACCGACGAAGAGCAGCGGCTCGCCGGTCAGATCGGCGAAGGCGTAGGTGAGGCAATCGCCGAAGTTCGAGGAGGCCGCGTGTGGTCCTCTGCCAAACCTCCGAAACGCTGCCACCGCTTCCCGCCAGTGCATTGAGCCTCGCGACTGTGCGGCCAGCCGTTCGACGTCCGGGTTGCATTGCCGGCAATCGTCAGCAGCGGTGGCGCGGGGCGCCGTGGAGCTGTCCTACAATGTCGGCAACTACGTGGGCTCGGGCTGCGTCGATCCGGAACAGGGGCCACTCAGCCGGTTCGGCGAGAGCGTCGTCGGAAGGCTGTAGGAGCAATATCCCTTGGCGATCCGGCTTCTGGACATCGTGCGCACAGCCGATGACGCCGCTGGCTGGCGCGATCGACCACCCGCGCAATCGGCTACCCGCAACCTGAACCGCGATGGCAGCCGCTGGCACGATACCCGCCGCGGCGCATTAATCGTTTCTGCAACGCAAAATTTTCTCGGCGCCGCTGATTGCGAGGGGGTGTGTGCCAGCGCGGCCGGCGCGCTTTAGAGCAGCGGTAACGTTCGAGTTCATAGGCGGTTATGGTCTGGCGACTGGAGCGGTGGAACACGATCTGCACCCCGCCGGTCCCGAGATCGGATCTTTCGACGATCGACCATCCAGGCCGCTGCTCAGAGCAAACCCGCCGAAAGGCGGCGACGCAGAGCCACGGGGCTAACGCGAAGCATTTCGCCATGCCCGCCGGGCCGCCAGCGAACGGGGACTCTCGGGAGCTGACGGTCCTTTCTTGCGTCAGCGTGCTGGCCATCGAAGCCGGCGAGAAGCCTTCCCGCGTCCTACCGCAGCGCCTGGTCATGAACCCCAGTGAACGAGGACGCATGAGGAGACCACGGATCGCGCTCTACTCACATGACGCCATGGGACTCGGCCACATGCGGCGCAACCTGCTGTTGGCGGATGCATTGGTTCGATTTCCCATCCGTGCCAACGTTCTGCTCATCTCGGGAGCGCGCGAGTTGAACGCGTTCACGATGCCGCCGGGTGTGGACTGTCTGACTCTCCCGGCCTTCCGGAAGACGCAGGATTCGGGTTACGTGCCCCGGAGCCTGAGCATGTCCGTGGCCGCGCTGGTCGGCCTGCGGGCGAAGCTGATCCGCTGCACACTCGATGCATTCGAGCCAGATGTGCTCGTCGTGGACAAGCTGCCACGGGGACTCCTTCACGAGCTGGATCCGACGCTCCAGCACCTGGCGGCCAGGCGCCGGACGCGGCTGGTGCTGGGACTCCGTGATGTGCTCGATGAACCGGGAGCGGTGCGCCGCGAATGGGACCTGTCCGCCCACGAAGAGGCGATCCGTCGCTTCTATCACGCCGTCTGGATCTACGGTGACCCGACGGTCTACGATCAGGTTCGCGAGTATGGGATGGCCGCCGACATCGCGGTCCGAGCACGCTTCACCGGTTATCTCGATCCGCGCTCGCGCTCGCGCTCGAACCAGAGCCCGACCGCCGACCCCCTGAATTCGCTGGACGTGTCCTCCGGCCAACTGGCGCTCTGCCAGATGGGTGGTGGGCAGGATGGCGTCCGTGTAGCCGAGGCGTTTGCCGAGGCGGAACTGCCATCGGATACCACGGGTGTGATCGTCACAGGGCCGTACATGCCTGTCGACGCGCGGCAGCGGATCCGCAGGATCGCGAGTCGGCGGCCGGAGATGCGGGTGCTCGAATTCGTGAGTGAGCCCGAGGGGCTGCTCAGCCGGGCCAACCGAGTCGTGAGCATGGGCGGCTACAACAGCATCTGTGAGATCCTCACCTACGAGAAGAGCGCGCTGGTCATTCCGCGCGTGCGACCCCGACGGGAACAGCTCATCCGCGCCGAACGCCTGCGGGACCTCGGGCTGGTGGACGTGCTGCACCCGGACTCCATCACGCCCGCCGCGCTCGCAGACTGGCTCGTCCGCGAGGGCGCGGACCGCCAACGCATGCGGGAGCGCGTCGACTTCCATGGGCTGGATCGGCTGCCGCGCCTGGTCGAGGAGGTGCTCGCCACGCCCGCGCATCCCGGCACAGCCGAGTTGCCGCTCAGCGCATGACCGGATCGGACGCAAACGACGACCGCCACGCCACGCCTGCGCTGCGGCGCGTCGGGGCTGGCGCCACCGAAGCAGGAGGGATGCTCTTGGCTCGTGCAACGCAGAGGATCGGATACGTCGTCAAGTGCTATCCGCGCTTCTCGGAGACCTTCATCGTCAACGAGATCGTGGCTCACGAGGCCGCTGGCGTCGCGATCGAGCTTTTCTCACTCCGACCGCCCACCGACGGCCACTTCCAGGATGTCATCGCGCGCGTGCGTGCTCCGGTGACTTACCTGCCATCCGAGCAGCCGAAGGGGACCAGCCTCTGGTCGGCGATCGGCGAAGTAGCCGCGTCGTCTCCCGGCGCCTGGCGCGCGCTGAAACGGGCTCACGGCGAAAATGTGCTGAATCTCTACCAGGCATTGCTGCTCGCGCGGGAGGTGCGCCGGCGTGGGATCGGGCACCTGCATGCTCATTTCGGCAATGCAGCCGCGTCGGTTGCGCGATTGGCTGCCGGGCTCGCGGGGATTCCCTACACCTTCACCGCTCACGCTAAGGACATCTTCCATGAGACCGTGGACCCGGACGATCTGCGGCGCATGCTGGCAGATGCGGCCGCCGTGGTGACCGTGAGCGATTACAACCGCGCCTTCCTGCGAAGGAACTATCGCGGCGCCGCCGCGCGTGTCCACCGGATCTACAATGGCCTCGATCTCGCCCGCTTCCGCTTCCGCCTGCCGGACGAGCGTCCGCGCAGAGTGGTCGCTGTCGGGCGGCTGGTCGAGAAGAAGGGATTCGGCAGCCTGATCGCCGCCTGCGCTGTGCTGGCGGAACGCGGCGAAGCTTTCGAATGCCGGATCGTGGGCGCGGGCCCGCTCGAGGCGGAGCTGCGGACGGAGATCGAGCGCAGGCAGCTCGGCGGGATGGTCCAGCTGCTCGGCCCACGCCCTCAGGAGGAGGTCGTCCGGATCATCCAGGAGGCGGCGGTCTTCGTGGCCCCCTGCGTAGCCGGAGCGGACGGGAACCGCGACGGCCTGCCGACGGTCCTCCTGGAGGCGATGGCGCTGGGGACGCCGTGCGTGTCCACCCCGGTGACCGGGATCCCCGAGCTCGTCCGGGACGGGACGACCGGTCTGATCGTGCCGGAGCACGATCCGCACGCGCTCGCCGCCGCGTTGGTGCGGCTCCTGGATGATCCGCTGCTCCGGGTGCGACTCGCAAAACGAGGCCGGCGCCTGATCGAGGCCGAATTCGACATCCATCGCAATGCCGACGAGTTGCGTCGCACTTTCGGGCGCGGCGTGCGGCGACGCAGCGGATGAAACGATCGAGGAGCCGGTGCCCATGCCG
>CAZDLW010000037.1:0-27615 GCA_964505975.1 uncultured Bifidobacteriaceae bacterium | reverse complement strand
TGCGGCGCTTTCATCGGCGGCCGGCGCCTGATCCTGCGGCTCCTGCGGATCCTGGGCGGACGTGAACGGAGCCCACAGCGGATCGCCGGGTGTCACGACAGCCTGAGACGGCCGCTGCGCCAGCAGGGCTGGCGCCACGCTGGCTGCGACGGCCACGACGGCCAGCAGGCGGATCACAGGAGCGATGAGTGCGTCCTTCCGCGTCATGCGTCGATCCTCCGGACGAAAGGGATGAGCGGATTATAGCGCCCCGGCCTGAGCGCGCCCCGCGTGTGCGGCGGTGAACGTCACGTGCGTAGTCTTCGCGACAATCGCCGCTGTGCGGCCGCACGCGCGTCGCGCGCAGATGCACATGCCCGCACGCTTTCTGTTCCAAGCCGTGCATCATCGCCAGGGGTTCCTGCTATGCTCGCGAAGGGCCCTTCATGACGCGTCTTCCGTGTCCGAGGGCCGTCATCCTCCACGCGACATCCGGTTCACCATGGCACCAACGTCTCTGGATTCCGCCGCGGCGGGCGTCGTGCCCATGCCGACGGCGTCGCTCATCATGGCCATGCTGAATGCCGGCACTGGCATCAGCGATCTGATCCTCTCTCCGGGCCGGCCTCCGCAAGTCGAGATGCACGGACGCCTGACGACGGTGGCCATTCCGGAGCTGCCCGTCCTGCGACCCGAGCATACGGCGCAGGTGGCTGCGGACCTCGTGGGCGCCAGCGAGCATGCGGCGCGGGCGTTGCGCGAGGAAGGCGCGTGCGATTTGTCCTACAGCCTGCCGCAACGCGCGCGTTTTCGCGTCAATATCTTCAGGCAGCGCGGCACGCACGCGATTGTGATGCGGGTCATCGCCTCGCGGATTCCCACGATGGCGGAACTGCACCTGCCGGCAGCCCTGGAAGAAGTCGCGTCGCTGAAGAACGGCATCGTCCTCGTGACGGGTCCGACAGGATCGGGGAAGTCTTCGACGCTGGCGGCCATCATCGATCGCATCAACGACACGCGCCCCGAGCACATCGTCACGATCGAGGACCCAATCGAGTTCCTGCACGACCACAAGAAGGGGACGATTCACCAGCGCGAGCTGCACAGCGACACGCCGAGCTTTGCGCTGGCGCTGCGCGCGGCGCTGCGTCAGGCACCGAAGGTGATCCTGGTGGGCGAGATGCGCGACCGCGACACGATCGAAGTGGCCATGACCGCGGCGGAAACGGGCCACCTGGTGCTGTCGACCCTGCACACGATCGACGCCTCCAAGACCGTCGAGCGCATCGTCGGCGCGTTCGATGCCGCCGACCAGCAGACCATCCGCGCACGCCTGGCCTCGTCGTTTCGCTTCTTCATCTCGCAGCGGCTCGTGCGCACACGGGCCGGCAGCCGCGCGGCGGTGTTCGAGATACTGAAGGCGACGATGCGCACGCGCGAGTACCTCGAGCGCGGCGAGGCCGAGGGTCGATCGCTGCTCGACGCGATGGAGGACGGCGAGCTCGACGGGATGCAGCACTTCGACCGGGAGCTGGAGAAGCTCGTCAGGAGCGGTGTCATCTCGCTCTCCACCGCACTCTTGTCCGCGACGAATCCCGGGAACCTGCGGATCGCGCTGGCGGACGTGGGCGGCGACGACGAGGGCGCCCCTGTACCACCTCCAGCGGCCGCGGCGCCCACTCCGCCACCTGCCGGCGATTCCAGGTCGATGGTCCTCGACGATCTCATCGACCGCATCGAGCGCTAGTTGTACAGGCGCACCTCGCCATCGCAGCGGGGTCCGGTCACCGGAAACGGGCTGCGTGCCGCAACACACGTGAGTGTCGGAATAGGTGCCCCGAAGACGGGTCAGCTGCGGGTACCGCTCAGCGATTGACGAACTCCAGTGCGAACGTCGGGTCGCACTCGTACGGCAGGACGTACTGCCCCGGCACGCGCGTCCACGCCATGAAGCGGGCGCCGCGATTGTCGAGCACCTCGGGATCCTCGAACTCGTGAGTCCCGTACAGCACCTTCCCGTCCTCGCTCAGCATGAAGCGCTCGATCAGCCGCACGTTCTCGCTGTGATCGAGCCCGTTGTTGGTGATCGTGGCGGCACTGAGGTGCGTGGTCTCGACGACCAGGATATTGTCTTCCCAGCGGCCAATCGAATGGCCGACCTTCGAGTGCGGGGGGTCCGCCGGAGGCAGACCCCGGCCGTCGGTGAAGACAATCCGGACCATGTCGAAGTATTCCAGTTTGAGCACGGTGAGCTCGGTGGCCTGATGGATCTCCATCGGGAAGGGGCCCTGCATGGCGTAGATGATGGAGGGCGGCGCGCACGCCTTGTTGAGCGCCATGTCGTCCTCCGGCTTCCAGCGCAGCGCTGCCGCCCGCGCCTCCGGCTTGACCCGCAGCCCGCCGAAGTCGCCGGACGGCAACTCGGCGGCACCGGTATCGTCCAGGAGCACGGTGTTCGGAGCGAATTTGTCGAGCAGCACCTTCTGAGGCGTGATGCCTCGAGTCACGGGAGACCAGAAGCCGGAGAGGTCTGGCCGGCCGGCCTGCTGCGCCCCGGCCGGGGATGCTGCAGCAAGAGTTGCGCAGGCCACCAGCGCGAAGGCTGTGAGGCCAGCGTGCGTGCGAAGGGATCGCGCACCCGGAATGCGTCGGTCGATGAACGGGTGATCGGTCGACGTTCGAGCGTGCAATGGAGTCATGTCGTCGTCGCGTCCTTCTCGTCCCAAAGCCGGCTTCATGGACTGGACTCTGCAGTGATCCCGGCAACCAGCCACGGCCGCGCTTCGCCCGGCTGGGACCGCCATGCGGGCGAAGGCATCGAGTACGAGGATTCGCGTTCCGGGCTGCACAGCGGTCCAATCACGGGGTTGCGAGGCTACCGCGCATCTCCCTCGGTGACGGTGCTCAGCGTCATCGGCGTGCCGACGACGGATCCATCCGCCCGCGTGACGCGGCTCATCCGGATGTAGTTGGAGCCATCCCTCGATGCCCAGCCGTCCACGGTGATGGTCTCGCCGGCCGCGAGTGATGTAGTCGTCCAGCCTCGGCGTCGCAGCACGGAAGGCGAATTGGTCTCGGCGCGCCACACCGTGACCGCACCGGCGTCGTTCGTCACCTCCACTGTGATCACGCCGTGAGGATTGGTGAACCGGAACTCGGTGACCACGCCGGTAATCGACACGGTTCGCGTCGAGTCGAAGAACACCGCGAACGAATGATGGGCCCAGGCGCTGCCGGCGCCGAACACCAGCAGCGAGCAGATGAATGATGCTGCAAACCTTTGCATGCCGTTCTCCCTGGAGCATACAGGAAACCACCGCTTCCCTTGACCAGAACACAAAAAACAGGCAAATTCCCGGAACCAGCCACGCATGGAGGCCATCACCTTCGGACCGTTCTCGCTCGATACGTCTGCAGCCCGGTTGCGGTGCGACACCCGCGAGATCAGGCTGCGCCCGCAGGCCTATCACGCCCTGCGTGTGCTTGCCGTCCATCGCGGGACCTATGTGGGGTACGAACAGTTGATGCGGGACGCGTGGCACGGCATCGTCGTATCGCGCCACACGGTGGACGTCACGGTTGCCGAGGTCAGAAAGGCGCTGCAGGAGTACGGCGGCTGGATTCAGCGGCAACCCGACGCGGGGTATTGCCTCGACGTTCCCCGATCCGACGAGCTGGTTCGGCGCGGCCGCCACTTCTGGCAGCTTCGTACCCGTGAGGGGTTCGACAATGCGCTGGCCTGTTTCCAGCAGGCGGCCGCCGTGAGCCCCACCGACTTCCGCGCCTTCGAGGGGCAGGCGGCGTGCCATCTGCTGCTCGCGGCGTACGGCATGCTGCCGGGCCGCCGGATGCTGGCCGAGTTCCTTTCCGCGTTCGAGCAGGCCCGGTCGCTGGCAGGACTCACCCCCGAGCTGCGGTGCATGCGTGCGCAGGCCCTCCATCTGCTGGAGCGCCGGTTCGCGGATGCCAGGGCGGAGTTCCTGCACGTATTGGCCGATCGCCCGGCGCTGGCGCTCGCACACGTCGGTCTGGCCAATGTGTTCGCCACGCTTGGCCGGCTCGATGATGCGCTCGCCAGCGCGGCGCGTGCCCAGCAGGTGGATCCCCTGCTGCCCATCGGTCCGACGACGGAAGTGGCCGTGCGCGTCTGGCGGCGTGAGTACGACATGGCGGCGGCGCGCGGCGCAACCGCCGTCGAGCTGCATCCGTACTTCTCGCTCGGCCGGGCGTTCTACGGGCAGGCGCTGGAGCATGGCGGACACCTGGACGATGCACTGTGCCAGTATCGGATCGCTTCCGTCATGTCGCAGGATCTGCCCTGGCTCCGCGCGTTCGAGGGTGTCTGTCTGGTTAAGATGGGACGGACACACGAGGGGCGCGCCCTGCTGGACCAGCTCGACGAGCTGCGCCGGCAGGTGCACGTGGACGCGTACGCGATGGCACTGCTCCGCCACGCCCTCGGCGACATCGACGACGCCTTTGGCGACCTCGAACGGGCCATCGAGGAGCACAGCGTGACGCTGTTCTCGATTCACGTGGATCCCAATGCCGATGCGTTGCGAGCCAGTGCGCGGTACGGGCGCCTCCGCCGCAGGCTTCGCGACGCATCGATCAGGCGGCGCCATTTCCGGGTTTCCTGACCGACACAAGAACCCTCATGGACGAAGTGGCGTTCGGACCATTCACTGTTGATCTTTCGTCCAATCGCCTCGTTCGGGATGGGAAGGAAGTCAAGCTCCGGCGGCAGGCGTTCCGCGCGCTGCGCGTGCTCGCCGTCCACGCGGGCCGCTACGTCGAATACGACCAGCTGCTCTCCGAGGCCTGGGACGGCACGGTCGTGGCGCGACACACCATCGACGTGACGATTGGCGAGGTCCGGAGAACGCTTGGCGATTACGGGTCGTGGATTCGCCATCGTTCCAAGGGCGGCTACTGTCTGGACGTGCCGAAGTCGGACGAGCTCATCCGGCTCGGCTGGCACTTCTGGACCCTTCGCACGCGGGAAGGGTTCGAGCGGGCGCTCGAGTGCTTTCAGCAGGCCGGCGAGGAGGTGCCACGCGATCATCGCGCGTTCGAGGGGCAGTGCTCGTGCTACCTGCTGCTGGCCTCCATGGGCATGCAGCCCGGTCGCGACATGTACCGCGGGTTCCTGGAGGCGCATCAGCGCGCCGTGGCGCTCGTCGGGCTCACTCCCGAGTTGCGGTGCGACCGCGCGCACGGCCTTCACATGTACGAGCGGCGGCTGGACGAGGCGGAAGCCGAGCTCGAACAGGTGATTCGCGAGAAGCCGTCGCTCGCGGCGGCGTACGTGCGGCTGGCCATGGTGCAGGTCACCCGGGGACGGCTGGACGCCGCGCTCGACGCGGTCTCACGGGCGTATGCGGCCGATCCGCTCTGGCCCTTGGTGGTGGTCACCGAAGTCACGATTCGCTTCTGGCGGCGCGAGTACGAGACGGCCTCGGCGCTGGGTGCGAAGGCTGTGGAGCTTCACCCGTACTTCATTCTGGGACGCGCCTTCTACGCGCAGGCGCTGGAATTTTCAGGCCGCCTGGAGGACGCCCTGGCGCAGTACCGTCACGCGGCGCTCATCTCGCCGGGCATGTTGTGGCTGCAGGCGCTGGAGGGTGTCTGTCTGGTCAAGCTCGCTCGGCAGGACGAGGCGCGAGAGGTGCTCGCCCGGCTCGACCAGGTGCGCCAGTCCACGTATATCGCGCCCTACGCGATGGCCCTCCTTCGTCACGCGCTCGGAGAGGTGGATGAAGCCTTCGCCGAGCTGGAGCGCGCGATAGACGACGAGGTCGGCGGCCTGTATTCGCTGTGCGTGGATCCCAAGGCCGACGTGTTTCGCTCCGATCCGCGCTTTGCCGTGCTGCTTCGCAAGTTCTACAGGGGCCACGTTCCTCCGCCGCCCCCGCCGGGGGCCTCGGGTTCAGCCACGGTTCCTGTCTCAACGCTGCTGTTGTGCCAGGTGTGCGTGCACTTCTGGTAACTTGCTTTTTGCGCGTTTTTTGGCATGGATCCCGCCACGCTCGCCTCTACAATCCCTCCCCAGATCGGGTGACCTGCCGCCCAGCGGCGCCACGGGCGCGGGGCATGGCAGGCGCCCACTCGTCATCCAGCGGGGTGTGAACGGAGGGAGCCAGCCATGCGCAGAGCAAGCGCAGCGTGTGTCGTTGTCGTCGGCGTGCTCGTGCTCGTCCCCACTGCGGTTTACGCGCAGGCCTCGATTACCGGCCTTGTCCGGGATACGTCGGGTGCCGTGCTGCCAGGCGTGACCGTCGAAGTCGCCAGTCCAGTCCTGATCGAGCGGGTTCGCACTGCCGTCTCCGACGGCAGCGGCCAGTATCGCGTCATCGACCTGCGGGCGGGGACGTATTCGGTCACGTTCACGTTGCCGGGGTTCAGCACCGTGAGGCGCGAAGGGATTGTCCTCGAAGGCACCTTCACCGCCGCCGTGAACGTGGAGATGCGCGTTGGCGTCCTCGAGGAAACCATTACCGTCACGGGCGAAACGCCAATCGTGGACGTCCAGAGCGTGCGCCGGCAGACGGTGATCGACAGCGACACGATCAACGCGATTCCCGCCGCCAAGTCGTATGCCGGCCTGATGATCCTGATGCCGCAGGCGGTCACGGCCACCGGCAACGCGCTGAACACGCAGGTGGTGCCCGGAATGGTCGTGTTCGGCGGCGCGGGCGGACGGGGCAACGAAGGGCGCCTGCAGCTCGATGGGTTGCACGTCGGGTCGGCATTCAATGGCGCGGGCGTGTCGTCGTACCGCCCCGACATCGGTAACGCCACGGAAGTCGTGATGACCACGTCGGGCGGACTTGGCGAGGCGGAAGTTGGCGGGCCGCTGCTGAACGTCGTGCCTCGCGAGGGCGGTAACGCCATCAACGGCAGCTTCTACGCGTCCGGTGTGAGCGGAGGCATGATCGGCGACAACTACACGCAGGAACTGCAGGACGCTGGTCTGACCACACCCGGCCGCTTCACCAAGGTGTGGGACCTCAACGCCAGCGTCGGCGGCCCGATCCTGCGCGACCGCGTCTGGTACTACGCGCAGGTACGCGACGAAGGCAGCACGCGGCGAGTTCCGGGCATGTTCGCGAATGCCAATGCGGGCGATCCCAACGCGTGGACCTACGTGGCGGACACGAGCCGGCCGGCGGCCACGGCAGCCTCGTACCGCACCGGGGCGTTGCGCCTTACGGTTCAGGCGACGCCGCGAAACAAGTTCCGGGTATTCTGGGACGAGCAGATGCCGTGTGAAGGGGCGGCAGCGCCGTTTGCCAGCGGCAGCGTGAGCGCCTGCCGCTCCTCCAAGGACAACGAGGTCATCAGCGGGGCGCACGGATCCCCGGCGCCACAGGCCGGCCCGACGATTTCGCCGGAAACGGGCAGCTACCGCGCCTACGGCCAGCGCGTCCAGCAGATCCGCTACACCGCGCCGGCCACCAACCGTCTGTTGTTGGAGGCGGGCTTCGGCACCTACCGGAGCCGGTGGGGCGGCAACCCGATGCCCGGCGGCAACACCGAGGATCTCATCCGGGTGGTCGAGCAGTGCGTGGGAGCCAACTGTCCCGCGAACGGCAACATTCCCAACCTGACGTACCGCTCCGGCAACTGGGCATCCAACATCAACTCGTCGCTCACCTGGAACGGCTCAGCCTCCTATGTGGTGGGCGCGCACAGCATGAAGTTCGGCTACCAGGGCGGCCATCTGATCGACGAGCGGAAGAACTTCACCAACACGCACTTCCTGCAGTATCGCGTCAACAGCTCGACGGGCGTGACGATTCCCAACCAGTTGACGATGACGATCAATCAGTTCCCGATCACGCAGCGCGTGCGATACGCAGCCTTCTACGCGCAGGAGCAGTGGACGGTCGGCCGGATCACGCTGCAGGGAGCACTGCGGTACGACCGGGCCTGGAGCTACTTCCCCGAAGCCACCGTCGGGCCGGTACGGTTCTTCCCGACCGCGGTGACCTATCCGGAAACCACCGGTGTCGAGGCCTATCACGACCTCTCGCCGCGTGCGGGAGTGGCCATCGACGTGTTCGGCACGGGGAAGACCTCGCTGAAGGTCAACATGGGGCGGTACCTTGAAGCGGCCCAGAACGGCGGACTCTTCACCGCGTCGAATCCAACCGCACGCATTTCCACGACAACGACGAGGGCCTGGACCGACACGAACAACAACTGGACTCCAGACTGCAATCTGCTCAATCCCGCGACGAATGCGGAGTGCGGCGCCAGCACCAACGCGAACTTCGGGACGCCGGTGATTGATTCCACGCTGGATCCCGCTCTCATCTCCGGCTGGAGCGTGCGATCGGGCGACTGGCAGGTGGCCGCGTCCGTGCAGCAGGAAGTGCTGCCTCGTGTGGCCGTCGAACTGGGGTGGCAGCGGCGCTGGCTGATGAACTTCGTCACGACGGACAACCTCAACCGCGGCCCCGAGGATCACACGCCCTTCGGCATCGTCGTCCCGACGGACTCGCGCCTGCCGGGTGGCGGCGGCGGCGAGCTCTGGGGGCTCTACAACGTGACGCAGGCCGCGTTCGCGCGGGGCAACGACAACTTCGTGACGTTGGACAAAAACTATGCGCGGCGCACCAGCGTCACCAACTCGATTCACTTGAACCTCACCGCGCGCCCGCGGACCGGTCTGATGCTCCAGGGCGGTTTCAACACCTGGAACACCGGCGGGGACATCTGCGCCCTGCGGGAGCTACTCCCCGAGCTGACGGTCCTTGGGGCGACGAGCCCCACCAATCCCTGGTGCAATACGTCCACCGGGTTCGTCACCCGCGTCACCGGCCTCGGGTCCTATCTGATTCCGAAGATTGACGTGCAGGTGGCCGGTACGTTCAGGAGCGATCAGGGTGGGGCTCTGGCCGCCAACTACACGGCGTCCAATGCCCAGACCGTCGGACTCAATCGGGCGTTCGTCGGTACGGCCGGTCAGACCATTGTCGTCAACCTGCTCGAGCCCGGCTCGCTCTACGGGGACCGCGTGAACCAGATCGATCTCCGCTTCGCGAAGATTCTCCGGTTCGGGCGGACGCGCACCAACGTGGGCGTCGATATCTACAACGTCATCAATTCGTCGGCGGTGCTCACGTACAACCAGACGTTTGGAACGACCTGGCTGAGGCCTCAGAGCGTGCTCGATCCCCGGTTCGTGCGGGTCAGCGCGACAATCGACTTCTAGCCAGATGACGGGGCTCGGGCGGCGAACATCGCCGCCGGGCCCCGCGGTTGATTGCCGGTTGCCCTTGCCGCACCTCGCGCGGCTCCCCTGTCCTTCGACTGTTGCGGAGGAGAACCCGACGACGGTCGGGTACAGGCGTGCGCCCCCAGGGGCCCGACCACGAATCACGCCAGCCGTGTCGCGCGCTCGTGGCGTGTTCGCGCTAGAATACGCGTCCTGTGCGTTTCGCAGGTGCGTTGTGGACGCTCATGCGCCGCCACCGTCGTACCCGTCGCAGGCTCGAACGTCGGAGTCGAGCCTCGCTGGATACTCGGGAATCGTGGGGGCCGGCTTTACAGCCGGCCCGCGTCGCAGCGAGCGCGCTCTGCCTGATGTGATCGACTGGAGTACCGGACACGATGTCTCAGAATGAATTTCCGCCGTCGGCCGGTCACGTGTGGACGCAACCCGTGGACCGCCGGGAGTTGTTCCGCCAGGTCGCGGCCGTGGCCGCCGTGACCTCGGTGGGGAGCCTTGCCCGCGTGGACGCGCAGCAGAACGCTGCCGGGACGTTGATTCCGGGATTTGCGGTTTCGAAGATCCAGACGAGCGGTGCGACGATTCACGTGGCAAAGGGCGGCGAAGGGCCGCCGCTGCTGCTCCTGCACGGCGCGCCGCAGACGCACAGCACGTGGCGCCTCATCGCCCCGGAACTGGCCCGGCGCTACACGGTGATTGCGCCCGACCTGCGCGGCTATGGCGACAGCAGCAAGCCGCCGGGCGGTGACGGCCACGTCAACTACTCCAAGCGGGCGATGGCGCTCGATCACGTCGAAGTAATGCGCCACTTCGGATTCTCGCGGTTCCCCGTGGTCGGCCACGATCGCGGCGGGCGCGTCGCCCATCGCATGGCGCTCGATCATCCGGATGCAGTCACGAAGCTCGCGGTGGTCGATATCATCCCCACGTACTATCACTACACGCACGTGACGCTGGAGTTCGTCCAGAGTTACTACCACTGGTTCAGCTATCTGCGCCGGGCTCCAGTCCCCGAAAACGAGCTGCAGGCGCAGTGGGATGCCGCGGCGGAGCGGGCCAGCACCGATATCCAGCGCGAGTACGCGCGGGCCATGCGCAACCCGGACACCATCCACGCGATGTGCGAGGACTACCGGGCCGCGGCCTCCATCGATCTCCGGCACGATGCCGCAGATCTCCATCGCAGGATTGCCTGCCCCCTGCTGGTGCTCTGGGGCGAGCGCGGCACCGTCGGGCGCCTGTTCGACCCGCTTCCCATCTGGCAGGAGCGGGGCACGGACGTGAGGGGCACGGGAATGCCTGGCGGCCACAACCTGCAGGAAGAACTGCCCGATCAGGTGCTGGCCGAGGTCTCGAAATTTCTGGAGGGGTGACGAACGTGCGAGCGTCCCACCTTGTTGCGGCAACACTCGTCATCGTCGGCCTGTCGTCTGGCGCCGAGGCGCAGTCTGCTGCGGCCGCCGTCTCTTCGGCCTGCACGCTGGCGCCCGTGGAGGGCGTCGAGCAACAACTCTCGTCCGGTGGCCTCCCTCGT
Source organism: uncultured Bifidobacteriaceae bacterium (assembly GCA_964505975.1). Classification (GTDB taxonomy): domain Bacteria; phylum Acidobacteriota; class Vicinamibacteria; order Vicinamibacterales; family UBA2999; genus Gp6-AA40. The sequence continues at coordinate 16,864 of CAZDLW010000037.1, read as the reverse complement.
ACCTACAGGCTCTTCGTGCCTCCGGGCTACGAGGGTCGGACCCATCTGCCCCTCGTGTTCGACCTGCACGGCAGCGGGGGGACGTCGGCCGGCCAGGCCAGGACCAGCGGGTTCGAAGCCCTGGCCGCGCGCGAGGGCATCATCGTCGCCTCGCTGCAGGCCGACGGCGGCCGGTGGAACGTGCCCATCGTGGACACGCGCGCCGACGATGTGGCGTACGTGTCCGATGTCATCGACCACGTGGCGGCGCGGGTGTGCACCGACCTGTCGCGGGTGTATGCCACGGGCTTCTCGGGCGGCGGGCGCATGTCCTCGCTCCTCGCGTGCCGGCTCAACACCCGCATCGCCGCGATTGCGCCGATGGCCGGGCTGCGGTGGCCCGGCCCGTGCGACGGGCGCCCGATTCCGGTCCTGACGCTCCACGGACTGGCGGACATGCAGAACACATATGCAGGCGGGGTAGCTGGCCGGGGTGGCGAATGGGTCGAGAGCGTTCCAGAGGCCCTGGCCGGTTGGGCACGCCACAACGAGTGCGATCCCGACGTGATCCTGGACGATCCCCCGGGCCCGCTCTCCACGATGCGCTACGAGAGTTGCGACAACGGCGCCGAGGTACACCTGATCCGGATCGATGGTCTCGGCCACACCTGGGCGCGGGAGGAAATCGACGCGACCGCCACGATGTGGCAGTTCTTCCAGCGCCACGCCCTGCCGCGATGACCCGTTGGGGACGCGCCGGCTGGCGCGCAGCAGGCTCCTTCCAGCAGGTTGCTGATGAAGCCACCGACAACGCGAGTGAGCCGTTGTGAAGGCCGTTGTCTACCGTCGGTATGGACCGCCGGACGTTCTGCGCGTCGAGGACGTTGAGAAGCCGGTACCCAGGAACGACGAGGTCCTGCTGCGAGTGCACGCCGCCTCGGTCAACGCCGCCGACCGCGTGCTGCTTCGCGGAAAGCCGTTCATCGTTCGGCTCATGGGCATCGGGCTGTCGAAGCCGAAGCACCCGATCCTGGGGTTCGATGTCGCCGGCCGCGTGGAAGCCATCGGCCGCCGCGTCGAGCAATTCAAGCCAGGCGACGACGTATTCGGGGCCAGCAGGTTCGGCGGCTTCGCCGAGTATGCGTGCGTGTCCGAACGGACCCTGGTGCCGAAACCGGCGAACGTCTCGTTCGAGGAAGCCGCAGCCACCCCCACGGCCGCGTATACGGCCTTGCAGGCGATTTGCGACAAGGGCCGACTGCGTCCTGGACAGAAGGTGTTGGTCGACGGCGCCTCCGGCGGAGTCGGCACGTTCGCGGTGCAGCTGGCGAAGGCGTTCGGCGCCGCCGAAGTGACGGCCGTGTGCAGCACCAGGAACGTCGAGATCGCGCGATCGGCCGGCGCAGATCACGTCATCGATTACACGCGCGAGGATTTTGCGCGCAGCGATCGGCGCTACGACCTGATTATCGGGGCCAACGCGTACCGGCCGATCGCCGAGTACGCGCGTGCGCTCGAGCCGAACGGCACCTACGTCATGACGGGAGGCGGCGGCACGCAGATCCTGCAAGCCATGTTTCTCGGGCGCTGGCTGTCGATGACCGGCGGCAAGAAGCTTGTCAACATGATGGCGACTGCAAAGAAAGCGGACCTGCTCGTCGTCAAGGATCTGCTCGAGACGGGCAGGATCAAGCCCGTGATCGAGGGGATGTGTTCCCTGAGCGAGGTCCCCGATGCGATCCGCCGGATCGAGCACGAGCATGCGCGCGGGAAGACCGTGGTCACGATATGATGCGACAGCACGACGCCGGGTGCCGTGCCGGGTGCCCGTGGCGTCGTAGCCGAACGTCCGATGAAGGCTGAAAGTTCGCCGATCGCACCGTCGATGAGGTCGGACTTCTCTGGTGCATGACGCGGATAGACGTCCACTTCGATCGAACCCAGCAGAGCCTGCGGCGCGTCGGGAAACTGGCCAGCACCGCCTGACTGCCGATCACGATGAACTCGTGTTCGTTCGTGATCGCGGCGGCCGCACGGAGGATGTGCTCAAGGGCGGTACGATCCATGTTGATCCAGGATCGACTGGCGTTCCCGCGCCGTAGCAGACCGGCGAAGGGGCTGGATTGACGCAGCCGCGCCGCATGGGCGTCGTCCGATCGAAGGAGAGCGAGGATGTCCGTCAGCGGGCGGGTACTCAATACGTCGCGCCACTCGATCAGCGCGGCTTCTGGCCGGGAGGCGATCCAGCGGTCCAGATTGGCTGACGCGACCCGAAGAAGGGACGGATCGGCCTCCAGCTTGGCGGCGACCGCGCGATGGAGCGCCAGACTGCGCGCGTCAATCCACGCGTGCGAACGCATCCAGTCAGTATAGCGAAGCACGCTGCGGACGATCGTCCGGCAGCCCTTGCTCGCCCGAATCGTCGTTGCCACGTCGCCTTCGGCGTCGGCGGTCTTCAGCGTCGTCAATGCGGTACCGATCCCCGACCTGCACCTTGTTGTGCAAGCTCTGATCTGAATCCGAGTCAATTCGCTTGCCATCGTCAGCGAGCGCGTGCGTGTGCTGTTCGACGGCGACCCCCTTGGTCGACGTGTCAGCGCTGGCGTCCCCGTGGCGTCAAGAGCAGCACCGCGATGGCCGGTCGCGATCGGCCATCGATGCGCACCAAGCCGATTCAGCTCGCGTTCTCGAGCGCTTCGTCTTCGGAGGGGTAGTCGAACTGGTGCGGCGTGAAATCGGTGGGCGGGTTGGCTCGCTCCCAGTCCACTGTTCGACGAATCGCTTCCTCGCGAGTGATCGTTTCGCGGAAATCGAGCTCCTCGCGAATCCGCGTCGTATCGCCGATCCAGTGTTGCGCGGTGTTGCCGGGCGCGCGCAGATGTGCCGGTAGACGCTCGTCCGGCATCAGCGTGAAGTCGCCATCCCAGTTCAGCACCCTCGCGATCTGCTGGGCCCACTCGAGTTCTGTCAGGGTCTCTGCTTCGCCGACGTTGTAAATCCGTCCCATGGCGCGATCAGCCACGGCAGCGGCAGCGATGGCCGCGCCGACGTCCTCCACATATCCCTTCGTGGCGCGCCACTGCGCCATGCTGGCGGAGAACGGGATCGCGCGGCGCCCATCGACAATGCGTTTCACGACTGGGTGGAATCGGTGCAGCGGATCGCGCGGTCCATACACCATTGGCAGTCGCAGTACGGTTCCCGGCAACTCCCCGTGTCCGAGGACCTCGCGCTCCGCCGGAATCTTGTCGTACTCCTCATCGAGCCAGCCGAAGATCTGCTGCAGAACCTGCACCTGCGCTGGCGGGTAGGTCTGCAGCTTCGTACGTAGCGCCGAGGTCTCCTCTCGGAGCGGCAACGGCTCGAGTTCTCCCTCCTCGAGGCGGTGCGTGACGCCGCACGCGCGATAGACGTCCATGCTGCTCAACGCGACGACGCGCCCCGCATGCCCGCGAAAGACGTTCATCAGCTCGCGTGCCTGCCTTCCGGAGCTCAGCACGGCGTCGACGACGACGTCCGGTGCGAACGCGCGAAGATCGTCTGCCGATTCGGTCAGCCGCTGGCGATCGCCGACAATCTCGCGCGTGCCCGGCGGCACTGCTGTTCGCCCTCGGTGAAAGACCGTGACCTGATGGTCGCGACGAATCAGCTCGCCAGTGACATGCAGGCCGATGAAACCCGTTCCGCCGATGACCAGTACGCGCATGCTCTCACCGAAAACAGGTTCGAGCCCCGCGGCCACCGCAAAGGACACGGCGCCGGGAAGCCTTCTCATTCTCAACCCACAGGCCACGGACGACTATCATTTTCTGCAGCGACAGGATTCGTATGTCCATCTCTCTCCGCGGTTCTCTCATGGCTGCTGCCCGTGGGGGCATGGCTCGAGCACGTCGCATCCAGGACCGACCGTGACGGGTCATTGGCGCAGCCTCGACGCCAGCGTCCTCCTTTCGAAACAACAGGGCGACTGCGGCTCCGCCGTCAGGTGGCTCGACTTGACCGCCGTGATGCCTGTCTGCATACTATCTGTTCATGTCAGATATCGACACGCGCGCGCTCGACCGCGAGCTGAAACGCGGATCCGCGGAACTGCTCATCCTCTCGCTGCTCGACGCGCGCCCCCGGCACGGGTACGACCTGAGCAAGTTGATCGAGACACAGTCGGGCGGCCAGCTGAAGTTTCACATCGACTCCCTCTATCCCTTGCTCTACCGGCTCGAGGAGCGCGGCTGGATCAAGGGCACCTGGGTCGAGAAGCCCGGCGAACGGCGCCGCCGGTTCTACAGGGTGACGCCTGAAGGTCGCCGCGTCCTGGCCCAGCAGCGGAAGACCTGGGAGGCATTCGTGGAGGCCGTGCGGCGCGTGACAGGAGATGAACATGCCTGAGCCTTCGCCCCGTCGAGATCCTCAGGGTCACCGCCGGCGGCGTCGCGGCGTGATTGGGCACCACACGTTCGCTCGCGCCTGTCATCGCTGTGTCTCTCGCCGGCCCGCGAGCACGAGATCGTCGACGAGCTCTCGCAGCATCTCGAAGACCGCTGGCGCGAGCTGGTGACCGGCGGCGCGCCGGAAGACGAGGCCATGCGTCTGGCGCTCGCCGAGTTCAGGGACGGGAACCGGCTGGCGCGGTACATGGCGCCGTTGCAGCAGGCGCAGACGCTGGCGCCGATCATCCCCGGTGTGCCGGCGGGACACGTTCTGCGCGATGTCTGGCCGGACCTGCGGTATGCGGCGAGTACGTTGAGGCGGCAACCCACCTTCAGCCTCACGGCTATCCTGACGCTCGCCCTCGGGATTGGCGCGACGACGGCCATGTTCAGCGTGGTCAACGGGGTGGTGATCAAGCCGCTTCCCTACCCCGAATCCGACAACCTCGTGACGGCTGGCGTCTCGGCAGTATTCGGCAACCAGCGAACGCCCGACTTCCCGCTGGCGCCACGGATGTTCGCGTCGTACGCGGAAAACGGCCAGTCGTTCCAGGAGTTCGGTCTGTTCAATACGTCCGAGGCGACGTTCGTCCGTCGGGGGATGATGCTGGCCGGTGTCGGGACCGCCATCGGGGCGGCTGTGGCGGCGGGAATCACCCTATGGATGTCGTCGCTGCTGTTTGGCGTCGCGCCCGTCGATGCGGCCACGTTCGCCGCGGCGAGTGTGCTGGTGCTTGCGGCGCTTGCCGCAAGCTATGTCCCCGCCCGGCGCGCCGCGGCCATCGATCCAGTGCGGACGCTGACAGCGCCGTAGCAGCCGCACTGTTCACGATTCAGTGGAACGGTACGGCCGCTACGACGGGGGCCGCTCCGCGCCGGTGTGGTGTTTCAAACCGCCGTCCGACCCGAAACGCGAATCATCGCTGCATGCATGGTTTCATGGCGCCACGCCGGTACCCGTTGCGCCCTCCTGTTCGACGAGCATAACGGTCCTCGCCGCTGGTCGCGGCCGGAGGCACTGGCTACGTTCCATGGATGGGCGGCAGGGTTCTTCATCGACTTGGCGTTCACCGCGCCGACGCCGACGAGGTGACCGGCGCACGCACGATGCCGTGCGTCATGAGGAAGGCGCGGACGGCCGCCACGGCGCGGAGCTGTTCGGCGCGGACGAAGTTGCCGTGCCCGCCCTTCGGGATTGTCACGAGCTCGCTCGTTGCGCCGGCTTTCTGCAGCGCGGCGTGGAGCGAGGTGGCGTGGGCGTAGGGGACGACGGGATCGGCGTCTCCGTGGATCGTGAGGACCGGCGGCAGGTCGCGGCGTGCGTAGGTCATCGGCGAGACGCGCCTGGCGATCTCCGCGCGGTTCGGTGCGCTGCCCAGCCACTCCACCGCGTAGGACCGCGTGTTCGTGCCGTCGATGAGATCGACGACATCCGTGATCCCGTACCAGTTGACGATCGCGGCTACCGTGAGCGGTTCCTGTCCCGGGCATCGCCGATCCAGCCCAGTCGACACCGGGATCATCCCGGCGGCCAGCGCCAGGTGTCCGCCGGCGGAATAGCCGGTGGTGACGATGCGGCTCACGTCGAACCCGTATTCCTTCGCGTTGCGCACGACCCAGCGCACCGCACAGAGCGCGTCCTCGACTGCAGCCGGCGCTTCGGCGACGGGGCCGAGCCGGTAGGAGATGTTGACGAGGGCGAAGCCCATCTCGAGGTACGGCAGCGCGCGGAGGAACGTCCCTTCGCGGGTGCCGCCGACCCACCCGCCGCCGTGGATCTGGATGACCGTTGGATGCGGCCCGGCGGCCCGCGGGGTGTAGACGTCGAGCTTCGACTCGTAGTTGCTGGCTCTCAGATAGGTGATGCCGTTGGCGACGCGCAGTTCGGTGGCGAGCGCGGCGGTCCAGTCGGTGAGGGAGGTCTGCGCGGCGGCCGGGCTGGCGAGCAGCAGACCGACCAGTGACGTGAAGAGGAATCTCTGAGTCATGCGCGCTCCAGTCGAGAGGGTGTACGCGACGGAAATTCTACGATCACTTGGCGTTCGAGAGTGGCGAAACCTGTCGCCGCCAACCTGGCGTTGCAAAACGTCAACCCGAATCGGCACCCGGCCAGGACGCGGTCTGGCTCGCCTCGTGATCCCACGACCGACCACCGCGTTATTCCCGGGGCGTCAGGCGCCCGAGGGAGACCCCCGACCCCAGGCTGCCGCTTTGCTTGTTCCGGGTGGGGGAACTCCCGAAGCATTCGCCGCGAAGCACGCGACCGATCAAGGCGTGAGGGGTCTCGACGAGATCTATGTCGAGTTCGAGCATGCTGGGCCGGCACGAGACATCACCGTCTCCCACGGAGAGTACTGCGATCGCCACGGTTCACGCCTGCTGCCGAATCTGGAGAGCGCAGGAAGCGCGGCAGGCTGCTCGAACGTTCGACGCTACTGGCTCCTGAGTAACCCGTCGAATGCGTGCGCCTGGCGAATATCGCCGTGAACGGGCTGGCCCCGTTGAGCAAGCATACCTGCGAGCCTTTCGGCGCCTCGGTGATCTGGACGCGGCGGCCTTCACGGGCTGGCTGCGTCGCATTGTGATCACCGTTGCGCTCAACATGCGACGGGCGAACCGGGTGACTCTTCTTCACTTGGACGATGCTCCTGACGTACCGGTGCTCGATGAGGCGGAGACGTACTGGTCCGAGCGACAGCGTTACCGGCTGGCACAGGCGCTCCTGCGCCTGACGCCCCAGGAACGGCAACTCTGCGATCGCCGGTACCACGGACGGTGGAGCGTCGCCCGCCTCGCGGCCGCCGCCGGCGTGCATCCGGAAGCGATGCGCAAGCGGCTGCAGCGGATTCGCGAGAGGCTGCGCACGGAGATTGAAATGGCAGAACAGCGTGACATTGTGCCCGGCGAGTTTCCGGTTGATCTCCCTGGTCGAGTTGTTGAATTGCTGGCCGGTCCGCGGCTGACCGATCTCCCCGAGAACCCCGTGGGACGAGTGCTCGAGCTGCTCCACCCTGTCTGTGCTGACTTCACGGATCAGGACTTGCCCGAGGTGGTCGATCTGCCGGGGCCGCGCAGACCATTCTGAGCGACGCGATGTACATCGAGCCGATCGAGCTTCACCGTGGCCCAGACCGGGTTGGCGCCGTCGGTAGGAAGCACGAACCAAGGACTGGACCTGATCTCACCAGCGAGCGGCACTCATGCTGGCATCCAACCGGCGCCGCGGGGCACCATGAGACGGGAACGTGTGGTTCGGCCGGTCTGTTCCCACTGCGGCGTTATTCAGGAGCTGTCGAGGAGAGGACAGTGTCACGCTGCACGACGTGAACCACTGAAGACGGAAGGTTGACCAGGCCCTCCGGGAGGAACGTGGGCAACAACGGGAGACTGGCCAGCTGCTTGCGCTCGACCGAAAACCACCTGAACCTCAAGGGAATGCCGGCGTCGGCGGCGTCAAACGCCTCGGCGTTCAAGGGTGCGCTTCCAGGTGGGAATCTGATCGAGAAGTACAGCGCGAGCTCGTGGTAATTCAGCCCCTCGTAGTCGAAGAAGTTCTCGACCAGCCACAACAGACGCACGACTTCAACTGATGTCCCGAGCTCTTCGGACATCTCGCGCTTGATCGTCTGCTCTGCTGTTTCGCCGTGCTCGGCACGGCCGCCTGGTAGGGTCCAGAACGGCTCGTCGATCGCTTGGTGGAGTAAGACGGAGCCGTCGTGAATAGCCACGCCGACAACGCGGTAGTTGAAGCGGCGTTTTCCCTGATCAAAGCGAATCACGCCTCAGAGCGTACCATCAAGCCGTCGTTTCTGACGCCGACTCCGGATCTGTCGCGCTTCGTAGACGCAAGCCTCGTGAGCGACTCCCCGGAGCGTTCGCAAAGTAGTCGTGGTTCATGAACGCCCGCGACAAGTCGCCCACCGCAGTGGCAGCAGCTCGACGCCGGCGTTATTCAGGAGTCGCCATCCGCTCGCGCCCTGGTCTCACCTCGGTCGAGACCAGATCGAGGTGCAGGAACTGATTGAAGGCGCTCTGTTGGTAGCCGCCGAATGCACCGCCGTTCGTGAAACCGCGCTTGCGGTAGAGTGCGAGAGCGGGCTCGAAGGCCAGACCCGAACCGGTTTCCAACGAGAGGCGCGTATAGCCACGCATGCGGGCGACGGCGATGATGTGATCGAGAATCCTCGCGGCGACACCTTTTCTCAAATGCGCATCGGCAGTGCGCATGGATTTGATCTCGCCGGTACGTGAGTCGAGCTCTTTCAGCGCACCGAAGCCGAGCAGTTCTTCGCCCTCCCACGACGCATAGAAGCTGATCTCGGGGCTTCTGAGTTCCGACCAATCCAGCGCGAACACATGGCCCGGTGGAGAGCTGGCATGCATGCCTTCGAGATGCCGCGTCAGCAGCGCCTTCACGCGTTGGTCGTCCAGGTCGGCAAGCCCGATGACCATCAATAGCTCATCATGCCGCCGATGGCGCTGCCAGGCGGTGTCGCGACCGCGGTTACGCGAGGAGCTCTCATCCGGCCAGCTCTTGCGCGGCCCCGCCACCTACAGGAGGTCAGACATCGGCGATCGTCAGTGCCCTGGGAGTGGTACCGTCGAGGTCCGTGAAGCCGTACTCCAGGGCAAGGCCCGCCACGACGAGGACCTTCCCCGAGTAGCGCAGCCGCTCGGGATCGGTGGCCAGCGAAACGACCGCACGGCCGCTGAACTCGGCGATTCCGAATTCGAGAGGTCCAGCCATTGTGGCATTGCGTCTGGCGCCGAGCGGCCCGTCACGAACACGCGGGCACCGGACCGAGCCAGTTCAAGGGCGATCCCACGGCCGACCCCGCGAGTGCCGCCAGTGACGACGGCGGCTTGTCCCGCGAGTGGTTTGTCGTCTTGCACGATCGGCACCACCTTACAGATGCTCAGCGCGAGCGTTTGGGTGTTTATCCCTGGCGACCGCGAGTGGGCTGCGGCCAGAGTCCCGCAGCGATAGCGCTGATGCCCCGCGGAACGCTGCATGACAACCCACGCGAGCGTGCGATGGTTACGAGCTAGGCCGAGGGTCTGCCGGAATCGCGCCGAGCTGTTGCATCATCGCGAGCTGGTCGAAGATCCCCCAGTGCTCGCGCGCACGGCCGTCGCTGCCGAAGCGAATGATGTCAATGAGCTGCACGTCGACGCGCCGGCCAGTCGGGGCCAGACCCATGAATGGACCCTTGTGCGTCCCGGTCGCCCGCACGCGCGCAACCACTTTGTCGCCGCTCGCGATCACGTCCTCCGGAACCATGCGAAGGTCTGGGAACGCGGCCATGTACATCCGGAAGAACGCGGTGACGCCCTCCTTCGTCGGCGCCAGGCCTGGCAGTTCCTCGTGGTCGACGAAATCGTCGGCGAGCAGGGCGCCGAAACCGTCGATGTCTCCAGCGCTCAGCAAGTCATACAGGCGTCGCGTTGTGGCCGCGTGATCCATCGCTTCCTCCGAGATGAAGAGTGTAGCGGACTCCGGCCTCGGCTTCCAGCGTGCGTGCGGGGGGTTCCAGCGAAGTACAATTCACGTGTCGTGGCCGTGAGTCTTTGCGGATCAGAATCGCACCATCGTCGAACACCTGCGCGGCGCGTTGGCGGAGGTCGTCGCGGTGTACCGGTTCGGGTCCACGGCGCAGGGAACTGCCACTGGCACGAGCGATGCCGATATCGCCGTGCTCTCGAGAGCTCGCCTCGATCCGGTGCAGTCCGTTAGGGGAGCCCGGCAGAAGAGCCTCGACCACAGCCGGGGCTCTTGCCGGGACGCGCCAGAACGGCTGGACTGCTACTCGGTCCGGACCGAGCTGGACCGTACGGGATCCCCACCCCTTGATATCCCCTCCGAGCCCGTGGCTGTGTGCCAGATCTCTTGCGCGCTTCGCGCGACCAGGACCGCCATGCAATCCGATGCAACCGAGTACAGAGTTCGCGCTTGGGCTTCGCCCCATAGCTGTCAAAGTGCAGAATGGCGGCGCCAGGTGAAGGTCGCATGGCACACTCCTGGGTGGCCAGCAATACGGGGAGTCGCATGGCGAGCATCGCCGGGGACGTTCTGTGTGACGGCGCCGGGCTTTTTGCTCGCGCTCAGAGGCCGGTCGAAAGTTGACACGGGCATCGTCGTGGCGGGGGAGCCGATCCGGACCGCAGTCCGCGACCGAGTCGTCTGTCGCGACGTCGTGCCACTGCCCATCCCAGAAGGGGACATGGTCCGGGCGCTTGCGACCATCGATACGCGTATGCTGCTGACGTGTCGCGCGCGCTCGGGGCGCGGCGCGCACCCGCGCTTGCCGTATCCGCCACGCCTGGCTGAGTTGACCCGTCGACTTCTCGACGCCCTTTACACCAGCGTCTCTCCGGTCTGTCCGGAGACGACTGCATTCGACCGTAGATGCGGGCACGTATCCTGATACGGCTCGTCACCTAGGTACTGGCGCCATTCATCCACGGTCAGATTGCGCGGGAGCCGAGTGCACGCCTGGTGGATGAGATCCGCGTGTGACGTGAACCACACGCGAACCACTTGATCGGCAGCGGTGGTGGCGAGCCGACGGCCGTCAGGGCTGAATGCGACCGCTGTGACTTCCTTTGGGTGCCGAATCGCTGATAGCTGACGACCGGTGGCCGCGTCCCAGATTCGCACGAACGCGTCTGCGCACGACGTCGCTACCAGCGCCCCGTTACTGGAGAACGTGACCCCGGTTATGTCTTTACCGTGGATCATTCGTGCGATCTGGAGCGGGGCGTCCCAGTGCGTGGCGGGGCCGTCGTCGGCCAACAACTCGGCGGGAGTCTGCCACAGGTGCGCCTCCGCACCTGATACGGTCACGAGCCGATCCTGGGCGGGGCTGAGCGCGACATGATGGACCCACCCGTCTTCATCGAGACGGCAGAGCTCCTGACCGAAGCGGGTGTCCCACAAGCGGACCGTCTTGTCGTCGCTTCCGGTCGCGACCACTCGCCCGTCGCGGCTCACGGCAATGGTGCCGACGATAAACGCGCCGACCTGGGTGTCGTACTGAACGATGCCTGTGACGTCCACATCGCCCGTGCGACGGACGCGGACCACGCTTCGTTCGTCTGCCGTCGCTAGACACGACCCACCGTCACTGAATGCGGCAGCTACGATCCGCTCCTCTAACTCGATCCGACGGTCCAGGGAGCCCGTGCCGGTGTTCCACTTCGCGAGTCTTCCAAGTTGTTCAAGCGTCCACAGCATGCTCGCGTTTCGATCGCGCTGCATCGCCATGACGTGATCGAACTCGAGATTCTTCAGCCGCCCGGTCGCGAGGTCCCATAGCTGAATGCCTCCATGTCTCGTGCCGATCGCGATGCGATCGGCATCGTCGAAGACAACGCAGTCACGCGCGCGACCGCTGGGAGCAGAGGCCGGTTCGCCCGATGCGGAGTAGCTCACATGCGCAATCTCGCCATGCGCAGTCGTCGGAGCGGCGAGCGCCGTGTGTCCGCCAGCCGCGGCGAACCACTCGCCGTCCGGACTCTGTGCAGTGACGGTCAGATAGCCGGGCAGCGCGATGCGAGTGAGTTCACGCGAGCCCGTCCAGTCGTACACGCGCGCCGTGTACCCTGTCGCGGCAAGAAGACGCCGTCCGTCGCGGAAGAATTCGACGTGGCGGACGCCGCGGTCGTGCTCGAAGCAGGCGATTTCCCGTCCACCGGGGATTTCCCACAAGCGGACGGTGTCGTCCTGGCTCGCAGTCGCCAGCACTCGCCCATCGGGGCTGAAGGCGACTGCGTTCAACTGGCGATCCCAATCCCATCTCTTCTCGTCCGGATCGTGACGGATGAACGCGACTTCAGTTGGTGTATCGAACGCGCCTCGTCCGCGCGGCTTGCGACGACCCTTTCCCTTCTTCCACTCCGCCTGCCACACGCGTGCGACGTCCCGCGCGGCGATCGCCAGATACGCGCCATTGGCGGAAAAGCACAGAGCCGTGGGCGCCCCGTCGTGGCAATACTCTGCCAGCAGTTTGCCGTTGCCCGCCCGCCAGACGCGTATCGAATAAGAGCGATCGAGACGAACAGCGGCAGCGAGGTATTCGCCGTCTCGGCTAAGTGCGATGCTTTCGGGATGGTCATCGGGCTCGAAGCGAACGACAGGCGTGCTCGACGCAACGTCGAAGATGGCGCGATCGGTTGCCAGGTACTGCCCGTCGTTGATGTAACGGACCAGTCTGGAACCACGCATTTCACCGAAGCTCTTTACCTCCTGACCCGTGCGCACGTCCCACATCCGGATGAGCGGTGAGATTGTTCCCATCGGCGACGTGGCAAGGGCGGTGGAATCGGGGCTGAAGTCCATCGCGCACACCCACCCTGCGTCAGTGATGCAGGTGACTTCGCGGCGCTCGAGCAGGCTCCAGATCCTGATCCGCCGGTCTTCGGCCGCGGTCGCGACAAGCGCGGCGTCGGGGCTGAATGCGATCGCCCGGACATCCTCATCATGCGCGATCGTCACGACGCGTTCGGGCAGCAGGCTCAATCCCTCGCGCAGGGCGTTGTCTCCTTCGAGCGTTGGTTCCCTTTTCAACGATTCGATCGATAGCAACACCTTTCGCACCAGTGCTTCGCCCGATGTTCCCGGCACCATTTCGGCCTGTGCCGCCAGCTGACGCGCCACCGCGTTCCGCCGCTGCCGCTCTGCGCGCTCGTACAACGCTTTCCACCGCGCGGATTCATCGCGCTCGTGTTCCTCACTGGCATCGATGAACGAGGTGACCTCGGGCGAGAGCTCGTCGCGACGGCGGGCCAGCAGCTGCTTCGCTTCCTCCAGTGGGAGACCATGGTTCAGCAACAGCCCGGCAGGTTCATTACCAACGGCGGCGACCCAACGGGCCGCCGCCTCCTCCAGCCGGCGACGCACCTGCAACTCAGTTCGATTCGACTCGATCTCGCTCGCCGCACGCGCCCAGTGGGTCAGGAGTGCCTCGTGCGCCACACGGACGCCGTGCTCGTCGGCGACCAGCAACCGCTCGTCTGGCCTGAGCATCGCATCGAGCAGGATGCGCGCCGGACTCCTCGCGTGAAACCGATCGAACGGCGTCGTTCGCGAAACCGGTCTGGCGTCCTTCGCGGCGCCGACGTCGACCAGCGCCCGCAGGAGTGTCGGCAGCGCGTTCTGTGCATCTGCCGATTGTCTGAGATAGACAGCCTCCGCGCGCTCCCCGATAGCGCCCGCGAGCCCGCCCAGCGACTGGTAGGCGTCGAATGTCAGGACGCGACCGTCGCGCCGCCGCTCCCACAACTGGGTGAGCATGAACTCCAGCAGCGGAAGTCCAGACGGGCTGCGCGTGGCTGCAACACGCAGCTCCTGCGACAGCTCCAACCCGGACGTTGCGTCGATTTCGAATTCAAGGCCGGCAGCGACAGCGGGTCCGCGGATCATCTGATCGATTTCGCCGTCGGTCGGCGGCTTGAGCAAGTACCGCGCGCCGACGTTTGCCAAGTGGCGCAACGCGGGGGCGCTTTCGAACTGCGGCAGGAAATCACTCCGCAGCGTGATCAGCACCCACACGGCGCCGCTCTGCAGCAACGCATCGATCGCTGCCGCGAGACAGTCGAGTTCTCCCTCGGGGACGTCCGATGTGAATAGTTCCTCGGCCTGATCGACGATCAGCGCAAGGCGTGCTGTGGCGTGCCTGAGCAGGCCGGCCGCCGTCGCCGCGCTCCCCAGCGCGTTCTTCAGAGGAATGACGACGAGCTCCGGAGACTTTCTGAGCAGCGCCTCCAAGGACGCCTCATCGTAGCGCTGCGAGGCCAGACCGACCAGCGCGGTGTCCTCGAGAAGCGCTCGCGCCAGAGGCGCGATCAGGTTGCCCCCGGATGTACTCGGCCGCACAATCGCGTGCTGGCACAGACCGACATCGTCGATCATCCCAGGCGCCTTGAGATCCGGCAGGAGGCCGGCCTTGACGAGCGACGATTTTCCGGTCCCGCTCGCACCGACAACGGCTACCACCGGGTACCCGTCGCCGATTTGCCGCACGAGCACCTCGCGGAGTTCGCCGCGCGCCCGCGTTCGTCCGAAAAAGACTTCCGCATCGCCGACCTCGAACGACAAGAGACCGCGATACGGACTTCCGCGGTACCACTCCGGCGGCGCCTGTTGCGATAGCCCGGGCTCATGAACACGCTGAACCAGGAGGTCCCTCAGGTGCAGCGTGAGCATCTCCTCGAGTTCGTCAACCTCCATGAACTCGCGAAACGCGCGTTTGAATTCACCGGACTGGTCGCCGCCAAACCACTGCGTGAAAAAGCGGTCGACCTGCTCCTGGTTGGTGTAAAGCGCCAACACCTTCTGCCTGTCCCTGAGATCGACCGTGACCTGCGACTTGACTTTCCGATACGTGAGGATCTCGGGACGCCCCTGGCGGTTGAATCCTGCGACCCCGTCCTCGAACTCGAAGACGGTCCCCGTCACCGGCTTCGCCGTGATCGCGCCGGCGAACTGCGGGTGCGGCAGAACCGTCCCAAGCGTGGTCCACAGGATGACAACGACCACGTCAGCCTGCGATGCGAACGGGATCTGGTCCTGGAAGTGAGAGGTGGCGCGAAGGGCCTTTCGTTCCCAGAATGTCGTCCTCAACGTGAAGTGGGCGGCGAACTCGCGCCTCAGGCGGTTGACAACGCGTTGCGCGGCAGCACGTTCCGGGCGGAGGTCACCAGGGGACGAGAAGAAGATGGTGACGCTGCGCTCCATCTCGCGGCTCCCCTCTTCGTGAACTGGCGCCGCTAAGATACTACGAACTCGATCGGTTCCTCCGAACAGTCTCAGAGTGACTTGATTCGGGACTTGGACGCATTCTTCTCGGAACTCGATACGTCCCCGATGCGGAGGCCCTCGTGCCGAGAACTGATTTGCTCGAGGACCGCGAGGTGCTCGACCGCCTGCGCCGCCCGCCCGGCGTCGTGTGTGCTGGGTACGGCGGCGGGAATCGCCGCCCTGGTCCCCGTGTGGCGCGCCAGGCGGGTGGACCCGACGACCGTGTTCGCGCGGAGTAGGGATGGTGACGCCTGACGCCATCGCGACCCGGTGCGGACTCCCACGAGTGCCAGACCCCACAACCGCGCGGAGCGCAGCAAGAGCCACTGCCACCCACCGCGGAATTCTGCGACGATATCGAGGGGCAGAGCCCGGTGGTTTGACTGGATACCGCCCCTGGAACGCATGGCCACGAGGAGCACGCAACGATGAGCGACCTGTTCGTGGACTACTGGGGCACAGGCACGCCCGTCGTGCTCGTGCACGGCTCGCTCGCGACCGGCGGCGACGAGTGGCAGGCCCAGCGGCCGCTCGCGGACGAAGGGTTCCGGCTCCTGGTGCCCGACCGGCGCGGTTACGGGAAGAGTCCGGCGATCACGGGCGAAGACTTCCTGCGCGATGCCGAGGACATCGCCGAGCTGATGGGGGATGGCGCCCACCTTGTAGGCCATTCCTACGGCGGTCTCGGCGTGCTGTTTGCCGCCGCGCGCCGTCCCGAGGCGACGCTGTCGCTGGCACTGCTGGAACCAGCCGCGTTCACGTCGAGTCACCATCCAGCAGCGCGTGCAATGGTGGACGAGATCCGCCGCCTCTGGGACGAGGACCTCCCCGACGAGGACTGGGTCGTCCGCTTTCTGAACGCCGTGGGGAGCAATCCAGAGGCGCTGCCGCCGGAGTTGATTGCCGCCGCCGTGCCGCTGGTGCCCGTGTTCCGCCGGGGACGACCCATGTGGCATTCGGATCTGCCGCTCGCCGCGCTTGCGTCGGGCCGGTTCCCCAGGCTTGTCGTGTCTGGTGGACATAGCGCCGCGTTCGACGCCATCTGCGACGACCTCGCCGAACGCGTCGGCGCGTCCCGGGCCGTGATCGCGGGTGCCGGCCATGAGGTGCAGTTCACGGGTCCGCCCATCAACGAGGCGCTGCTGGCCCTGTGGCGCCGCGGCTTGGCGCCGCCAGGAGGCGCACGCCAGACGCGAATCGGATTGGATTGACTGGCGCGCGCCCGCGCGACGGAACGGACGCGATGGAGGCCTCCAGCCGAACCACCCGCAGGTGCCGTTCGCGCGGTTCCAGCAAAGTGCAGTCACGCGTTGTGGCCGTGGGTCTTGCGGGGCCAGAATCGCGGCGTCGTCGAACCCGGCGTCGCGCGATCGCGCGGCGCGAGTCGTATTAGGATAGAGCCGGCTCGTGCGCCGCGGTTGGCGGACGCGGGTGTGGCGGTCTTTCAGCGGCGAGGTGAGAAGGTGACAGTGACAAGATCGGTGGCGGGCGCCGTGGGCGCCATCGCGTTCGTCGTGGTCTGCTCCGTCTCCACCGAGGCGCAGTGGCCGAAATTCACGGACCCGAACGTCCCGCGCGACGCGCAGGGCAACGTGCTCATGAACGCGCCGACGCCGCGCACGCCGGACGGCAAGCCCGATTTCTCCGGCCTCTGGATGCG
>CAZDLW010000036.1:1557-28026 GCA_964505975.1 uncultured Bifidobacteriaceae bacterium | reverse complement strand
GGCGTGCGCACCGCGGCCGCGCTCTGGGGCCCGTTCTCGCGCGCCGATCTCGAACTCTTCGCTCCCGATTACTGGCTGGTGCGAATTACGGATCTGTTGGCGCTCGTGCCGTCGCCGGCGGACTCCGACCGATGACGACACCCGGCAGCGCGCCCGTTAGCGTACCATCGTCCACTGAGAATTGTCCATTCACGAGAACGTACTGGATGCCCTCGCTGTAGCGGTTCGGCTCCAGCATCGTGGCGTGGTCTCTCAGTGCCTCGTAATCGAAGACCACGACGTCGGCCTTGTAGCCCTCTCTCAGGTACCCTCTGTCCCGCAGCCCTACAACCTGGGCTGGCAGGCCGCTGGCTGAGCGGATCGCGAACGGCAGCGAGATCACGCCGCGGTCTTTCGCGTACTCGGCGATCTTTCGCACGAACGCGCCGAACATGCGAGGATGGCTTCCCGCCCCAGGTGGACTGGCCGGATCGGTGATCCAGGCGTCCGACGACACGGCGGTCCACTCCTGGCGCATGTAATTCTCCAGATCGAACTCGTTCATGGAGTGCATGCGCACGAGGAAGCCGCCACCCGGCACGTCTTCGTACGGATTCAAGGCATAATGCAGGACCGTCTCGACGGCCGATTCGCCTCGCTTTTTGGCGTGCTCCGCCAGCGTCGTGCCGACGACGGACGGGTCCGGGTGAGCCAGGATCGTCTGGTTCTCGGGACCGCTCCAGTAGTAGATCAGATAGTCGACATCCCGCTCAATCTGCCTGCGCGTCTCCGGATCGCTCAGATTTCGCTGCAGATTCTCACGATGCTGGCGCAGCACGTCCGCCGTCAGCCTGGGGTCATCCTGGCCGCCGGCTCGGCCGAATCCCGGCGGCGCGAAGGCCCATTCGGGCACCAGGATGCGCCCGCCGCCGCCACCAAAGGTGTAGGGGTACTGGTCCGCGTAGACCTGCAGTCCCTCGGCTCGTGCCTGCTCGATCAGCTGGACATCGCTGATCGATCGGCCCCAGTTCGCGCGGGTCCGACTCTTGATGTGACTGGCGACGACGCGGATCCCGGTCTCCCTCGCAATCTCGATGGTTTCTCTCAGCGCGCCGTGCGCATCCATCGGCGGCTCATCCGTTATCCCTGGCAGATACCACATGGGAAACGGCGCTTCGTTCCGCTGATGGGCGACGTAGAAACCGTCGTAGTCCGCTATGACGCGGGCGAGCTCGACCACTTCCGCAGGCGAGCTGAACCGAGCCGGCCGATACTCGGTCCCCGCTCCGAGCCCCCATGCCCCTTCCTCCATGCCCTGGCGAACGAGCGCCTGCATGCGCGCGATCTCCTGCGGTGTCGCCTCGCGCTCGTAGTCGTCGCCCATGACCTGCTGGCGCACCGTCGAGTGCCCCACCATGAGCACGACGTTCTGGCCGATCCCGAGTCGTTCGTAAGCGGCCCGTTCGGCGGGCAGCGGCCAGCGGATGTTCCGTCCATCCGCACCACCCAGAACGGTCGTAATGCCCTGTGAGATCAGGTTGTGCGCGCGCCGGCCGTCGACATCGTCTGCTGCCAGGCGACGGTCGGCATGCGAGTGCAGGTCGATGAAGCCGGGCGCCACGAACAGGCCCTCGGCGTCGATCGTGCGCGTGGCGGTCGCGCCGGACAGCGGCCCGATCGCGACGATGCGGTCGCCCCGAATGCCGATGTCGGCACGGTAGTCGGGATTGCCGGTTCCGTCGAACACGCGGCCGTTGCGGATCAGGACATCGAACTCCTGGCCCTGTACGGGAAGCGGAGCCGACGACAGCCACGGCAGAACCAGTATGCAGAGGGTGAGACGATGCGGGCGCATGGGACCTCCGGGTTTCTGGGCGTGAAGCAACGAGTGGCCGCCGGCAGTGAGTTATTGGGACCCCGCCTCCGGCGCTTTTAAGTGCGCGGCGTCGCCGCCTTGCGGTCGATCACGACGCCGGGCAAAAGGCCCATCAGAAGACCCTCCTCGACGGAGAACTGGCCGTTGATCAGGACGTGCACGATCCCCTCGCTGTATCGATTGGGCTGCAGGACGGTCGCGCGATCGCGCAGGGCATCGTAGTCGAAGACGATGAGATCGGCCTTGTAGCCCTCCCTCAAGTATCCTCGATCGCGCAGTCCGATGATTTGCGCGGGTAGTCCGCTCGAGGAACGGACGGCGAACGGCAAAGAGATCACCCCGCGGTCCTTCGCATATTCCGCGATCTTCCGCACGAACGTGCCGTAGTCGCGGGGATGGCTCCCGGGTCCGCCTGGCATGCCGGGCACATCGATAATCGTCGCGTCGGAACCCGTGGCGGTCCACTCCTGCCGCATGTAGTTCTCGATGTCGAACTCGTGAATCGAGTGGCGCCGGAGCGAGAGGCCTCCTCCCGGCTCGTCCTCGTAAGGGTTGAGCGCATAGTGGAGGATCGTCTCGATGGGGCGCTCGCCTCGGCTGGCCGCCAGGTCGGCCAGCGTGCGTCCTACCATCGACGCGTCGGGGTGGCTGAGGACGATCTGATGCTCAGGTCCGGCCCAGTAGTCGACGAGGTACTGGATGTCGCGCTCGATCAGATGGCGGGTTGCCGGATCCGCCAGGTTGCGGCGCAGGTTCTCGCGGTGATTGCGCAGCACCTCCGGCCGCCGGAGCCTCGGATCGTCCTGGCCGCCGCGCCTGTCGAATCCGGGCGTGGCGAAGGCCCAGCCCGGCACCATGATGCGCCCGCCCCCGCCGCCGTGAGTGTAGGGGTACTGATCCGCGTAGACCTGCAATCCCTCAGCCCGTGCCTGCTCGATTCGCTGGATGTCGCTGACGGAGCGGCCCCAGGAAGCGCGGCCGCCCGTCTTGATGTGGCTGGCGACGACACGCACGCCGGTTTTCCTCGCGATCTCGATGGTCTCTCTCAGCGCGCCGTGCCCATCCATTGGCGGCTCAGCCGTGATTCCCGGCAGGTACCACATGGGAAAGGCCGACTCGTTTCGCTGGTGGGCGATGTAGAACCCATCGTAGTCCGCCACCACGCGAGCCAGCTCCACCACTTCTTCCGTGGAGCTGAAGCGCGCGGGTCGGTATTCCAGTCCGGCGCCGAGACCCCATGCACCCTCTTCCATGCCTTGTCGAACCAGCGTCTGCATGCGCGCGATCTCCTGCGGTGTCGCCTCCCGCTCATGATCGTCGCCCATGACTTGCCGGCGCACTGTCGAGTGCCCCACCATGAGGACCACGTTCTGGCCGATCCCCAGGTGCTCGTACGCGGCCCGCTCAGCGGACAGCGGCCACCGCAGGTTCCGTCCGTCGGCGCCGCCCACCACCGTGGTGATGCCCTGCATCACAAGGTTGTGCGCGCGCCGGCCCTCGACGGCGTCTCCGGCCAGGAAGCGGTCGGCGTGCGAATGCAGGTCGATGAAGCCGGGAGCGACGAACAGGCCGCCGGCGTCAACCGTCCGGGTGGCTGTGGCATCGGACAACCGCCCGATCGCAATGATGCGGTCGCCGCGGATGCCGATGTCCGCCCTGAAATCGGGATTGCCGGTTCCGTCGAGCACGCGGCCGTTCCGGATCAGGACGTCGAAGTCCTGGGCGGCGACCGTTAGCGGAAAGCCAGCCATCCACGCCAGCAGCGAGACACGAATCAGGCTCCGGGGCACGCGCATGTTTCCTCCTTTTTCGCGCCTCTGCCGGACAGCTGCAGGTTCACGCGTTCCGAACCAGCACCGGGAGCTTGGCTCCCAGATGCATGAGCACGTCGTAGATCGAGATGCCTGCCCTGGTCGCCACCTCGTTCGGGTGAATCGCAGGGTGATCGGGCCCCACGACGGTGGCGACTTCGCCCACCGCGACCGACGGTTCGTCGCCCAGCTCGAGCACGATGTGACTCGCACTCACTTCGCCGATCACCGGGTAAGTTCGTCCGCCGACCACCGCCTCGCATCCGTTCGCCGCACCGCGGGGATAGCCGTCGACGTGACCCACCGGCACGGTGGCGATCCAGGTTGGACGTTCGGCCACGTAGCCGCGGCGATAGTTGACGCCGTCACCGGTACGGAGTCGTTCCACGCGAGTCACCCGCGCCCGCAGGCGAAAGGCCGGTTCGAGGTCGACGTCCGCTGCCGGCCAGGTGCCCTTGGGATACCCGCCGTAGAGCGTCAGGCCGACACGGACAGCCTCGAGAAGGGCTTCTCTCCGGAAGAACAGACCGTGAGACGAAACGGCATGAAGCCGTCCCAGCGTGATGCCGCGGGCTCGCGCCTGCTCGGCGATGCTCCGGAACCGGCGGAGTTGCTCCGGCTCGAAGTCGTCGGCCGTCAGCGTGGTGAACGTGCCTTCCACCTCGACCGCGCCGCTTCCGGCAAGGCGCTCGAACATGGGCATGGCCCGGTGCTCGGGGATCCCGGTTCGGCTCATCCCGGTGTCCACTTCGACGTGGACCGGAACCGTTCGGCCCAGCCTCGACGCGATCCGCTCCAGCCGCTCTGGAGCATCCTCATTGAACGGGACGAGCCGGACGCCTCGACCCGCCAGCTCCTCCTCGACCTTGGGGGGCGCGAGCGCCATCAGCAGAACGGGGGTCCGCACCGCCGCGTCCACGAGCTCGAACGCTTCGTCCGCCTTGACCACGGCCAGCGCCGCGATCTCGGGCATACCATCGAGTATGCGCGCGACGTGGATCGTGCCCAGGCCGTATCCGTTGTTCTTCACGACCCCCACGATCGGTCGTCCCTCGGCCAGGCGCGTGGTCTCCACGACATTGTGGCGGATGGCGTCGGCGTCCAACTCGAGCCACGGATCAAACCGCTCCAGGATGGGCTCCGCGTCCATGGACGCGGAGCCTTTCAGCTCGAGTTCGAGCGACTGCTCGCTTCCATGCATCGGCTCTCCTCGATCGGGTTTCATCGATTCTTCAGCCGCGGGACGATCTCGCGCGCAATCGTCTCGATCTGGTCCATCTCGTACTTGTAGGGAACGAAGATCAGCTTCTGCACCCCGGCGTCGAGATGCTCCTTCAGCTGCGCGACACACTCATCGACGGTTCCCAGGATCGCGCTGTCCTTCGTGGACTCGCTCCACGACGCGTAATCCCACTCCTTGCCGAGCCATTCCATCATCTCGCTTTCGACCGCCGCGCGGGATGGCCCGATGCGGATCGGAAGCTGCGCGGCGTTGAGCAGCGCGTCAGGGTCCTTTCCGCCTTCCTTCGCGAAACTGCGAATCTTCTCCCACGATCGCGCGAAGCTTTCCGGACGATAGAAGTATGTGAGCCAGCCGTCTCCGCTGAGCGCGGCGCGTTTGAGGACCCGGTCGACGTACCCGCCGATCAGGATCGGCGGACGCGGCTGCCGTGCGGGCTTCGGGTACATGACGCCGCCGCGGATGTTGTGCTGGCCGTACTCGCCGTCCACGCGGTCCTCGGTCCAGAAGCGCTTGAGGATCTCGAGGTGATCGTCCATGATCCTTCCGCGCTTCTCGAACGGCACGCCGACCGCGTCGAACTCTCGTTTGTACCAGCCGGACGCCACGCCCAAGATGAGGCGTCCGGCCGACAGCAGGTCCAGGCTCGACAACTGCTTGGCCATGATCAGCGGATTGCGCAGCGGGAGCACGAGCACGCCGGTTCCGAGCTGGATCGTGCGGGTCCGCGCGGCGATGGCCGTGAGCAGCGTCAGCGAATCGATGATCGGGAAGCTCGGCTCGACGCCGAGCAGGATGTGATCCCAGACCCATACCGAGTCGAAGCCGAGCTGCTCCATCCTGACGCCGTATTCGACCAGCCCCTTCGGATCCGGCATTTCCGGGAAGGCGGTGAAATTCCTTACGGCAATGCCAAAGGTCCCGGCTAGATCAGCCATTCAGGTCTTCCTCGCGCGGGCGCGCTGCCCGGCCGTCAAGCGGTGTAGAGCCGGTCCGGATCGAGCTCGCGCAGCACGCGCAGCTCGTGATCCGTGGGCGGCTCCGTGACGCCTGTGGCGTCGTCGAATACCAACGTGAAACCCGTATTGTCCTGGAGCTGTTCGCGAGTCACGCCCGGATTCAGCGCCAGCACCTTCAGCTGCCGCGTGACGTCGTCGAATCCGAATACCGCCAGATCCGTCACGACGCGAAACATCCCTCCCGTGAGGAGGCCCGCCTCCTGCCGCGAGGCGTCGCCGCGGAGCCAGCCCGGACTCGTGACGAAATCGACTTTCTCGACGAACCGACGCTTCTCGTGCTTCATCGCGACGATCATGGTCGTCAGGCTGGCTATGTCGTTGCCGCCACCGGTGCCGGGAAGGCGGATCTTGGGCCGGGTCGGATCCCCGATGAAGGAGCTGTTGAGGTTCCCATACCGATCGATCTGCGCCCCACCCATGAAGCCGACATCGACATATCCGCGCTGCATCAGCAGCAGGACCTCCGCGCTGCCGAGCACCATGTTCGCGCGCACGGCGCAACGCTGGTCATTGGTGGACGGTGGCAGCTTGCCCGGCTCGATGAAGGCTCCGATGACGCCGCCCTCGAAGAGGATGGTGAGACCGGGACACCGGGTGCGTTGCGCCAGTGTGGCCGCCAGAAGGGGGATGCCCACGCCCGCGAACGCCACCTGCCCATCCTCGAGCAGGCGTGCACTGAGGATGGCGAGCAGTTCCGCCGCGGTAGCGGGCTGGCCTCTAGACATCGTGAATCGCCCTGCCCGCGCCCGCCGCCTCGAGCAGCTCGTCCAGACCGATCATGCCCAGGAACTCGGTCCACGACGTCGGGCCATGGACGAACCGCTCCAGGTACTCCCGCATGCCGGTGACCGGGTCGCCGTTCACAAGATCGACGTAGTACTGCATGTGCCGCAGCATCGGCTCATAGACGCCGTAACACTCGTGCGGCGCGCAGCCGAACGGCAGCTCGACCACCGCGTCCACGGCGAAGAACGGGATCTTCGTCTGGTCGGGCGAACGCCGGATCTGGTCGTTCGATACGATCCGCTCCGTCGTCAGGATGACCCGGTTCGCGGCCATGGCGAGATCGACGTCCATGAACTGCAAGCCATCGATCTGCGCATTGCCGTATGCGTCACACCGCTGCACGTGGATCAGAGCCACGTCCGGGTTGAGCGCCGGCACGAGCAGCAGCTTTTCCTTCGTGAACGGACATTCCATCGGGATCGCCTCCGGACGCAGCCGGAGCACGTCCGATCCCAGCATGGACCGGATGGGCAGGAAGGGCACGCCCATGGCGCCGGCCCGGAACCGCATGCCCACTGCCATGTGGCTCCATTCGTCATACCGTGCCTTGCCGGTCTCGACGTAGTGGCGCAGTACCTTGGAGACGCCCCAAAGGATGCCCTGGCTGAACCAGCTCGTGATCATGTGCGCGCAGACGCCGGAGCCGAACAGCAGGTCGCCGTCCGTGGACACGATGCCGCGCGAGCAGGAGAGGTTCTTCCTGCCGGCGCGGATCAGCGCCCAGATCATGCCCATCGGCGTGCGCGACATGGTGCTGCCGCCGATCCCGACGGAGTCGCCGTCGCGCACGAACGATGTCGCATCCTCCAGCGACACGACCTTCTCGCGCAGACTGCGGTCTCGCTGCGCGAGCTCCTCCCTGAGCCTGGTATAAGGTTGTACGGCCGTCATCGCGCGGTCCTGGCCGCCTCGTTCACTGCTGCGACGCCGACACGACGCCCGTGTCGCGGTTGAATTCCTCGATCATTCGATCCCATTCCCCGATGCTGTCGACCAGCGAGCGCCAGAACGTCTGGTCCTTTCTCCGGTCGAAATCCTCGACTGTGACGCCTTGCTGCTCGACCCATGTGTAGTAGCCGAGATTGAATATGCGCTTGCGGTCCGTATGCCTGAGCTCGAGGACGTGGTCATCCGCCACGCTCTCGAGGTGCCGCCCGAACACCTCGCCGGCGTTCACCTGATCGAAGCCGTTCGGATATTTGCGCTGGACATAGGACACACGCTCGCTGCGGTACAGCTCGGCGCCGTCCGTGGCAACCGTCATCACGACGTCGTTCGGGCCGTAGTCGAGGTGCTTGGCGAGCTTGATCGCGGCAACGATGTTGGCGAGCCCGGAGATGCCGACGCCATCGAAACTGCCCACGAGGTCCGGATCGAGACCGCGTCGTCGTGTGAGATACGTTCTGCCGGTGTCGCTGCCGAACAATTGATTCAACGCGTCGGTGGTCGCGTCCGAAACGCCGACCACGACGTCCGTGTTCATCACGTTATGAATGAGCGGAATGTGCTTGTCGCCGATGCCCTGGATATTGTGCTCGCCGTATCCATTGCACAGCATGGTGGGGCACTCCAGCGCCTCGACGGCCACGACCTTCGAGCCGTGCAGCTCCTTGAGAATGTCTCCGGCCGCGAGCGTGCCGGCCGAGCCGGTCGCGGCGACGAATGCGGCGAGGCCGTAGCTGTGGCGCGAGCTCTTGAGGTGCGAAAAAACCCGATCGAACGCCAGCCCGGTGCAATGATAGTGGATGAGGTAGTTCGCGAATTCCGAGAACTGGTTGAGGACGACGTTCTCGTCGGCACGCGCCAGCTCGGCGCACCGATCATAGATCTCCTTCACGTTGCTCTCGGTACCGGGCGTGCGCACAATGTCGGCGGGGTCCGTGACCCATTGTTCCAGCCAGTCGAAGCGTTCGCGGCTCATTCCGGCCGGAAGGACGGCGACGCCCCGGCAACCGAGAATGCGCGAGATGGCGACGCCGCCGCGGCAGTAGTTGCCCGTCGACGGCCATATCGCGCGGTCGCTCGCGGGATCGAACCGGCCACTCACGAGCCGCGGCACGAGGCAGGCATAGGCGGCGAGTACCTTATGGGCTCCGATGAGCGGAAAGCGCCGCCCGAGCAGAACGACGATGGGAGCCGTCGTGCCGGTGAGCTGCGGAGGCAGCACGATGTGCCCTGGCACAGCGGCGCGCCTGCTGCGGTCGCCGCCATTGAACCAGTGGGAGCGCCACAGGTTCGCTGCATCGGGCGCGTCGGGATCGACGCCGGCGAGGCGCGCCACGACGTCGCTCGAGATGGAGTCCGGTTCCGCGAGCTGGCTCCACGTCGGCAGTGCGATACCCAACTCGCGCAGTCGGCCGACGGCTGAGCGTCTGCGTACGGGATCCGCGACGTGGGGTTCGATGACCAGACTCATGACCCGGACGCTCGTGGCTCGACGCGTTCATTCGCGTCCCCTGGAGCGGGCGGCGCCAGCCCCGTGATACGGATGCCGGCGGCGGAGACCTTGTAACGGCGGTTGATCGCGATCAGCACTGACGCAAACGCCTCCGCTGCGACGGAGTTGGCGAGTCTTCCGCCGTCCACGCCGCGCATGGCGACGAGTCCAGCGAGTGCGATCACCTCGTCGCGTGCGGCCCGGTCGTCGCTGAAGACGAGGGCATCACAATCGGCTCTTTCACCGCCGCGCATCTTGCTCGCGCCCACTGTGTGAAACGCCGAGACCACGCGGACGCCCGCACCGAGGAGCCGCTGCGCGAGGACGGCAGGCGACCCGGGCGCGGGCAGTTGCACTACCGAGACCCTCGGTGGTACGAGTGGGACCACGGCATCCACGACGATCTTGCCCGCGACAACGGGGCCGATCTCGGTGACGATCGCGTCGTGATTCGCGTACGGCACGGACAGGACGACGATGTCACCCGCGCGCGCCGCGCTCAGATTGTCGTGCCCGCGCACATCGCCGGCGCGGCCGAGCTCGCGCGCGGCCGCTTGCGCCTTCTCCACCGATCGCGATCCGATCACGACCGTATATCCGGCCTTAGCCCATAACCGCGCGAGGCCGGACCCCAGGTCGCCCGTCCCTCCGATCACCGCAATGACGGGCTTGTCCGACATCTCCCTGTCTCTCTCAAGTGCGTCCTCGGTCGAACCGGTGGTTGCGCAGCGCAAAGATTCCTTCCATGACGCCGCCCGCGATCGCGTTCGAGCGGTCGGAGATCGTGAAGCAGAACTCGGGCCGGTTGCGGGGATCCACATCGCCGACCTTGGTACCGGGCACGACGCTCATGCCCGAGCGAAGCAGCCCGCGAACCGTGCCTGTCACATGGGAGATGATCGACTCCTCGTCGATGCGGGCCACCACATCGCCAGCGTTCACGGAATCGCCGATCCGCGCTACGGTCTCGAACGTGCCTCCGCGCTCCGCGTACATGACGCGCTGGTGACTGTGTCCGAGGACCGCGGCCGGCTCGCGAGTGTCCGGTTCAGCCTCCCCCTCGTACATCACCCTCCCCAGATTGTGGCCGCGTTGCGTCTCGACCACGAAATGGCAATCCACGCCGGCGCGCACACCGGGCCCCAACACCGCCACCAGCCTCGCCTGACGGATGTCGGTGTCCGCCCTGCGTTTCAGAATGCGGGCGTCCACCACGATTCCCGGCTCGACCTCTCCGATCACTTGAGCGCACTCATCGACGATCACGGCAATGCTCGAATCGAACGGCCAGCTCGACAGGTCGCGAAGTCGCGCGAGCCGTGCGCCTACGCCCTCCACCACCACCTCCCGTTCGAAAACGGCCTCGGAGTAGGCGACACTTCGCCGGACACACAGTGGCGAGCCCAGCTCGGTCATCACCACGGGGAACCCGGCCAGGAAGAGACGGCGGCCGACCGCCGTCGCCGTGTCGCCCGCCCCGCGGATCACGACGAGCGGCCCATTCGAATCCTGCGAGTTCGGTATCACTTTGCACTGCGCATCTGCCGGTACAGCTCGAGGCATTCACGGTATTCGTCCGGCGTATCCATATCCTTCATGGTGTAGGGATTGTCGACGGACACGCGACGCAAGCGACTCCCAAACCGCTCGAGCACGGAGTGAACGGGCTGACCGGGCGCAAGCTCGAGTATCACGTCGCGGAAGCCACGGCCGAAAAGCAACGGACGGCCGAGTCTACCCTGGTACGCCGGCGCCCCGATGGTGAACGGGTCCGCACACCCGCGGCAGGCCTCGACCAGAGCGTCAATATCCCGCGAGGTCACCAGAGGGTGATCGACCGGTAGATTGAGAAACGCGCGCGTGTTCGGGTGCAATCTCCGGAGCGCGGCCTGGAGCGAACTGGTCTGGCCGTTCATATAGTCGTGATTGATGACCACGTTCACGTCACCGAGATCCACCGCATCGAAGATCTCCTCGCTGCGGTGGCCGAGCACCACCACGACAACGTCCACCAGCGAGCGCCGGCATTCGTCCAGCAGACGGCCCAGCAATGGTCGGCCATCGAAGTCGAGCAGCGGCTTGAGGCTTCCCATGCGACTCGACAGTCCCGCCGCGAGAATGATCTGCGTGATCATGTCGGCGGCCGCGTCCGTGGCCGCATCTCCGGTCTGTTCATCGGACGACGCGCTGCAAAGCCAGTTCGACGACACGGCCGGCCAGCACGCCCGTCATCGCGTGGCGATAGTCGGCCGCTGCCCGAACGTCGGAGATGGGTCGAGCCGCGGTGCGCGCCAGCCGGCGGACCTCGTCTAGTGTCGCGCCGGATATCCCATCATTCTCAATGAGCTGTTCCGCCTCGCGCAGCCGGAACGGCACCGGCGCCACGGATCCGAGCGCCAGTCTGGCCGCCTGGACGCGATCGCCGTCGAGCTCCAATCGTGCGGAAGCGGATACGAGAGCGATATCGACGGAGTGTCGGATATCCACTCGCCGGTAGGCGCTCCGTTCTCCGTTGACGTGTTGCGGCACGCGTATCGAAGTCACGAGCTCGCCCGATTCGAGCACGGTCTTGCCTGGACCTTCCCAGAACGCGTCCAGAGGGATCCGGCGGGAACCGCTCGATCCGACAACGTCGAGTTCTGCGTCCAGGACGAGCAACGGGCCGGCCAGCTCGGCGGCCGGCGATGCGTTGCATAGGTTGCCGCCGACCGTAGCCATGTTCTGGATCTGCCATCCTCCCAGGAGCCGACCGGCGTCGACGAGAACCGGATAACGGTGCCGGATCCCTGGATGGCTGATGACGTCACAAACCCTGGCCGCAGCGCCGATGGACAGGGCATCGCCTTCGTCGCGGATCTCGGTCAATTTCGCGATCTGGCTTACGTCCACGAGCCGGCGTGGATGGATCCGGCCGTCGCGCAGAGCGACCATCAGATCCGTCCCGCCGGCGATGAACCGCGCGCCAGCGACCTCCTGGAGCGCCGCCAGCGCATCCTCGATGGTGTCCGCCCGCACGTAGTCAGCGGGCCTGGCGCCCGGGGTTGTCGCGGTGCTCACGGGAGCCCCTCCGCGGCGCGCGCTTCCTGCATGAGCCGCCACAGTCGTTCGGGTGTGACCGGGACTCTGTGCGTGCGGACGCCTACCGCGTTGTAGATCGCGTTGCACACCGCGGCGGCTGCAGGATTCAGGGAAGACTCTCCGATGCTCTTTGCGCCGAATGGGCCGTATGGGTCCCTCGTCTCGACGAACTCGACCTGAACCTCGGGAATGTCCTGGAAGCCGGGGATCCGATAGTCCAGGAAGTTCGGGTTGATTACACGTCCATCACGGATCAGCACTTCCTCCCATAGACCCGCCGCGATCCCTTGCGCGACGCCGCCGTGCACCTGGCCTGCCGCGGTGGACGGATTGATCACGGTCCCGCTGTCGTGGACCGCCCAGAAGTTGACGACCCGTACGGACCCGGTCTCCACGTCGACTTCCACTTCCGCGACGTGCGCACCGAAGACGTACGCGGTCGAGAGATTGCCATATTTCGTGGCGTCGGGGAACTCCGTGGGAGGAGTAAAATCGCCGCGTCCCACGAGAAACGCGCCGCCATGGCGCTTGGCGTATTCCGTGCCGAGCTGCCGCAAGGAGACGTGGCGCCCTGCATGACCATTTTGTGCCACGCCGCCGCCGCACATCTGGAGCCGCTCCGCGGAGATGTCCAACAACTCGGCCGCCAACTCGATCAACTGGTCGCGCGCATCCTCAGCCGCAAGCTGAACGGCCCTCCCGACGACCGTCGTGCCGCGGGAACTGAGCGTTCCCACGCCGTGAGGACTGATGTGCGTGTCGATCGGCAGCACTCGCACGGACGCCGGATCCAGCCCCAGCACTTCCGCCGCGATCTGGGCGAAGACCGTGTTCATCCCCTGGCCGATGTCAGGGTCACCGATGCTCACGTCCACCTGACCATCGAATCCGAGACGCACCTGCGCCGACGATCCATCGAACGCTTCGATGATGATCCGGTTGCCGGTGATGTGGTTGCCGGCGGCGAATCCCTTACCGCGCACCACTCCTTCCGAGGGTGGCACTGCAGGAGGCTTCGATCGGCATCTGAAATCCGATAGAATCTCGGCCCGATCCAGGCATTCACGCAGACCGCACGAGGCGATGCGCCAGCCATGGACGCTGACATCTCCCGCCGTCACGCCGTTCATCCGCCGCAGCTCCACCGGGTCGATCGCCATCTTCTCCGCTACTTCGTCGAGAAACGTCTCGAAAGCTGTGAGCGCTTCCGCATTGCCGAACCCGCGGAAGCAGGTCGAGGGACTCTGGTTCGTGTATACGAGCAAGCCTTCCGCGCGTACGTTGTGGAAGTGGTAGAGACTATCGATGCGGTAGCACGCCGTGGCCAGCACGGGCGGCGTCCACACGGTCCGGGCTCCGCCGGTTCCGACGACGCGCGCCCGCTTACCAACGAATCGACCGTCGCGCGTGAGCCCGAGCTCGAAATGGAAGTGGATGCCCATGCGCGGATGGCCGGCGCTGATGTCCTCCTCACGGGTGAACAGGATCTTCACGGGCCGGCCGCACTTCTTGGACAGTACGGCTGCCACGCAGTTCACGTTCAGCTCGTACTTCATCCCGAAACTGCCGCCGAACGGCGGCACGATGATGCGGATCTTGTCCATCGACACGTCCAGCCCCTTGGAGTACGTGATTCGGGACCGGAACGGAACGTGGGTCGGACCCCACATTGTGTAGCTGCCGTCCGCGTGATATTGCGCGATGCAACCAATAGGCTCCATCTGCGCGTGGTAGAAGCGAGCCGTGTAGAAGTCGTGCTCGAAGACGTGATCGGCCGCAGCCAGCGCTGCGTCGACATTGCCGCGCTCGATATTGAAACGGTAAGCGATGTTGTCCGGCCGCTCGTCCCAGAGTACCGGCGCGCCTTCCGCCATCGCGTCGAACGGATCGTAGACCGCGGGCAACTCCTCGTATTCGACCTGGACCAGCGAAGCGGCTTCTCGTGCGACCTCCGGCGAATTGGCCGCGATGGCCGCGATCTCGTCGCCGATGTAGCGCACCCTGTCGCTGCAGAGGATTTCCCAGTCCTGGGGCGTCTGGGGACCGAATATGATGCCCGGGCAGTCCTTCGCCGTCACGACGCCATGCACACCGGGTAGCCGCTCGGCCCTGGACACATCGAGCTTGCGGATGCGGCCGTGCGGAATCGAGCTGCGCACGATCACGCCGTATAGCATGCCCGGCACGGTCAGGTCCTGCAGATACTGCGTCATCCCGTTCGCTTTCTCGACCGAGTCGATCTGCGGAAACGGCTGGCCGATCGAACGACGCTCAGGCGCAAGAGTAGGTGTTCCCATCTTCAGCTTTCCCTTCGCAGCTGGCGAGCTGCCGACAATACGGCGTCCACGATCTTCTGGTA
Organism: uncultured Bifidobacteriaceae bacterium; assembly: GCA_964505975.1. Taxonomy (GTDB): domain Bacteria; phylum Acidobacteriota; class Vicinamibacteria; order Vicinamibacterales; family UBA2999; genus Gp6-AA40. The sequence goes on along the minus strand of CAZDLW010000036.1, from coordinate 13,441 downwards.
GCCCGTGCAGCGACATAGATTGCCCGAGAGCCACACGCGTATTGTTTCTGGCTCAGGATCGGGATCACGCTCGAGCAGCGCGCTGGCAGCCATGATCATACCGGGAATGCAGAAGCCGCATTGTACTGCATTGTGGGAGACGAACGCCTGCTGTACGGGATGCGAGCTGCCGCCCGGAGTGAGCCCTTCGATCGTGCGCACGCGCCGCCCAGCCGCCTGCGCTGCCGGGACGAGACAGGAGGTTACGGGCCGGTCGTCGAGCAGTACTGTGCACGAGCCGCACTCACCTACTTCACAACTGAGCTTCGCGCCGGTAAGACCCAGATCACGACGGAGGAACTCGGCGAGCGTCATGAATGGAGCAATCTCGCCGAGCACCTCGCGGCCATTGACTTCGAGCTGGATCATCATGCGGGTGTGTTCCATTGCTTCAATTTCGACTCCGGAATGCATCACACTGGTCCGCCACCGACAGTCGACGCTATAATGGCGGCCCTTCGTCGGGATCTTGTGCGTGTGGGCGACGAGGGGGCGTCACTTTGCAACGAAAGAGGGTGTCGATGGCAACGAGCACAGAGCGTGCGCGGATTGTTGGTGCGGTCGAGGAGAACGTGCCCGAGACAGTGGCATTCCTCCAGCGACTCATTCAATTCGACAGCGAGACGGGGAAGGAGGGGGCGATTCAGGAGTTCATCGCAGGAACCCTCCGGCAGATGGGCCTCGAGGTCGACCAGTGGGTGCCCGATCTCGCCGAGCTCGCGCAGCACGCGGCATACATCCCGGCCGAAGGCCGGGATTTCTCGGGCCGTCCGAACGTGGTGGGGATTCACCGTGGCGAACCCGGCACCCGCTCGCTCCTGTTCAACGGCCATGTCGATACGATCCCATGGGAGCCTGCGAGCGATTGGCAGTTCGATCCGCTGTCGGGCGATCTGCGCGATGGCAAGATCCTTGGCCGGGGCTCCTCGGACATGAAGGGTGGCCTCGCGGCGATGACAATGGCGCTCAAGACGCTCCTCGATGTTGGCATGCCGCCGCAGGGATCGGTCATCCTCGAGTACGTCATCGACGAGGAGGTCAGTGGGCTCGGCACGCTGGCCTGCGTCGTCCGCGGCTACAAGGCCGACGCCGGCATCTCGCTGGAGACCAGCGACTTGCATGTTCAGCCGGCTTGCATCGGGCGCTTGTGGTTCGCCATCGACGTTCGGGGCAAGCCTGCCGGCATCTCGCGGCGATGGGAAGCAGTCAGCGCGTTGGAGAAGGGCTATCGGATCGCCCAGGCGATCGAGGACCTCGAGGGGATCCGGATCAACCAGTTGACGCATCCGCTTTTCCCCGACAATCGGGGTGCGCTGCCCTGTGCGGTGGGCCGCTTCGAGGCAGGAACTTACCCCAGCGCGACACCCGATCGCGCGCTCCTTCGTGGCAGCATGGGGCTCATGCCCTACGAGGAGATCGGGCAGGTGCAGGAAGAGTTCCGGGCGTTCATCGCTCGTGTGTGTGATCTCGATCCCTGGCTGAAGGAACATCCGCCCCGCGTCTGGTTCGAGGGGCTGATTGCGGAGGGTGCCGAGATCCCACGGGACCACCCGATCGTGACGACCGTGGCGAGCGCATTCCGGGAGGTGACCGGCGACGAGCCGATCTTCAGCGGCCGCATGGGCGCCGCCGACACGCGGTTCCTGATCCGGCACGGCGACACGCCCTCGGTCATCTTCGGTCCGGGAGTTACTGCGCAGATGCACGCAACCAATGAATGGCTGCCAGTGGAGAATCTGGTCATTGCGACGCAGACGCTGGCGCTTGCCATTCACGACTGGTGCCGGTAAACGAGGTGGGACACGTGCCGATCCGCGTGAGCTCGCCGCCCGTGAACCGCTCGCACCATGGCAGTCCGCCGCAGGCCGAAACGACAGAGCCTTCATTCGACGGCGGGCCGCCGAAGCCAGTAGATCACCGCGCCCACCAGGATCGCGATGGCGCCGGCGATCAGGTTTCGCACGCTCGCGCTCGCCAGAAGCACAAGAGAGAGCAGTAGTGCGAGGACGGGGATGAGCGCACCTCCAGGCAGCCGGATCGCGCCGGGCCGATGCCCTAGGCGGTGCCGCAGGATCGGGACCGCGGCCGCCGTGCCGCCGTAGGTTGCCAGCCGGGCGACCACGGACAGCACCGCAAGCTGGACGAAGGAACCCGTCAGCGCCAGCAGCAGGCAGAGGACCGACTGTGTAATGATCGCCGCGGCCGGCGTATGATACGTGGTGTGGACGTGCCCCAGGCCGCGCGGCCCGAATCCGTCTCTCGCCAGCGCGAACAGGTAGCGCGGGCCGAACAGCGTGAGACTGCTGATGCTGCCCGCAATCGACACGAGTGCGCCTACCGTCAGGAGGAGCGCACCCCAACCCCCGATGAACGACCCTGCAGCCTCCGCCAGCGGCGACCGCGACTCGGCTAGTCCCGGCAGCGTGCCGACGGCGACGAGCTGGACGGTCGTATACAGCAGCGTCACGATCAGGATCATCGCCAGCAGCGCGAAGGGCACGTCCCGCTGCGGATCCTTGAACTCGCCGGCCGCAGCAGGCGTGTTCTCGAATCCAGCGAAGGCGAAGACCAGCAGCAGACCGCCCTCGGCGAGTGCACGCGGCGGCGGCGACTCCGAGGGCAAGACGCCGGACCAGTCCACGAAGAACAAGCCGACGACGACGAAGAACCCGAGTGGCAGCAGCTTCGCAACCGCGAACCCGACGTTCGTGAGCGCGCCAGGCTTGACTCCGCCTACGTTGATGGCGGTGAAGAGAAGCAGGAGTGCAACCATTAGCAGCGCCCGCGGCCCGCCGGCCGCTGCGGCTGGCCAGAAGTATGCCGCCGCGAGTACGAAACCGTTCAGCAGCGCGGCGATCACCACCACCTTCGTCAGCCACGTCATCCATCCCACTTCGAAGCCGACGAATCCGCCGAATGCCTCTCGGGTGTACAGGTACGCGCCGCCCGGTTCGTCGAAGTAGCTCGATGCTTCCGCGAAGCAGAGCACGAGCAGACTGACCGCGCCACCGACGAGGATTACGGCCCAGATGCTGGTCGGACCCAGCAGTGCCGCAGCTTGCGCGGGTAGCAGGTAGATCGCGCTTCCCACCACCCCGTTGATGGAGAGTGCGACGATCTGCCACCGTGAGACCGCCCGTACCAGCGTTGGTCGGCGTTCCTCAGATGCCCTTTCCGTTTGAGGCTTCGTCCGCAATGACTTCAATCCGGACCGCCCTTCTTCGCCACGCGGCCGTTTGCTCGAATCCAGGCAACGTTGCCGTCGGCGCGGCGAATGAACTCGTAAGGCGTGCCGCTGGTCACGCTGTAGGCTAGATCGGTGCCGTAGAAGATGATCCTCTCGGTGCTGTCATCATGGCCACTGGTGACAAGGAGCGCGTCGCCCTCCGCACGCACACGACCGGGAGGAAGCGGCGGCCGAAGACAGGTTCCAGTGTAGTCTGCGCCAGACGGCTGATTGGACAATGCAGACACGTGAGCTGTCACGCGGCCGTGCACATCGATCGCGCCTCGTTCCACCAGCTTCATAATGGCTGTGGCCGTGACCGTCTTCGAGATCGATGCGATCGGAAAGATAGTCCGGGCCGTGGTCGGTTCAGGATGCTCGACGTTCGTCACGCCGAAACCCCGAGTGAGCGTCTCTCCATTTTTCGTCACACCGAACGCGACGCCGGGAACACGATATTCAGCCATCTTCTGCAGAAGCAGCCCGGAGAGTTCCTGGAATCTGGCGTCCGTCTGTTCCGCCCGCGCGGTGCGCGCGCTGTGTGTGGATGATACCACTACGCTGAGCAGTAGGGCGGCGATCGTATGATCTCGTCGGACGTACATACTCCCGTGGCAATGGCTCGTGTGAATCTTCACAGATGTGTTGGCTACGTCCGCGCCCGCTCCGCGGTAACGGCAGTGCGATCGATCACCACGCCCGGCAGCGCACCTGTCAGCTGACCATTGTCCACGGACATCTGGCCATTCACGATGACGTAGCGGATGCCTTCACTGTAGAGGTTGGGCTGCATGGCCGTCGCGCGGTCCTGGAGCGAATCGAAATCGAAAATGACGATGTCGGCCTTGAATCCTTCTATCACGTAGCCTCGATCCTGCAGACCGATGATCTGCGCAGGCAGTCCGGTTCCGGCCCGCACGGCGAAGGGAAGCGTGATTATCCCCCGGTCTTTCACGTACTCCGCGATCTTCCGCACGAAGGCGCCGTAAAGCCGCGGATGCATGCCGGCGGGGCTGGGGCGGCTGGGGTCATCGATTCCGGCATCCGAGGACGTCGCCGTCCAGTCCTGTCGCATGTAGTTCTCGACATCGAGCTCATTCATGGAAGACACTCGCATGGTGAAGCGTCCTCCGGGCCGACTCTCGGCGGCTGCGAGTGTGTAGTGGATTACCGTCTCGACGTAATTCTCGCCACGCGTGCGGGCCACTTCCGCCAAGCTCTTTCCGATCAGCTCCGGATCCGGGGCCGCCATGATGATATGGGTGAGCGGACCGCTCCAATACTTGACCAGGTACTCGATATCCTGCTCGATCAGTTTGCGCGTCGCCGGGTCCGCGAGGTTCCTGCGCAGGTTCTCCAGTCGCCGGTCACTGCCTCGTGGACCCGTTCGCCTGGCTTCATCGAAATTGGATGCCTCGAAGCCCGAGTCCCGGAGCCTCGGGTCGTCCTGACCGCCCCGCCGGTCATAGTTGCTCGGAGCGAATGCCCAACTGGGCATCATCTCGCGCGGGCCTCCACCGGTGTTGTACGGGTACTGGTCGGCATAGACCTGCAGACCTTCGGCGCGCGCTTCGTTGATCAACTGGACATCGCCGTGTGAGCGGCCCCAGGAGGCCCGACCTCGCGTCTTGATGTGGCTGGCCACGACCCGGATCCCCGTCTCCCTGGCGATGTTGATCGTCTCTTCCAGCGCTTGAAGTCCGTCGACGGGCTTTCCGTCCACGATGCTCGCCAGCTGCCACATCGGAAGAGCGGCTTCACTACGCTGATGCGCAAAGTAGAACCCGTTGTAATCGGCTACCACTCGCGCCAGCGCCACGATCTCCTCGGGTGCGCTGAATCGGCCCGGCCGGTATTCCGGTCCCGCGCCGAGGCCCCAAGCGCCTTCTTCCATGCCCTGCCGCACCATGGCCTGCATGCGTGCAACCTCGTCCGGCGTGGCTTCCCTCTCGTAGTCATCTCCCATCACCTGTTGCCGCACCGTTCCGTGCCCGACCATCAGCACCACGTTCTGGCCGATGCCCAGCTTCTCGTAGGCCGCTTTCTCCGCAGCCACGGGCCAGCGGGCATTGCGCCCATCAGCGCCTCCGACCACGGTCGTGATGCCCTGGGCGATCAGGTTGTGCGCGCGTCGCGCTTCCACGTTATCGGACGCGAGCGAACCATCGGCATGCGAATGCACGTCAATGAAACCGGGCGAGATGAAGAGGCCGGCTGCGTCTATGGTCCGGGCAGCGGAAGCAGACGGCAACCGGCCGATCGCCACGATTCGATCGCCACGAATACCGATATCCGCTTGGAAATCGGGATTCCCGCTTCCGTCCAGGATGCGACCGTTTCGGATCAGCATGTCGAATTCCTGGGCGGTCGCCGACGCAGGCCAGGACCACCACATCGCCAGCAATGCGCTAGCGAGAATGCGGCGCGAGATCATTCTGCCCTCCTTGATCGTCACATTGCCCGCCCACTCGACTGCTCTCGGTATCGTCAGCCGATGTTCGGATTGTTGAAGCGCTCCACGTCCGGCAGCGGGAAGCAGGTGCTGGTTCCATACTGCGTCAGCTTCCAGGGGTGAACGCCGGTGGAGAACGGCAGGCCGTAGCGAATCATGTCGCCGAGTCGGTGCGACTGCAGGAAGAGCTGACGGCGGCGCTGCTCGATCACACCGGCCTTGATCTCAGCGTCAGACGATGCGGAGAACGTCGGCGTGAGCCCGGCGCGCTGGAGGAGGTCGTTGATGATCGTCACCGCGGTCTGCCCGCCTTCCGCCTCGGCGATGATGAGTTGGGCCTCCTCCCAGGTTGCGATCGGGATCGGCGCGGCGACCGAGGTATACCGGTTCGGCAGCACCAGTGGCGTAAGCTCGTCGATCCCTCTACGATCGGTGTCGATCACGTCCACACGCGGATCGCGTTCGCCGTCCCACGTCACATCCCAGAAGCTCGGATCTATGCTCGCCCACCGGTCCCGGTGGGTGAACGTGAAGAGCTTGTTCTCACGCCGGGCGTTCACGGCCGAGTAGGTGGCGTCCCTCCGAAATCCCGGAGGTACCTGCCGGGCGTCAGCGGCGGCGCCGGCAAGATTGCCCAGGCTGAGACGCGCCCGCGCGCGACCTACATACGCCATGCCCAGGATATCCGTATTGTTGGATGCCTGAGCGTGTTGTATCGCCCTGGTGAACCGTTCTTCCGCGAGGCCGAGAACCTGCGTCGGCGTGACCACCGGGCCTTCGTCGATCGCCGTCTCGCAAAATCCTTCGCCGAAGAGCACGAGCGAGTAACCGCCGTATGCCGACACGGTGCCCATGAGCGATGTCCGATTCGGAACCTCCGAGTCCGAGAACCTTTCCAACCGCTGGTAGATATCGTCAGCAACGAAGCGGGCCGTCGAGAGGGGTGAATAGAGCCCCGTGCCGGATGCGCAGCTTCCCGTCGCGAACGATGACTCGGAGGGTGTGATGAAACGTCGGTCGTAGTTGTTGTAGACCGCGGCGACTGAGGCGTTCATGATCTCGTCACCCACCGACCCGGCCAGCAGTGTGTAGTTGGCGAAAGCGCACTCGAAATCGGCGATGACTCCGGCGACGAGCACCGGCGCCATCGACGGGTGGTTCAGGGTCGCCGCCTCCACCTCGCCGGGAACCTCGACCTGGAGGAGCTCATCGCACGCCGAGGTGAGCAGGCCTGCGTTCGCGACGAGGGTCAACGCCCACAGCACGCGCCGCTTCGGCGTCTGGGCTGCAGGTTGATCCTTCACTTGGTAGTGCATGATGACATTCTCCGGAGCTCTGATTTCGTCATCGGTCGCAAGCTGAATGTTGCGCATCTCGATCACCGGGTCGCGCTCACCGTCACCACGAGCTGGACCGGCAGCGGGGCGAGGGTCTGCTCTTGATTGCCCCAGGGCTCGCTGGCGGACCGCGTCTCAGGGTCGAGCCCCGTGAACCGTGTCCACGTTGCGACGTTGCGAGCGGCAAAGCTGATGGACGCCCTGGACATCCCACCGAACCGCTCCAGAAGCCGCGGATTGATCCGATGCGAGAGCGAGATCTCCCGGAGCCTGAGGAAGTCGGCCTCCTCCATCGAAAAGATGCGCATGTTGTTCTGGACGTACGCCTGGTTGATCGGATCGCGCTCGCGCAGCTCCACCCACTCACGACTCGTCTGGAACACAAAAGTCCGGGCCGAGCGTGTGACGCTCTGCATCCGGTAGTCGGTCGCGAACGCGAAGTTGACGTAGAATGTCAAGTCGCGCGTGAGCTCGAGGGTCGAGAAGAACGCACCTTCGAATCCCGGCCCAGGCTGGCCGAAGAAGATCAAGGGCGCGGTAGCGCACGACACCGGCTGGCCTCCCGGCCGCCTGAACCGTTCGTCTGAACCGACGCCGCCGTCGCATTGCATGGACGTGATCCGGCCCGTGGCCGGATCACGCACAGCCTCAATGATCTTGCGACTGAAGAACGAACCGATGGGGAAGCCCTCTACGTGAGCCTGGGTCTCGCGGTATCCAAAGATGATGGGCGGCAGCCCCCCCAGATCCTCGATTCGGTTGCGCAGCGTGGTGAACGACGTGCCTAGTTCCCACCTGGTGCTTGGCGAACTGATTGGCCGGACCTTGAGTTCAACCTCGAGGCCGCGGCGGCTCAGCTCGCCGATGTTCACGAACTGAGTTCCGGCGAACCCGGAAGAGGGCGGTACTTGACGGGCGAGGATCGCGTCCTTCGTCCTGGCATCGAAAAAGGTCATGGAGAGACCAAGCCGATCTGTCAGCAGGCTCGCGTCGAAGCCCAGCTCGAGCTCCTCCCCCTTTTCGGGCCCGAGATCCGGATTGCCTACAGCCCCGGGCGTGACTGTCGCCACGTTGCCGGGTCCCGTGATCGGCGCGTAGAGTCGGACCGACGCGAAGGCGTCCGGCTGGAGGCCGGACTGACCCCAGCTGGCGCGCAGGCGGAGCTCGTCGAGTAACCTCGAATTCTCCAAGAATCGCTCGCTGCTGAGCAGCCAGCTCGTGCTGACCTTCGGGTAGATCGCTGCTTCGTAGCCCTCACCAAACGCACTGTTGTCATCCCCCCGGACGGCTGCCGTGAGGAAGAGGCGATCATTGAGGCCGAGGTGCTGCTGTACGAAAGCGCCGACCGTCCTGTTCTCCACCCAGGCCTCGCTCGCCTGTGTCACCGCCGAGGCACTGACGGTCCGGAGCCCTATCGCGGGGAACTCGCGGCCGAACGCGCCCGCCACGTCGGTTCTCCGGCCGAAGAACTGGAACCCTGCCGAAGTGGTCGATGCGAGCGACGGCGTCAGATTGAACGCAGCCGATCCCGAGAAGTCCAACGTGGTGCTGCGGGACCTCCGCGAGTTCACGGTGATCTCACCCAGCCCCCGGGCGCCGAAGAAGTGGTCCTGACCCTCGGGCTGCCGCGGAAAGAGAGTCGTGTTGATCTCGTTGACGACATCCGCTCCCAGGGTGACCCGGCTCGAGAGCCAGCTGGTGGGGCGATATTGCGCCCGCAAGCTCAGCGTGCTCCGGTCCACATCGGAAACGAGCTCGATGGTTCGGGTCGCCTCCGGTGGGGCCGCGCTGAAGCCGCGCCGTGGTGTGTCGCGTGTCCGAGGATCACCAAACTGGATCATCGGGATGATTCCGAAGTTCGGGGAGAAGCCCTCCGGAGCCAGGTTGATCTTGCTCCGGACCGTCCCGGAGCTCATCTCCAGATCAAAGTTGTCCGTGACGGACAGATTCAGGTTCAGCCGACCAGACAGCCGATTGATGTCGTTGTTCGGAATGTATCCCTCGGTGTCCTCCAGCTCTGCGGACAAATAGTAGGCCAGCCTGTCGGCTCCCCCTTGTACGTTGGCTACGTAGCTCTGGAGCCGGCCGGTCCGGAAGATCTCGCGTCCCGCCGCCTTCTCCTCCTCGATCAGATTCTGCTCCAGCACGGTGCCGTCGGGGAGTACGAAGTAGTTCGGTTCGAACAGCTCGGCGGGGTTGTGCAGCCACGTGGCCCCTTGACGGATGGTGGCGGTCACCATCGGAGCCGCGCCCGGGACGCCGCGGCGCGTGATGATCTGGATCACGCCGTTTGAAGCCTCTGTGCCGTACAGCGTGGCGGCCGCCGGTCCTTTGATGATCTCGATACTCGCGATGTCCTCTGGCGGTATGTCATCAAGGCGAGACGGCGTTCCGGCACCCGTGAACGCCGGACCGGACGACGTCACGTTGTCCACCCGCACGCCGTCAATGTAGACCATGGGACGATTCGACAGCGTCAAAGAGGAGCCGCCCCGGACTGTAATGTCGGAGCCAGCGCCAACCATCCCCGAACGTCCCTGAATCCGAACACCGGAGGTTCGTGCCTGCAGCATCTGCGAGAGGTTTGCGATTGGCGCGAGCTCACGGATTTCGGCCGCGTTGAGCTGGGCAAGCGCGTTGCCGATCTCGACTCTCCGTGTCGCGGCGGCCGTCCCGGTGACCACGAGCGCGTCCATCGCCACCGCCGTCTCCTGCAAGCGGAAATCGACGTTTGTCGTGCCGCCGCTCGTAACCTGCACGGTTTCAGCATGGGCGCGGTAACCGAGCAGTTGCACCTCAACGACCTGTTCCCCCACGGGGACCTCGCGCAGCACGAAGCTCCCCCGCGCGTCCGTCACGGTGCCTATTCCAGTACCGACCACGTGCACTTGCGCGACGGCCAGGCCGCGTCCCGTGCGCGTATCCGTCACGACGCCCTGAATGGTTCCTGTCCGTCTGGTCGTCGTCTCCTCCTTCCGCGTCGTATCGAACACGACGTCACCGCCCACCTCCACGGCGCTGAGGAAGCGCGAGGTCTCGTGCAAACGTGTGAGCGCTCCCGGCAGAGGCAGAGGCGATCTCTCAAGTACGAGATCGGAGGTCCGCTCGAGTGGACTGCCCGACGGGACGCTCGCCTGCGCGATTCCGGGTGAACCGGATCTGCCGTCCTGAGCCGCCACCGGTCGGCCCGCTGTCAGCAGCATCAGCAACACAACGGTGAGCATCAACCTCAGCCACATGATTCCTCCTTCCAGGGTACGGGCGAGCGCCCGTCGGGCGATCGCATCCTTGAAGCACTTCTATCGGCGGGCGCAGATGTTCAGCAAATCTCCAGCGTTCATGGCCGATAGAAGCTGATGATCTGCAGCACTCCGTTCGATGCCTCGACCCCCCTGCGGCACAGGCCGGACGTTGATTGATCTCGACGCTCTCGATGTCGTCGGCGAGCCCCGCACCCCGCACGACCGCGCTCCGGAGTTGCCCCTGCTGATTGCACGCTCCTGCGGCTGCTTTCCTGCACCATTCGCGTTGCACCCACCTGTGCGAAGGGACGGACCGCCTGACCGAGCTGTACGGGATATCGGATACAATGTCCACCGGCCGCATTATACGAACCGCCACAAAGCCCTGTCAAGCCGTTTCAGTAAGTCAATTACAACAAAGCAGATACGGCATAACGGCGGGCAATGGCCGCGGTCAGACTGCCTTGACGCTCGAGGCTTACTTCCTGACCTCATCTGGTGGTTCGACCAGCGCGACGATTTTCACGGCCGCCGTGAAGCCGTACGAGAAACGAGAGCCGCTGGAGTCCAGCCTTGGCCGACGCGGACCGGATCGTAAGCACCTCGACCCGACTGCGCTGGCGCGACGTCGGCTTCGGGGCTGGAATGTCGCGCTCGCAGGACAGCTTGGGGAAGCTCGACAATCGTACGCACGCCTATCAGTATATTGGATTCGCATATTGGATCCACCACATAGCGGATCCGCGGCGCTTTCCGGTGCTACGCCCCTGGTGCCGGTCATCTGCTTGCAGCAAATTATCCAGTATCCAGCGAAAGGAAACGCATGCTGAAGGCTCGACGGCAAAGCGAGCAGATTCGCACCCAGACAGAGGCGCCGATTCAGAGGCAGACGATCGCGTCTCTGGTGCTGGAACGGTTGCGGGAGAAGATCTTGCAGGGCGATTACCCGGAGGGGGCAGCGTTGCGGCAGGATCTGCTCGCGTCGGAGCTTGGTGTGAGCCGGCTCCCCGTGCGCGAGGCGCTGTGGCAGCTGGAGGCGGAGGGGCTCGTGACGTTCAGTCCCCACGTGGGCGCGGTGGTTTCCAGCCTCTCGCTACCTGAGATCCAGGAGCTCTTCGAGTTGCGGGCGCTGATCGAGTCCGATCTGCTGCGGCGAGCGATGCCCCTGCTTGGGGAAGCGGAACTGGCTGGGGCGGAGGATGCTCTCGAGGCGTTTGAAGAAGCCTTTCGCCGGCTGGACGTGCGCGCGTGGGGTGCTCTGAACTGGAAGTTTCACGCGACGCTGCTGAGTGGTGCAGACCGGCCGCTAACGATCGGATTGTTGCAGAGGCTGCACAATCAGAGCGATCGGTACACTCGTTTGCAGCTGTCCCTGACGCATGGCGAAACCCGCGCAACGCAGGAGCATCGTGCCATCCTGGAAGCTGTTCGTGGGCGCCAGGTGCAGCGTGCGTGTATGCTGCTGCGCAGCCACATTCTTCAATCGGGTCGCTCTCTGCTGGAGTTCCTGCATGTGCACCGGCAGAGTCCTGGTGCCGGTGCTGAACGGAATCAGTCCAAGCACGGTGGGGAAGAACGGTAGCTCAGG
>CAZDLW010000036.1:0-1457 GCA_964505975.1 uncultured Bifidobacteriaceae bacterium | reverse complement strand
AACGTGAGCTGCTCCGGCACGTCACCCACCACGTAGCAAGGAAAGATCGGCTCGTAGAGTGCCTTCTTGATCGCGATGAGATAGAGCAGCGGACGGCCGTGCTCCATCGCGCGACGCATCGCGCGGTTGTCCGGGTGCTGCGGATCGCGCCCCTGGTAGCGGTAGAGGAGCTTGTCGTCGTCCGGGTCGAGCCGGTCCTCGTAGGGATCGCGGAACGACGTCTGGATCGTGAGCGAGGCGCCTTCAGGGCCGAGAATCCCGGGCTTGTAGATTCCACGCTGCTGGTTCCAGATCGGCACCCGTGTGCCGTCGAACCACAGCCCCTCGTTGGGTCGCTCGGCTGGGATCACGCCGCCGTGCGTGCGGCGCAGACGGTCCACGTGATCGAAGACCGCCAGCCTCAGCCGTAGATCGAATCGAAGTCCATGGTTGAGCGCGAGGTGTGTACGGGAGCAGCTTCCCCGCCGAGAATGAGACGAGCACGCCCGCCCCGCAAGCTCCACTCGCGCGCAGCCCTGCCTTTCGAGCCAACTGGGTCAGGAGGAGTCGTGCTGGACGCAGCCGCACTCATGCGCCGGTTGTGTCAAACCAGCAAACGTGTAGGTTGTGATTCCGCGCAGCAATCACGATCACGGCCGACGACCAAAGACGCGAACCTCAATCCGGCATACGCTTCCATGACGCGTGTCCTCGCCGCCGTGATCGAGCGTGAGGGTCGACTGCTCCTGTGTAAGCGGCCGCAGGACAAGCGGCACGGTGGTCTGTGGGAGTTTCCTGGGGGAAAAGTGCAGGAAGGGGAGAGTGATGACGAGGCCGCTCGCCGCGAGCTCGCTGAAGAACTCGGCGTGCATGTGACGCGGGTGCATCCAGTCGCGTATTCCGTAAACGACGAAGGATCCGAGTTCCTCATCGAGTTTCTGCGCGTGGAGATCGAAGGAGAGCCAACTTGTTTCGAGCACACCGAGCTCGCCTGGGTCTTGCCTAGCGATGTGCTCGCCTATCCGCTCGCGCCGTGCGACCGGCGTTTCGTGCTCGATGGACAGACCCGCTCGGATGCTGGGCCGGCGGATTGCGGATCCGCTCCATTCGACCTGGAGCGACCTTTCTTCTGACATTCGTGTGCGAATGTCAGCGAGCGGATGACCGGCGCAGCGGGTCGTATGAGGCACAACGATGTCGGCACAGCAGGAGCCTGAAGTCTGGCTCCGCGGCCCTGTCGAGGGCGTGGACCCCTTGTTGATGCCCGCTGCGCATGCGTTGCTGCAGGCGGCGGAGGATGTCGCGCGCGCGGCGCCTTCGCTTTCCGCGAGCGAGCTGTGGCGTCGTCCTGGCGGCGCGGCGTCCGTCGGCTTCCACCTCCGCCACATCGGGGGCAGCATCGACCGTCTGCTGACGTACGCGCGCGGCGAGCAACTGGACGACGCGCAGCGCGCCGCGCTCGCGACGGAAGGAGCGGA
>CAZDLW010000035.1:0-28053 GCA_964505975.1 uncultured Bifidobacteriaceae bacterium | reverse complement strand
AACGCTGTTCCTGGACGAATTGGGCGAGATGAGCCTGCCCATGCAGGCGGCGCTGCTGCGCTTCACCGAGACCGGCGAGATCCAGCCCGTCGGGGCCGACATGCCAGTGGGACGCACGGACGTTCGGCTCATCACTGCGACCAATCGCGACCTCAAGGTGCAGATCGAGGCTGGCGCCTTTCGCGAGGACCTGTATTACCGCCTGAACGTCATCCAGATCCGCGTACCTGCGCTTCGGGATCGCGGTGACGACATCCTGATCCTCTTCGAGCACTACCTGACGAAAGCAGCCACCGCGCATCGGACCCGGCTCCCGGTGCTCACGCGTGACGCCGAGCAACTGCTCGTGGCCTACGCGTGGCCCGGCAACGTGCGCGAACTGAAGAACATGACCGAGCGGCTCGTACTGCGGGAGTGGAGCGAGCATGTGGGGCCCGACGACCTGCCGAACGAAGTACTTGGAGCAACGACGGCTGTCCCGGTACTGCCGCTTCCCTCTGCCGGTGTTCGGGAGTCGGCGAGATCCTGGAGCTCACCAACCGAGGATCCGTTCAGCACGGCGGGGGCCGACGCCTTGACGCGTCCGCCAATGGATGCCACAACGGCGGGCCATACTTCCAGTGACATCATGGCTGGTCCGCAGTCCGGTGCCGCCGCGCAACAGACTCGAGAGCACGCGTCCACGGAGTCCGTCGTGGATCGCCTGTGGGAGCGTCTGATGGCGGGCGAGGACTTCTGGTCGGTCGTCCAGCAACCGTTCCGGGCACGGCGGCTGACGCGAACCGACCTGGCTGCGCTCATCGACCGCGGGCTGCAGCACACGAGTGGCAGCTATCGCGCGCTGGTGCGGGCCTTCAACCTGCCTCCGGAGGACTATAAGAAGTTCCACGCGTTTCTGTATCAGCAGAACTGCAATCTGCCCGTCGCGCCGTATCGCCACGCGTCCGTGCGCGCACGCGGATACGCCGGCCGGCTGTATCGCCGGGAGTACTCGGCGGCGTGCTAGACCCACTTGCGAAGGGGGAAGGGGGGGAAGGGGAGGGGTCACACTCCTCCGTCCCTCCGCGTGTAAACGCGCGTTTGCGTCCGTGCTTTCCCGAACACGCCGCCGTATGACCTGAGAATCCGCCTCATTCCCAAGGACTTCGAGCGACTCTCGTCCTCAGGCGTCTCGCAAGACTGGGAAGCCGAATTGACAGGTTGACACACCACATCTGGTGCCGTCGGACGCGACTCCTGCTTTTCCTGGACATTTTCAGCCTCCACGTCTATCCGACGCCTGGCACGGGACTTGGGAAGCTGCGGGGAGCTCAACGGAGTTCAGAGTGAAGAATTCAGAAATGCAGAAGGGGTCTTCTGCGTCTTCAATCCGAATTCTGCATTACAGCGTTCTTCGAGACCAGTTCCCCGAACCATGACATTCGCGATTCGTCCGGCCGATCTCTGTCTTTCGCTCATCGCGACCCTGCTCACGTGCCGCCGCAGGCCGCGCACCGGCACAGCAAGGCATCGCGCCCTGGACGGCTTGAACGGCCGGAATCCACGCAAACGAGTCACGTTTTCGGTCGGCAGTTCAAGACGTCTCGCCCGCACGGAGTGCGGGCAGGAGAGACTGCCAGCCAGCGAGGCGGAGCCGCCGCCGACATGCTCACGGGTCCGCGGCGCAGCCTCGCTGGCCCCGTGGCTGGTGGCACTGCTGCTCACGCCCGCTGCCGTGTCCGCTTCGACGCTCACACTCACATGGGAGCCCAGCGTCGGCCCGCACGTGAGCGGCTACCTGGTGTACGTGGGTACGACGTCAGGCACGTACAGCCAGACACATGACACCGGCAGCTCCACGTCCTGGGTGTTTACGAATCCAATAGCCGGACAGCAGTACTGCTTTGCCGTGGCGGCCTACGCCCCAGGACCGGTGGTGGGACCTCGTTCCAACGAGGTGTGCGGGTACGGCGATGCGCCGCCCGTCCTGCTGGATCCGGGCAACCACATCAGCCTGGTCGGCGAGGCAGTCACTCTGCAGCTAGCTGGCTCGGACCCGCTCGGACAGCCGGTGTCCTACGCGGCAACCGGACTGCCGCCTGGACTGACGCTGACGCCAAGCACCGGCTTCATCGGCGGCGCGGCGGTGATTGCCGGCACCTTTCAGGTGAGGGCCTCCGTGACCGACGGCACGTTGACCGACTCGAAGACCTTCATCTGGGTGGTCGAATCTGCAAGCAACGGCTGCGTACCGCCTCTCCTGTCGATCACGTCGCCAACAGACGCGGCCGAATTCACCTCCAGGTGGCGCTGGCTCCTGCTCGCGGGAACGGCAACCGGCAGCGCCGCCATCACGCAGATCTCATGGTTCAGCGATCGAGGGGGAACGGGAACTGTACCTGGAACCGCGCGATGGATGGCGGCAATCCTCCTGCAGGAAGGACCGAATATCATCACCGTCACCGTTCGGGATGCAGCGGGGGCCCAATCGAGCCGCACGATTGTCGTGACGTGGGGAGGGTAACGACAAGGGGGAGGAGTGGCCTTCACCTCCCCTTACTGCAGATGGCCGAGTGACACGACGACGCACGCACCCGGCTGCGCCACGGGGGTAGTGGGCTACTTTCGGAAGTAGCCCACTACCGCCACGGGATGTCACGCGTGCCCGAGTGGTCGGGCAGTCTATAATGGCGTGTTGTGTGCCGTTGAAGGGGCCCATCACGATGCGCATCGCAACGCTGGCAATCGTCCTCTTGCTTGCATCATGGAGTATCACGAGTGCTCAGGCGCCAGCCGCCCAGGAGCCCTTGGCAACCGTGAACGGCATCGCCATCACGAACGACGACGTCGAGGCGGCGCTTGGTCAGAACCTCGCACAACTGCAGGACCAGATCTACCAGTTGAAGAAAGCACAGCTCGAGGCGCTGATCGAGGAGCGGCTTATCGCCGCCGAAGCCGCCAGGCGCGGCGTCAGCTCCGCCGCCCTCGTGAGTATTGAGGTCACTTCGCAGATCAGCACGGTGACCGAAGACGACATCGTCGCCTTTTTCGAGGCGAACAGGGAGCGCCTGCAGCGCGATGTGGACGCGTGGCGCGATCAGATCCGGACACACCTGACCACGTTGCGCGCCACCGAACGCCGCCAGGCGTTCGTGAAAGGGCTTCGCGAAGACGCGAACATCGAGGTCTTCCTGGCGGCACCGGCCATCCATCGCGCGGACATCGCACTCGACGATGCACCCTACAAAGGCTCGCCCGACGCGCCGGTAACCCTCGTGGAGTACGGGGACTTCCACTGTCCCTTCTGCCGCCGCGTCCAGCCAGTACTCCAAGAGCTGATGCACCGATACGGCGACAAACTACGCATCGTCTACAAGGACTTCCCCATTGACAGCCTTCATCCGCAGGCGCGCGCGGCAGCCGAAGCCGCACGGTGCGCGGGTGAGCAAGGCAAGTTCTGGGAGTTCCACGACCTGATCTACGCCGGGCCCTCGGACGGATCCGCCGCCACGATGGGACGGTACGCCGCTGAGGTGGGGCTCGATCCGGAGCGGTTCGAACAGTGCCGCAGTTCGCGCAGGTATCAGGCGCAGGTGCAGCGCGATCTGGAGGAAGGGGCTCGGTTGGGGGTCAGCGGCACGCCGGGCTTCTTCATCAACGGCCGGTTCCTCTCCGGTGCCCAACCCGTGGAGGCGTTCGCTCGCATGATCGACGAAGAGCTCGAGCGACTGCGATAGCGCCCGGGATCGTCACTCGTACTCCAGCGCCTCCACGAGCGGCGCACGTACGGCCGATTCGGCGGGCCAGACGGCCGCAATCCAGGCGGCGCCGAGAATCGTTGGTACCATGGCCAGCGCCACTGCCGTTGGATAGGTGTAGTCGAAGCGCATGCCGATGACGTCGCGGTGTACCATCTCGATCACGTAGTACAGATTCGCGGCGCCGAACATTAGCCCGAGCGCCAGACCCAGCGCTCCAATGCCGAGCGCTTCAATCCAGATCGTTCCGCGAACCTGTCCGTGCAGACCACCAACCGCGCGCAGGACACCGAGCTCCCGGCGCCGGTCGGTGATCGACACGGTCAACGTGTTCGCAATGCCCAGCACCGCCACGAACACCGCAATGCCGACCTGCACCCACGTGAGGCCGAACCATTGGTCGGTAATCCGAACGATGTACTCCTTCAACTCGTGGTTCGCGAGGACGAACACCTGACGCTCCCCTGCGTAGCGCTCCAGAATCCGTTCCTTCACGTCCTCGGGACGGGCATCAGGATCGAGATAGAGGCGGAACGCACTGATCGTGTCGTCACCCCAGTACCGCCGGAAGAGCGACAGATCCATGAACACGGTCCCCTGCTGCTCCGTGTAGTCCACCACGATGCCCGCAAGCGGCAGCTCGATTGTCTCGTGCGGCGCCGCAATTTCCAGCGTCTCGCCCACACGAAGACCGTGCAGTTGGGCCAAATTGTCCGAGACGATGAGACCCTGGCCTGCGGCCGTGAGACGGTACATCTCACCGGTGTCGCCGGCCACCTGACGCCGCCGCGACGTGTCGCCCATGCTGGCAATATCGGTGGCCACCAGCATCACCGGCGTCTGCCGGAACGCAATGCGTGCGCTGCGGACGCGTTGAAGCTCCCGCACGCCCGCTATGCTCGATAGTTCGGCCGTCATGTCCGGTGGGAAGCGCAGCGTGCGAACGACGATATCCTGGGACGGAAGGACGAACAGATCGGGATTGAACGCCACGTCCATCCATTCGACGATGGCCTCGTAACTGGCGCGGGCCATCCCGCCGAATCCCACAACGAGCGCGAGCGACAGCATCACTCCGGTCACGCTGGCCGATGTTCGGCGCGGCGCCCCGATCAGGCTGTCGGCCGCGAGCGCCCCCTCGACCGGCCGAGCGGATCTGAGCGCCGGCCGCAGAACGCGCGTCAGCACGAGCGAAAGCAGCGGCGTGGCCAGCAGTGCAGCCGCGACGAACAGGCCGTACGCCGCATAGAAGGCGATCCGCGAGTCGCCTTGGGTCGCGAACACCACCGACACGACTCCGCAGGCCGCTGCCAGAATCGTGCGGGCGCGGTTCGCGCGCGCCGAGGACGCCTGGATCTTTCCTTTCTGCAGCGCCTGCACCGGGTCCACGCGCGCGGCCTGCTGGGCCGGGACGAACGCCGCCAGCAGGCTCGTCAGCACGCCAATGACCACGGCTGCCGCGATGAGAGCCGGCTGCACCGCAATGCCGTCGGGACGCTGCGCCACGCCGTAGACGTTCCCGAACAGGTTGCCGATGGACGTCGTGACTCCACCAGCAACGGCCAGCCCGAAGACGACGCCGGCGGCGGATCCGACAATGCCCATCACGGCGCTTTCGGCGAGAAACAGTCGGCGAACCTGCCGCCGCGACGCGCCGAGCGCGCGCAGGATGCCGATCTCCGACCGGCGCTGCGTCACGGCAATGGCGAACGAGTTGTAGATGATGAACACGCCAATGAAGAGCGCGAACAGGCTGGAGACGTTCACCATGAACGAGTAGGCCGCCGTCATCGCCACGAACTGCCGCCCGCGTCCAGACGGCTCCTGCACGTCGAAGCCGGGGCCAAGAAGCCCGCTCAATTCCTCCTGCGCCTCGGCCACTGTCGTGCCGGGAGCCACCACCACGTCGATTCGATCGAAGGTGCGTCCCCGGCCGAACATCCGCTGGGCCGCGTAGATGTCCATGATGGCCAGGTTGCCGCCAAACGCGCTCGAAAACCCGGAGGGGGTCATGATGCCCCTCACCGTGAACCGCCGCTCGCCCATCACGGTGCCCAGCGCGATCTGGCTGTCGACGCTCAACTGGTTCCGGTCGGCGAAGGTACGAGTCAGGATGATTGAATCCGGCTGTGCCAGGAACACCAGCGGATCGTCCAGGATCTCGTCGTCAGCTTCGTCGAAGTCGTATTCACGGAGGGTCCGATCGCCCGTCATGTCGACGCCGAGCACGAGCAGACTGCCCTGACCGCGCAGCCCTGAATCGACGACAGCCTCGATGACCGGCACGGCCACCTGCACCGATGGCGCATCCTGAACGATCTCGAGGACCTCTTCGTCGAAGCCCGCCTCGCCCGCCGTGATCTGCAAATCGGTCCTGCCCGCGAGCCGATCGATCGTCTGGGTAAACGCCAGCCGTACGCTGTCGTTGGCCGTCGTGATGGCCGTGAACACGGCCACGCCGAGCACGACACCAGCCGTGGTGAGCAGCGTGCGCAGGACGTGCTTGCGGAAGTAGGGCCAGCTAATCAGACGTAGCAACATGCCATTTCCCCCCCTCCCCTCTCCCCTTCAATCGTCAGTAGCTGTATCTCACCGTCAATCGCACCTGCGAATTCCGGCGGTACTGCCCCAGGAAGTCGTCGCTGCGACCCCCAATCCCAATGGCCGACAGCGTGCCCCGCCAGTGATTGCCGTACGTCTGAGAGAACTCGATCCGGCCGTAGGCTCCGGCGCCGTTCTGACGCGCCACGCCCTCGAACTCGATCCGGCGCGTCGGCCCCATCGTGTGCGCGACCCGCGCGACGAGGGCTCGGCTCACACCGCGATCGGGTTCGAACGTCAACACGGTGCGCTGCCGGCGGGTCCAGTCCCCGACGTACCCACCGGCGAACAGCCATTCGCCCACCTGGCGTTCGACCTGGGCGACATAGAGCAGGTACTCGGCGCTCGCGCGCGCCGGCGAGGTGAAGTAGGCGGCTTCCGCCTTTGCCGTCACCCATCGCGTGGGCATGACGGCATCGGTGCCGTAGACGCGAATGCGAGGGTACGCGCGCCGAACCTCCACCTGCGGCAGTGGCGCCACCGGGGGACCCGTCGTCGAGACGACGATGTCCGGCAGGTGATTGAAGCCGTCGAAGAACGCGAGGGAATACTCGAACCGGCTTCCCACGTATCCCCACCGGCCGCCGATCTGCGAGCGCCGCGGGAAGACCGTGTCGCCTTCCACAATCGGTACCGGCGGAAGATCGGGCGGGACAACCGCCCATCGCTGCGTACCGAGCGGGATGCGGCTGGGCGTGAAGCGCGGGGACCAGACGGCCTCGAAAGTGTGATCGCCCGATTGTGCCGTGCCGCGAACGGCCGTGACGCCCAGGAACTCGGAGTCGATCACGTTGAGGAAGTCTCGCGGGGCAAAGCGATCCGTCGGGTTCACGATGTCCGTCTTGCCCCACCGGATGAACTGCTTTCCCACCTCGATCGTGAACGGCCCGCGCGCCACCGTGGCTGCCAGTCGTCGAACGGAGAGCCGGGGGCGGCGCTGGCCCCGGTCCGAGAGATCGAGTCGCCAGCGCTGCTCGACCTGATCGTGCGTGTTCGCGCGTAGTTCGAGACCGCCACCGAACTGGACCCACGGGGCGGGCTGGACGAATGCATCCTCCCGGCCCGTGAGATCCGCGATACCGCGGTTGCGATCGTTCGGGGTGCGCTGAGGGAACACGATGCCCATGGCCTCGACGAAGCCACGATGGGAGTACGTCTGCGCAGGAACCGCCGCCGCGGATCCAAGGAGAACGCCAACGCATACGAGTAAACGGACGACCCACATTCGCATGTCCTGACCCCGGAGCTCATGTGAGGTGAGACGGGGTCGCGCGACCTACGACTCGCGCGACACCAGTCGGGCAAAACGCATCCGGAGCGTGAGGACCGAGTTGAGTTGCGGGACCCAGCTCGGGTCGCCGGACATAGGCGGAGGATGCATTTTACCGCGCGATGTCGTCGGGAGCGCGCCCCCGTCTCACCTCACATGAGCTCCGTGGGGAATCACTACAGGTCGTCATCCTGCCCCGACGCAAGCAGACCTGTGCGCGGCCAGGCAAGACCGCTCGATGGCGCGGAAGCACATCCGCCCGATCGAGTTCGTCGGGTGACGCGACGGAGCTCACCGGCAGATGTCTTCGACGAGGCGGCCGTCACGGAGGGAGATCGTGCGGCCGCAGCTGTCCGCCACCTTCATGTCGTGGGTGACGATGACGACGGTGGTGCCGAGCCGGCCGTGCAGGTCGCGAAGGAGCCCGAGGATCTCGTTGCCGGTGCGCGTGTCGAGATTCCCGGTGGGCTCGTCGGCAAGAATCACGGGCGGATAGACGGACAGCGCCCGCGCAATCGCGACACGCTGCCGTTCCCCGCCCGAGAGCTCCTCCGGGAGGTGCGTCAGTCGCGAGCCGAGCTGTACGAGACCCAGCAGCTCCCGGGCGCGCTCGTCCACCTTGCGCCGCGGCCATCCGCGCAGGTGCAAGGGGAGCCCGACGTTCTCCAGACTGGTGAGCGTGGGCAGCAGGTTGAAGAACTGGAAGACGAAACCAATCTTGTCGCGCCGCACGCGCGTCAGCTCGTCGTCCGAGAGCCCGCCGAGCGTCTGGTTGTCCACGCGGATCTGTCCCGACGAGGGGCGGTCGAGGCCTCCGACCAAGTTGAGCAGCGTTGATTTGCCGGATCCGGACGGGCCAATGATGGAGGTCATCTCCCCCCGCCCGATCGACACGCTCACATCGTCGAGGGCCGTGACGTTGCGCTTGCCGTTGAACCGCTTCGTAACGTGCTCGACCTCGATCATCGGTATCCGGGGCGCAGCGGTCTCACTGTCGGCGCAGGGCCTGCAACGTGAAGTCTTCGCTCCTGAGCGGCAGCTTGTATTGCACGTTCTCGAGCGTGAGCCGCGTGCGGCTGTCGCGCGTCAAGTCGGTCATTTCGAGGACGCGCGCCGTCTGGATGCCCTCGATGTTCTCGAACTTCGAATAGACGAGGCGCCGCACGAGCCCCGCGCGCGTGTAGCTTTCAACCCGGACGATGGCGTAGTCCGACTTCCGGACCCAGACGAAAGAGTGCGTATACTGCGACGACCGCGTGCGCCTCGGCGTGGACCGGATTTTCCAGACCGGCCCGGCGTCCAGGGATTCTTCACCCTCGAGCGCGAAGTCGAACTGATGGACGTCGCGCTCTTCGAGGTCCTCGAAGCTGAAATCCGTCCCGAAGAATCGCGTGGACCGGTCCTGGAGCGCAATGCGTCGATCCCGTTCGATCGCCGGCGTCCACATCCATTGATCGGACGCGCGATCGGGGTGGTTGACGATGAGCAGTGCCACGCCTCTGACATCAGCGGGCGCCGTGAACCGCACGATGGCCCTGCTCGATCCGTGTGACCCGACACGCTCGAACGTCCATCGCTTGTCGCTCACCCGGCCTCGTGCGTCGATCACCTGGAGCAGGCCTTCGTAGCGCTGGGAGTCGACCTCGGTCCGGCCCTGCGCCTCGGTCATGATCTGGCGGGCGTCTTGCGCCAGGACCAGATTGGGCACTGACGCCACGCTCACGAGCACGGCCAAGGCACCAACCACTCTGGCAGACGGCGTGGCCGGGGCGTGCGCGTCACTCATACTCCAAAGCCTCCACCAACGAACCCGCACGGCCGTTTCCGCTGGCCAGAACGCGGCCACGCACACAACCACCTGCACGACCGGCAGCACGAGCTTGTGAAGAAATCGAACCTCGGCTGCCTGCGAGTGCGCGGTCGGTACCTCCTCCGCAAACCGGCTCCGCTCGTCGCCGCACCAGTGTGCTCAATTCTCGCAATTCGGCTCGCTCTGCAACTGTCGCAGCCCAACGGTTTGCTTCGGAGGTACCGACCGCGCACTCGCAACGTGTGCAAGAGCGATTTCTTCACAGGCTCAGCACGGCCAGAGCCAGAGGGACGGGGAACAGTACGTAGTATAGACTGACGATTCCGATAGCCCATGGCGGTTTCTCTTCCTCAACAGGTCGGGTGTCGGGTCCACGTCCTCGAGCACGTCAATCTCCGGCTGCCGTTCTGGCGGTACGGTGCCCTGGGCACGTCCCCGTATTCCTGCCTTCTCGACAGCGCCAGCGATCACGGCACGCTCGGACAGTACTCCTTCATCAGCGGCGACCCGTTTCTGGTCTACCGGGCGAAACGCCAGCCAGGATGCCCGCCCGGGAGCGGTGCCCTCATCGACCTCCTGCTTCGCGAGCGCCGGCTCGGCGAGCCAGGTGGACCGCCTCGACAGATCCACCGCGTCGGGGATCCGTTCGAGGAGCTCCGGCAGCTTCTCGCGGCCTACCACGTCGACCCGGGCGAGTACAGCCGACATCCGGTGCCCTTCCTTGCCGGCGCCGTTGGTTACATCGCCTACGAGGCGGGGTACTTCATCGAAGCGATGCCCGATCTGGCACGCGACGATCTGGGTTTGCCCGACATCTGCCTGCTCTTCGTCGATTCGCTCCTGGCCCATTGCCATCGGACCGGCCGATCCTACCTCTCGGTGGTAGGACGCGGGCCCACGGATACGCACGCGCGACTGGACGCGCAGCACGTCCGAGACGGATGGCTGCGAGCGATCGAGCGATTCGAGGCCGACCCCGGTCCCGAGTGGACCGGGCCACCCGGCGGGACGACGGCGCCGGCCATCGAGATTCGCGCCCACTTCGACGAAGGCAGCTACGCGCGGGCGGTACGGCAGGCACAGGAGCACATCTTCGCGGGCAATGTCTACGAGGTCTGCCTGACCCACCGGCTCGAGTCGGCACTGCACGGCCATCCCTGGGACCTCCATCAGGAGCTGCGCCGCATCAATCCAGCCCCATTCGCTGCCTTCATGACCACTCCGGACGTGCAGGTGGTCTGCTCCTCACCCGAACGCTTCCTGCGTCTGGGCGCCGATCGCATTGCCGAGAGCCGGCCCATCAAGGGAACCCGCCCCCGCGGCCGCACGCCCGAGGAGGACGAACGGCTCGCGCGCGAGCTGTTCAGCTCCGCGAAGGATCGCGCCGAGAACGTCATGATCGTGGACCTGGTCCGCAACGACTTCGGCCGCGTGTCGAAGTTCGGCAGCGTTCACGTGCCGGAGCTCATGGCGGTGGAGACGTACGCAACGGTGTTCCAGATGGTCTCTACCGTCCGCGGGGTGCTCGACGATGGCGTCGACGGCGTGGACCTGATCACAGCGTGCTTTCCGGGCGGCTCGATGACGGGGGCTCCCAAGATCGAAGCCATGAAGATCATCGATCGCCTCGAGCCGGTGAAGCGCGGCATCTACTCTGGCGCGATTGGGTATCTCGACTTCTCCGGGACGATCGACCTGAACATCGTGATTCGCACCATCGTGGTCAAGGGCGGGCGGTGCTCTTTCAGCGTCGGCGGGGCCATCGTGGCGGACTCCAATCCATTCGAGGAGTACGCGGAAACCATGGACAAGGCCCGCGCCCTCATCGCGGCGCTGGACAATCTGAGGCGGGTGCCCGCGCCATGAAGACCGTCATCCTCGACAACTACGACTCGTTCACGTTCAACCTCTATCAGTACGTCGGGGAGCTCGACGAGCGCCCGCTCGTCTTCCGCAACGATCGGATCGCGTTTGCAGATCTTGCTCGGCTGCGTCCCGATCGCATCATCGTCTCGCCCGGCCCCGGGAGCCCCGAAGATCCGCGGTACTTCGGCATCTGCAGGCAGGTGATTCTGGAACTGGGTCCGACCATCCCGTTGCTGGGCGTCTGCCTCGGCCATCAGGGCATCATCCACGCCTTCGGCGGTCGCGTCGTGCGTGCCAGGGAAGTCATGCACGGCAAAACGAGCGACATCTCTCATGTGGGCGAGGGCATCTACGAGGGGCTGCCAGCCTCGTTCGAGGCCATGCGCTATCACTCGCTCGTCGGCGATCGAGACACGCTGCCCGCGTGCCTGGAGGTGACGGCGTGGACGAGCGGCGGGATCGTCATGGGCGTACGGCACCGGACCTATCCCATCGAAGGCATCCAATTTCACCCGGAGTCGGTCGGCACCAGCGTTGGCAAGCAGCTCCTGCGGAACTTTCTACACCTCGCGGCGCCACGTCACACGACGGCGGACCGTTCCATGGCAAGGTTCGAGGCGATCGCAGGGTCCTGAGGCCCTCCCGCATCGAAACGAGATGACTACTGTCTCGCGCGACTGAGTATGCGGAAGCGTCGGCGCGCCCAGAAGGCCGTACACACACGCCGGTCCGTGCGTCAGTGACGCCGTCCGTCGAAGGAATGAAGCTCCGCCTCGATCCGACGAGCGCCCCAGAAGCGACAGGATCCTGTGACGTCGCTCGAGCGCGATCCAGCAGAGCCACCTTCAGGGGCGCCCCAAGCCGTCTGGGAAAGTCGGCCCCGGGAACGTAGAAGCTCCTTGTCAGCCGGCCACCGTGTGGACGGCTTCGTGCCCAACGCCGACTGGAACGGGAAACAGAATGGCCCTGGACGTATCCGGCGCGTCCGCCTCCTTCCAATAGGCGATCGTGCGCTCGATGATCTCCTCGAGCTGCACGCGCGGCTCGTAGCCGACGATGGTCCGCAGCTTGGAGATGTCGGGCACACGCCGCGCCATGTCCTCGAAGTTCTCGCCGAATGCCCGTGCGTGCGGAATGAACTCGAGCGCCGATCGGCTGCCGGCCTGCTCGCGCACCTTCATCGCCAGATCGCGGATGCTGGTCTCGCGGTCGTTGCCGACGTTGAAGACCTCGCCATGCGCGCGGGGCTCGGCGGCCAGAGCACAGAGCGCCGCCACCACGTCACCCACCCAGGTGAAGCTCCTGGTCTGGCACCCGTCGCCGTGCACGACCAGCGGGTGGTCTGCCAGGGCGCGGCACACGAAGTTCGGGAGCACCATCCCGTAGCGGCTGCTCTGGCGCGGCCCAACCGAGTTGAAGAACCGCACCACGGTCACCGGCACGCGATGCTCCTGCCAGTACCCCAGCGCGAGGAACTCGTCGATCAGCTTGCTCGCCGCGTAGCCCCACCGCGTCTTCGTCGGAGGTCCGAGCACGAGATCGGCGTCCTCCCGGAACGGCAGTTTCGTCCCCTTGCCGTACACCTCCGACGTGGACGCGACGATCGTGCGCGTGCGATGTCGCCGCGCATGCTTCAGGACGACTTCCGTGCCGTTGACGTTGGTTTCAATCGTGTGAATGGGACGCTCGACCACCAGTCGGACACCAACGGCGGCCGCGAGGTGGAACACCACGTCGGCAGACGACACGAGCGGCCCCGTGACGCCCTCGTCCTCGACAGCACCGAGCACCAGACGGAAGCGCCGATGGGATTCCAGGTGCGCCACGTTGTCGATGCTGCCGGTCGAGAGATCGTCAATCGCAACAACCTTGTGGCCTGCGTGGAGCAGCGCTTCCGCGAGATGCGACCCGATGAAGCCCGCTCCTCCTGTGATCAGTGTCCGCATTGGATCCTTCCTCGCGGCGCCGGTGCGGGCGCCTGCCGAACGATCTGCACGTGGCACCCGGCCCGGGCACGGTCCCTTCCGTTCTCGGCAACGTGGAGGAGCAAGGCAGGCTCCGCCCGAATACGCGCGTCTCCGGAACGCGCTATGTCGTGTGTGCCCAGAGTGTTGTGGCGGTCGATCCGCTGAAGTACACGCGACGCCTGCGATCAGATTTCTCGGGAGTCTCAGAAGTCCGATGTCGATGTCGTTCGGAGTTTCCGGCCAGTCGCGGGCCGCGCCCTCACCTCGAGCGAGCCTCGACATCGGGCGCCCTCCAATGTGCACACACAAAAGGCCAGAGATTCGCCATTCGCATCGGCCGAACAGAACCGTGAGTCTCCAGACAGGATCGTTACGGCACTCACACGGCGGGACCCCGAGAAGCATCCTGAAGGTAACTGGACGTCACGTGAGTTCACCACCTCACGCCGGCGGACGTCACATTGCACCGTGAGAGCCCACTCCGTTTCAGGAACGTACGCGAGCACCACCCCGTTGATCGGGTGTGTCCTGGAGGGTCATCGACATATGTTGCCGCTGGCGACTCGTATTGCGCGTTTTGTCGCACTGACGTGCCTCTTCGTGATTCTTGGCGCCGGTCGCGCGTCCGCGGATGCGCTCTCCGTGACCTGGGATCCCAGCACCGATACCCGCGTTACCGGCTACGTGGTGTACGTTGGAATCGAATCGGGCACGCACGCGTACCTGCATGATGTGGGTAACGCCACCTGGTTCTCGCTGTCGGACGCCGTTGCAGGCCAACGGTACTTCTTTGCCGTTGCTGCATACATCGACGGACCGGTCGTCGGACCGAAGTCTTCAGAGGTCAGCGGCTACAGCAACGCTCCGCCGGTGCTGTCGCATCCCGGCAACCAGACGAGCACGGTTGGGACGTACGTGACGCTGCAGCTCGTGGGCAGCGACCCGTACGGCGATCCTCTGCACTACGCCGCGGCAGGATTGCCACCGGGTCTCGTGCTGACGCCTGGAACCGGGTTCATTGCCGGGACGCCGAGCGCCGCCGGGCAGCACAGCGTTCTGGCGTCCGTGTCGGATGGCGTGCTGATGGATTCGACATCCTTCACCTGGACGACCCTTGCGCCTCCGAGCAGTACGCCTCCCCCGGAGCCCACGCCTGAGCCGACGCCCGAGCCAGCCACGGAACCGACACCAACGCCGACGGCGGATCCAACCCCGACCCCAAGTCCTGAACCAAGCCCCGCTCCAAGTCCGGAGCCGAGTCCCGCGCCGGCCCCCGAACCCGCACCGGCTCCAGAGCCGACTCCGGCTCCTGCCCCGGCGCTCGAACCGCCAACGCTTGCGATCACAGTGCCGACCACCGCCTCGGCGTTTGCCAGCCGCGACCACTATGTCGTCATTGGCGGCTATGCCACCTCCGGCAGCGGAATCACCCAGGTCACCTGGTCGAACAACCGCGGCGGATCGGGACGCGCGTCCGGCACGGACAACTGGATTGCGAACGTGATGCTGAAACCGGGTCAGAACACCATCACCGTCACCGCACACGACCGGAGCGGCCTCATGGCACGCGCCGCAGTCACTGTACACAAACGGTGAATGTCGAAGGAGACTCGAAGGGAGGAGAGGGGGCCTTCTTCCAGTCAGTGGTTAACGAATTTCTCGATGAGCTGCTGATGAACGGGGTCGAGTCCAACGAACATCGCGCCCAACAGGTAACCCGGGGCGGCACCTGGCGCGGGCAGGACCCGCGTGATCTGCAGGTCCGCCATGAATTGGCTGCCCCCGAGGTTCAACCGCAGACGACCACGTGCCCCTGCATCGACTGGCCGCACCGTGGCCAGCATCACGCCGCCCAGGCTGATATCCAGCACCTGCACGTTCATCGCCGTGGGCAGTGCCGCATGTTCGCCCTCAGCAGGTCGCCGTGGCGAACGGCGCCGTTCTTCCATGCGTCTCCCCCGCGCGACGAATGGCCCCATCGAGCCCGCAGCTGGGTATTCCATGGCTCCCCGTCTCTGTGCAAGTCGATCGCCATGCCTTCTGCCACTATGAAGCTGACTGTCACAAGCCACACGCCATCAGAGTCTCAGAACCCGCCAAGGGGCTCTGCCCCTTGATATCCCGATGAGGCACAGCCCCTTGGCTGGTTGCCAGTATCTGCTTGGTGCGCTTCGCGCGCCTAGGACCGCCAACCGGCCTCGCCTGACACGCGCCACAACGAGTACAGAGTTCTCGTTCTGGGCCGCATAGCGGTCCAAGTATTGTGCCTCTGCACGCGCATGTTGGCAGACATAGTGTCATCAGTAGGATGACATAGCTCCCGAATACGGAAAGTTCGTTCCCTCATTCGGGCGATACGAGAGCGGGCTCTTTCTCGTGTACGAATTCGAGACCCACCAGGTACTCGGGCTGCCCGTCCGAGCCTTGACGAGACTGGAAGTGTCGAACGCGCGCACCCCGTCGCACTTCCTGACCCGCCACGAGCAACTCGATTGGTTGGAACGCATGCACGGCCGGAGCGACGCGAGTGGCAACGAGTACGCCGCCGTCGCTGATGTTGACGACGGCCGCGGGCTCGGTGATCTCGAGCGTGCCCCACAGAGTGCCCACCACCTCCAACCGCACGTGCGCACGCCGGTCGCCGAGCGGCTTCATGGCGCCAGCACTCCGCTGAGCCGGATCTGACTCGAGTGGCGACGGGGCGGCGACCTACGACTCGCGCGACACAAATAAGCTCCAGGATTAGACGGCGCAAGCGACACACTCGACCGGCCCCGTCGAGACACCACTGGCCTGGCGCCTCGACTGCAGTGCCACGCGCGCGCGATGGAACGAGCTCGATGCTGACTGCCTGAACGACAGGCGGATCGAGAGTGGCACCGAACCGGATCCGACGACATTGATCCCTGGAGGAGCGCACGCATGCGAGAAGCCGCAGTATCGTGAGAGCACATGAAGAACGCGCCGTGCAATTTACACGGAATCGCGTCCGCGCGCCATACCTCGTTGAGGCATACGCGAAATAAGTGTGAAACTCCCTGACAATTGCACGTGACTCTTCGGCGACGCACGTGCGACGTGCGCACATGAGACCACGTGCACGCTGCTCTGAGCGTCGCCGGTCGAACAGGGCGCCCTCGCCACGTACTCGCAGAGCGAAGCAGCAGCGTCGGGCCGGGTTATCTAGGACTGGTCAGTAGCGCTTGTCGCGCAGCAGCCGCAGCAGGTCGTGGCGACCCTCCACTTGCAGCTTGTCGTAGACGTGGTGCAGATGAATCTTCACGGTGCCCACGCTGATGGAGAGGTGCTCGGCAATCTCCTGGTTGTCCAGTCGCTGAGCGACCAGCCGCAGGACGTCGAGCTCGCGCGGCGTGAGCGCGCGTTCCAGCTCGCCCTCGACGCTGGCACGATCGGCCATCCGCTGCGCGAGATCCACGCCGCCCACGTTCAACCACGTGTCGCCGCGATGGACGGTCCGCAGGCTGTCCTCCAGCACGCGCGGCGCCGTGGCCTTGAGCACGACACCACGCGCGCCGAGCCGCGCCGCCTCCAGCCACGCATCCTCGTCCTCGGACGCCGTGAGCACCACCACGGCTGGTCGGCGCACGGGGTCCAGACGACGCAGCAGGTTTCGGCCGTCGTCGTCGGCCAGCTTCAAATCGAGCACGAGCAGGTCGGGCTGATGGGTGGCCACCGCATCCCATCCCTCCTCGACCGTCGCGCACGTGGCCCGCACGTCGAACTCGGGCTCGCCTCGGAGCAACTGCTCGAGCCCGGCAAGCACCAGTGGATGATCGTCGACCATGACAAGGCTGATTGGCATACGTACGTTCCCAGGTGGCATCAGGTTCCGAGCGGCACGGTAATGAGCAACCGCGTCCCGGCTTCGGCCGAGGAGGTCAGCGTGAGACTCCCACACAGCTCGGCGACGCGCTCCGTCAGCGTCACTGGACCGCGATTCATGCTGGCCAGTGCCTTCAGATCGTACGTCCCCGCGAATGGGAATCCCTTCCCGTCGTCCACGATGGTGAGCCGTGCACGGTGCGGCCGCCGATGCGGCCCACGGCCACGTTCCGCCTCGTCAGCATCCACGGTCAACTCCACGGAAATGACGGAGGCATCCGCGTGACGAGCGGCGTTCACCACGCCTTCCTGAACCAGCCGATAGACGTGATCCGCCAGATCGTCGGTAATCAGTTCGACCCCTGAGAGCAGATTCAGCCTGACCTTGAGATCCCACTGGCGTTCCATGCGCTCGCAGAGCTCTTGCAACCGCTGATCCAGCCCTGGAGACTCCGCTCGGCGCCGATCGGCGCGGGCACGGTCCTCCGCAGCGAGGTGCGCGTGCTGTTCAGGCGGATCGGCATGACCGTGATATCCCGCACTCTCCGGACGAAGGCCACGAATGAACGACCGCATTTCCAGCTCGCCCCGCTCGAGCTGCTGCTGTACTTCGTGCAGGCGCTCCTTCGCGGCGGGGGCGTCGCGTTCGAGCATGCGGCGCGCCGACATCAGGAGGAGCGCCGCGCCTGCCTGCGATTGCAGCAGGCTGTCGTGCAGATCGCGCGCCACCCGCATCCGCTCCTCGAGCGCCGTGGCCTCCTTCAAGCGATCCAGCAGCGACAGGCTGTCCAGTCGTGACGCCACCAGACGTGCCATGAACTCGCCGAGGACGAGATCGTCGAGCGTGCCGGGCTTGTCGAGCAGGAACAACCGGCCCTGTATCAGCTCGCCCACGAGCGGCCACGCCTGCACGGCGCGCATATCGAACCGCGCGCGCAGACGGTCGTCGATTGGCCGGCACCGGCGGCGGGCGAAGCCGCGCGGCGTCATGGCGACGACCTCGCGATCCTGGCTCGCGTCCTTGGTCGCGAACGCGCGGCCTTCGAAGCTGGGAAGCACGACGCTGCCGTAGGGGGTGTCCGACTCCTGTACCCACTCGACGCCACCGCCGGCCAGCCACGCCAGGTTGATCCGTCCGTCGCGCGCATCTTCCCAGACGAGTACCGCCCGCGGCGCCGAGAGCAGGTCCGCAGCATAGGACATGACTTCGGCAATCACCTGGTGCGGGGCCTTGGACACGGCTCGGGGCCAGGTAAGCAGGCGCCCAAGCTCGCTGTAGAACCGGATCTGGCTCGAGCTGATGTAGCCGAGCAAGGCCGTGATGACGACCAGGTACACGAAGCGGATGAGAAACTGCTCGAGGTCGAACGCGCCCTGCTTCAACCCGTAGGCCACATACAGGCTGGCCCCCGCATAGGCGGCAATGGCGGCGCCCGCGGTCCAGATGGTGCCGGGCAGCTGCCAGCGGAGCGTGGCACAGGTGAGCAGGAAGATCAGCGAGAGGAAGAAGGGACTCGTGGCGCCGCTCGTGATCACCATGAGCATGGTGAACACGAACAAATCGAAGGCGTGCAGACCAACGTCCCACCCACGGCCGAAGCGAACGGGGGACCATACCAGCGCGAGAATACCCAGGCTACAGAAGAGGTACCACGCCAGCAGCACCGTAATGGGCCATGCCAGACCGGCACTCACCGGATCGAGCGTCACCGCAACGAGCGAACCACCGGCCAGCACAACGCGGGCGACGGCAATCACCCACTCCACACGGACGCGTGGCAGTTGCTCGAGAAGAGGGCTCACGGCGGGCCTCCGGCCGGCCCCGCCGCCAGGGCACGATGCCGATCAGTGCTGGGGCTGGTCATCGCGAACGGCATGTTCGTGATGAAGGACGTCGATGGCTGCGGCCACGTGCGCAACTGATTCGGCATCCTCGAGGCGGCGCCCTCCGCGCCCGGTCTTCCGGCGGTCGGGGACCTGCCGGCGATCCGGCAGCGGCGTCAGCCGTCCCGTCTCGAATGCCAGCGCACAAAACGTTGAAAGGGAATGCATGGCCACGATCCTTGCACCGACGTAAGCGGTCCTGCTGTTTGGTGGAATTTCAGCGAATGAGGAGTACATCTCTCCAGGTATATATCTGCATAGTACATACCGTCCATTGACATCTAATTTCTTGTGATGTCGCTGTCTACCTACATTAGAGTTCGCGAAAAGGCAGACTTAAGGAATTCAAATTACAGACTGTCACACCAGGATTGATTTTCGCGCTTCCTGCCTCAAGGGTTCCCTCGATGGAGCAGACTTCTGGTCGCGCCCGGACCACGGCCGCTAACGCATCTGACACCGGTATCCGGTTGATTACGAAGAACATCCCTGACCTATACCCCCACTGATAGAGATTTGGCGTCCCTGTTGCTATCAGCGTCTGCACGCACCGGAACGACCGGTATTTGCCCGATCGTCAAGCGTCAGCAGCGGATGGATACAGGAGCTCCGGACGAGAAACAGGAGTCACGATGTCGACGTTGGCGCGCCTCGTGCGCGAAGATTCGGGACAGGACCTGATCGAGTACGGCCTGCTGATCGGTATCATCACGATTGGAACGGTTACGGCTATCAACGCACTTACCCCATGGGTCTCGTCGGCTTTCACCGACTTGACTACCCGACTCCCGTGACAGCCCTCGGCGCCCAATCCGCGGTACGTGCATGTCGCGTCCGGGGCTCAGCCCGGCCGCCTCGATGGCGGCCCACGGTGTCTCTATAGTCCACGAGACCCGGATCGAACCGAGAAGACCACGCGGGCTGCGGAGGAGGGTGGTCGGACCTCGGACCCTCGAAGACGCTCACGGACGAATGTCACATCCTCGGAACGGTCCGCTCGTGCACGAGCAGGGCACCATCTGGAACGCCTGTCGACCAATTGCGTGGTCTCCGGCGGCGGTGTGCCGTGGTGGGTACAGACGTGGTGACGGACAGCTCGTTCATAGCCGTTCGGCGTGACCTGCCCGCGCTGGAGCCGATGGCCGTGGACGTAAGCGGCTGCTTTCCTGGACCGTGGCCGGGGGGTGCTGGGTTCCCTGCTCGATTCGATCAATGCAGGATGCAAATTCAGAATGCAGCACCCGCGGCCAGGCGGCGAAGGGGTCGCGTGGCCTGGAGGTTCTCTTCGAAGTAATCCACGCCCTCTGGGGTGATCATCAGCCGTGAGCCGTCGGCGCGATCGATGAACCCCTTCTGCGCCAGGTACCACAACGTGAACTCCAGGTGTTCGCGCGGCTGGCCCACCAGCTCTTCCAGGTCCACGTCGAAGATGCCCGGGCTGCGCGGCTCGCAGCGCCGGCGCGCGTAGAGGACCTCGAGCAGCGTGAGCCGCAGCAGGCGCTCGGCTTCCACGTCGCTCTCCGATCGGACGGCATCCGCAATCAGCCGCGCGCGGTCGCGCCGGTGCTGCTGCACGAGAACGTCGTACTGCGCGCGCCGCTCCGGGTCGCTGAGCACGTGGTACGCCTCCGTGAGCTGCTTGAAGCGCTCGGCGTCTCCCGTGACCGCATTGTCCGGGTGAAAGCGCTGCGCCAGGATCCGGTAGACGCGGTGAATCGTCTCCGGCTCCGCGTTCGCGCTGATCTGCAGTACCTCGTAATGGTCGGTTCCCAGGCTATCTGCTGGCATACGCTGTTGGCTATATCGACACGAAGCGGGGAGGGGGGTAGGGGAGGGGAGGGAGGGCTGTGTTAGGGAATAGGCAAGAAGGAAGAAGTGTGTAGGCGTTCCTCCCTGGCACAGCCCTGCCTCCCCTCCGCTGCCTCCCCTCCGCTACCCTTTCCCTCCGGCGCGATCTTTCTCTCCTCCGAACAAGTTCCGGACGTCCGCGGCACGCCTGCGCAGCCAGTCCGGGACGTCCACGGTGACCTGCTGTGCGCGGTCGAGTGCCCTCATAAGGCCGTAATACGTGCGTTCGGAGGTCGTTCGGCTCGTGTCCTTCAGTGGGGGATACACGCCGTCGCGCCACCACTCCCACGCACCCGACAACCCGGTCTTGCTCGCCACCCAGTGCGTTCCCGTGGTGAGCCGGCTCTCGACGCCGTCCGCGCCCCACACCTGGAAGCCAACAACGACGGCAATGACGATGAGGAGATGGAAGATGTATCTCATGACTGCGTCCGCTCCGTTCCTGACCCCTGGCCCCTCTAACCCCTAATGCCTACTCCCTAACACAGCCCTTCCTCCCCTCCCCTCTCCCCCTTCCCCCTTCTTCATTGCCCTACCAGTCCGGCGCAAAGTACCCCCCCTCGCCCACGACCGTGACTCCAGGGACGCGAGAGCGGATATCGACCTTCCGCCACGCGCCGTCGTGGTCCGAATTGGTGGACGTATAGCTGACGACGTAGCGCCGCCGCATGTCCTCGATGATCAGGCGGAACTGCTCGCCAAGCTGCGAGGGGTCGTGGGAGTAGTACGCCTCGCCACCCGATTCGGCGGCCAGTCGATTCAACACCGGGCGGTCCACACCGGAGCCCAACCCCACGGTGTAGATGGCCGCACCGGCCTGCGTGTTGAGGTCCAGCACGTCCTCGAACGTGTTGACGCTGCCCGGCGCAGTGCCGGGGTTGTTCTCGTCCTTCCCGTCGGTGAGCACGACGACAACGCGCCGGCCCTTCACCTGCATCAGGTGCAGGAGCGAGTCTCGAAGTGCGTCGTAGAGCGCCGTTCCACCGTTGACGGTGAAGGAGTCGATGGCTTCGAGCGACCAGTCCCGATTCGTGTCGAGCACATGCGCAAAGGTAACGTCGTCGGCGAACGTGATGAGCGCCAGCGGGTCCTCGGGCCGGATGGCCAGGACGAACTCGCGGGCCGTCTCGCGCACGGCGTCTGCGTCGCGGCGCATGCTCCCGCTCGTGTCGATGGCCATCACGATCGACACCGGATCCACCGCCTCCTGGAAGCCCTCCACCGCCTGCGGCACGCCGTCCTCGATGACCGCGAGATCCGCGGCCGTGAGATCGAGGAGCCCGGGCGACGAGGACCGCGCCGTGAACTCGAGAGTCGGGCGAATGGGCGGCGGCGCAGGCGCGCGATACCCGGTGCGCGTGAGGACGCGGTGGCCTTCACCCGCGTCCACGGAGATGGCCCGCCACGTGCCGTCCTGTCGCTGGTTCGTCGGGGTGTACGTGAGCAGATACCGGCTGTGCGCGTCTGCGGCGACTTCGCCGTACACGCCGGCCAGCTCGGACTCGCGCCACGGGAAGAAGACGCGCCCGCCGGTCTGTTCGGTGAGCTGGCGGAGCACGCTCTCGCCGAGCAGCGAGACGCCGGTCACGCCGCCAACGGCCACTGCGTAGATCATGACCTGCGATGCCTGCGCCGCTTCAATCACGGCCTCCACCTCGGTGGTACTGTTCTCGTCGAAGCCATCGGTGATGAGCAGGATCACCCGGCGACCGCTGGTGCCCTCGAGCAGCCGCGTGGCCTCGTCCACGGCATCCAGAATGGCTGTGCCTCCGCCGGCGCGTATCGCCCCAATGGCCTCCACGATGGTGGCAACATCGTCGGTCGGACCCGTCATCGTCCCAATCTGGTGATTGAACGGGGCGACGATCACCTGGTCTTCGTCGCGCAAGCTGCGTGCAAACCGTTCGGCGGCCTCGCGAACGGCGTCCATGCGCCGGCGCATGCTCTGGCTGTTGTCCACGAGCAGGATCATCGTGGCCGGCAGGCTTTCGCGCGCCACGAGATCGACGGCCTGGGGCAGGTCGTTCTCGCGGATGATGAAGTCCGCTATCCCGAGGCCGGGCACGGCGCGGCCGGTCTTCACATCGTACACGCCGGCCTCGAGGAGGATGCTCGCCACCTCGGTGCGGCCGACAATTTCGAACGGAGGGAGCAGCATTTTGTCGTGAACGATGGTGCCGGTCATCTCCTCCACTTCGACCACGATCTCGCGCGGCTCGAAGGGATTCTCGTCCACCCACTCCACGGCATACGGAGGACGATCGACGGTCCCCACGACCTCGCCATCGACGGAGAAGCGAACCGTGAGCGGCTCCAGCGACGCGCGCCGCGTGGCCGGGCGATCGACTTGCGCGACAATGCGGATACGGCCGGCAAGGCCGGTGCGACCGAGCGGCGAGGTGATGCGGACGGTCGTCTGCACAACCGGCGCCGCAGGATCGACGGGATCTGCGGGCAGGGGCGTCT
This sequence comes from uncultured Bifidobacteriaceae bacterium, assembly GCA_964505975.1. Classification (GTDB taxonomy): domain Bacteria; phylum Acidobacteriota; class Vicinamibacteria; order Vicinamibacterales; family UBA2999; genus Gp6-AA40. Next base: position 4,761 of record CAZDLW010000035.1, on the reverse strand, counting down.
GCGCGCGGGCCGTGCCCGCGCCAATCACCAACACCACGAATAGGATCAGTGCACCTTGTCGCATCCGCGTATGGGCTGCTCCAACGTCGGGCTGTTTCTGAGTCCCCCTGAAGTCGAGCCGCCTGCCCCGGAGCTCACTCGAGGTGCGACAGAGCGAGCTCCGGGCGTGCGGCGGCAAGTTCGAGGTCCGCTTTGGGCCGGGCCGTCATGAATGCAGAATGCAGAATTTGGAATGAAGAATGTAGAAGCATCGGGAATGTGCCCGCACGAACCCTTCTGCATTTTGAACTCTGAATTCTGCATTACGCGCCCGCACCATCACGCCGTGGCCAGATCGCGATCCTCCACGAAACACGATGCGCACGCTTCGCTCAGCAGATCCGCCGTGAGCTGCCGCGGCAAATCGAGATAGCTCGCCAGCGCCAGCGCGTGCTCGATCAGGTCGCGGGGCTGACAGCCGCGCAGCGCAATGCCGCGCGCACGCAGCTCGTTGAAGATCACGTGCTCGGCCAGGGCAGGGTCGAACGCCAGCCCCTTCACGACGCAGTAGTTCTCGAAGATCTGCGCGAACTCTTCCACCGTCGGCGACTCCGCCAGCACTTTGTACTGAATGCGGCGCAGGAAGGCCTCGTCCACCAGATCCGTCGGCTTCAGGTTCGTGGCAAATACGACGAACACTTCGAACGGCAGTTCGAACTTCTGTCCGGTCTGGAGCGTCAGGTGGTCCACACGGCTCTCGAGCGGCACGATCCAGCGGTTCAGCAGGTCGCGCGGCGTGGCGTGCTGCCGGCCGAAGTCGTCAATCACGAGCACGCCGCCATTGGCCAGCGCCTGCAGCGGCGCGCGGTAGAAGCCCTCCGAGGGGCTGTAGCCCAACTCGAGCGCATCCATCGTGAGCTCGCCGCCCACGGTGACGAGGGGGCGCCGGCAGGGCACCCAGCGACCATCCCACGCGTCAATCCGCTCGAGCCCGCCCTCGTCTGGATGCGGTACGTCGACCTTCTCGTGATTCACGGGGTCGAACACGCGAATAATGTGACCGTCCACGGAAATCGCGTGCGGCACGGCAATCCCGCCCGACAGGATGTTGCGAATGGCCTGCGAGATGACCGTCTTGCCGTTGCCCGGTGGGCCGTACACGAACAGCGAGTGCCAGGCGGCAATGGCCGGCCCGAGCTGATCCAGCACGCGGCGGTTCAGCACGAGGTGCGAGAAGGCGTCACGCACAGCCTCGCGCGTCGCCATCAGCAACGACCGCTGCTCGGTGAAGAGCGACATATAGGCGCGATACTGATCCAGCGGCACCGGCAGCGCGCCGACGTAGTGGTTGTTCTCGAGAAAGATCGAGGCGCGCACGCGCCCGGCGTCGGTCAGCCGGTATGTATACGAGGAGCCGCCCAGAATGGTGCCGCCGACAATCTCGCAGTGGTGCTCGCGCTTGAGTATCGAGACGGCGAGCTCGATGACCGGAAACGTTACGCCCAGCCGCGCGGCCAGCTCGGTGCCCGTCAGCTCACCGGCAAAGTGCAGCGTCTTGGTGACCATCTGCAGCACCAGGTCGCCCGAGAGTCCGGTCTCGTCGAGGCTCTGCGGTGCGGCGGGCATCTGGAATGCGGTATCTGCGATCATTTGTTCCCCAACTCCCTCGCCTGACGGGCACGGCGCGCGGCCAGCGTGAACCGCGGGTCGGCTTCGAGCGCCGCCTGGAACGCCTGCAGCGCCTCGCGATAGTCCCGCGTGGCCATCAGCACGATGCCGTAGTTGTAATGCGCGACGGCGGCGTCCCCCGCCCGGCGGAACCAGACCTGCGACTGTGGCAGATCGCCCGCCGCGGCGTACGCCAGCGCCAGGTTGTTCTTGGCCACCGTGGACTCCGGCGCGGCGGCCACCGCGCGCTGGCAGACGTCCACGGTATCGGGTTGCCGCGTCATGATGCCGGCGTAGCACAGGTTGTTCAGCGCGTACCAGGCGCCCGGGTCGAGCGCCAGCGCCGTCGTGTACCAGCGCTTCGCGTCCGGCATCTGGCCAAGCGCCTGGAGCAGCGTTCCCAGGGTATTGGCAACCGATGCGCGTGCCGGCGCATGGTGCACGGCCCGGTAGGCGTCGCCCAGTCCCATGTGCGGCGTTCCCCAGTCGCGCCAGATGCGCGCCAGCGCTTCGTGCGATGCGGCGTCCAGCGGATCCAACGTCACGGCGGCGCTGAAGTGCTCGTGCGCGAGATCCAGCACGCCAAGCTGGCGATACGCTTCCGCCACACGGCGGTGTGTGCGGGCGCCCGGCGCAGTCGCCAGCGCCCCGAGCGCCTCGCGCAGCGGCTCGTTCGTGGCTTCAATCGTGTTGACCATGACGTGCGTGGACCGGGGACCCGGTGGCACGGTCGGCTGTACGGCGGATCCCGTGCCCTCGGCGGTTCGGTCCGCGGCAGGAACAGCGACCTCCGGGTGTCCGGCCTGCACCCGATGCGACGCGCACGCGGACGCGAACACCGCAGCGAGCACGATGGCCCCGACTGACACGGCTGGCCGTGGGCGGCAACACCCGTGCGCCACGCGGCACAGCCGCACGTGGGATGGTTCGATCAATCCACGTCCTCCTTGCTGAGGCGCGCCCGCCGCCGCATCAGATACAGAACCACGAACAGCGCCAGCAACCCGAGCAGAACCCACGTCGTCGTACTCATTCACCTCTCCTCTACGGAGCGCCTTCGAGGAAGGCGCGATACACCTTCACCACTACCGGCCCGAAGCACACGACATAGAGAGCCGGAAACAGGCACAGGGCGAGCGGGAACACCAGCTTGACGCCCACCTTGCCGGCGCGCTCTTCCGCATCCTGGCGGCGCTTCGTGCGGGACGTGTCGGACTGCACGCGCAGCGCATCCGCCACGCTGGTCCCGAACCGATCGGTCTGCGTGAGCATCGAGACGAGCGTCTGCACGTCCGGCACTCCCGTCCGCTGCGCGAAGTTCTTGAGCGCTTCCATCCGGGGCTTGCCGGCCCGGATCTCGGTGTTGATCGTCTGGAGCTCGTCGGCCAGCGCCGGGTGCACGTGGTGCAGCTCATTGCTGGTCTTGGCCAGCGCCTGGTCCAGGCCGCTCCCGGCTTCCACACACACCGTGAGCAGGTCCAGGGCATCGGGCAGCCCGTTGCGAATGGCCTTCTGGCGAAGCCTGGTCTGCCGCTCGACCCACAGCCCCGGTGCGAGATAGCCGAGAATGGCCAGGAACACGGCCAGCAGGAGCCCGCCACGCATGCCGAACAGGACAATCGTGGAGAGCCCGAGCACCACCGGCAACGTGACCTCGGCCAGCGCGTAATAGACGGCCGCGCTCGGGTGCGGATGGCCCGCCCGCGCCAGCCGCCGCTGGATCCGCGTCATGTCCTTCGGGCTCTTGGGCACGAGCCGCGAGAGACGCTGCAGCACCGGATCCGGGGTTTCGGTCAGCGCGGTGGGGCCGCCGATCACGACGCCCGATCCCCCGGGCTGCGCGAAAGCGCGCAGGCGCCGTTGCTCCGGCGCGTTCCGCGCCAGCCACCAATACGTGAGGCTGCCTGCCGTGAGCGCCACCACGAAGAACACGCCCGTTACGCCGAGGAGCAGTTCCAGCACCATGGCCTCAGTACTCCACGTTCACGATCTTGCGGATGGCCAGCACGCCAACCACCTGCAGGGTGATGGCGCCACCAACCATATACAGGCCGAGGGGATCTTCGACGAGCAGCCGGATGTGCGCGGGCGACAGGATGAAGAGCACCGCCGCCACGGCTGGCGGGAGAAAACCCAGCACGACACCCGTGATGCGGCCGTGCGCGCTGACGGCCCGTACCTGCCGCTTGACCTTGAAGCGCTCGCGGATGACTGCCGACAGCTTGTCCAGCACTTCGGAGAGGTTGCCGCCCATCTCGCGTTGCGTCATGACGGCGGTCACGAAGAAGCGCGCGTCGAGCAGCGGCACGCGATCCGCGAACGCGCGAAGCGCGTCGGGCAGCGACATGCCGTAGTTCTGCTGATCGAACAACTGCTTGAACTCCCCGCCCACGGGCTCGGAGATCTCCTCGCCCACCATCTGCAGTGCCGTGGGCAACGCGTGCCCGGCGCGCAGCGCGCGCGCGACCAGGTCGATGGCCTCCGGGAACTGCTCTTCGAACTGCACCAGCCGCTTCGACGTGGCATAGCGGATGTACGCGTACGGGATGCCTCCGGCCAGCAGTCCGAGGGCGAGCGCGAAGAGGGGAGGCGCAAACTGCATGAGCACCGCAACAGCGACCACCGCGCAGAAGATGCTCGCCAGAATGACGGTGCCAACGTTGACGCGAAGTGCCGAGAGCCCGATGAGCCGCTGGAGCGGCGCGACCATGCTGGCGGTCTTGGACAACAGGAAGTCCAGCGGCCCGACGGCGCTGAGCGACTGGCGCGCCTTTTCGAGCTTGGCGATCACGAGGTTCGGCCGCTTCGTCTTCAGCCGCCGCCGGACGTCGCGGTTGGCCTTTCCTTCCGGGCGCAGCACGAGCAGCCAGTAGCTGCCGAGCACCAGCGCCAGGACGAGGACGAACACGCCTGTAACAATCGACATGAGCGACATACCTACTTCTTCTCCACCAGGCCACCAGCTTTCGTATACCCCGGTCCCGAGCGCCACCGTTCCGGACAATTCCGGAGCGCGCTCGGGTTGAGGTGGGCCGGCTCCCGACGACACCCCGGGGGTCCCCAACGCGCCTGCGCGTTGGGGTGGCGTTGCGCGGTAAAACGCATCCTCCACCC